>JBKQRT010000263.1:0-2634 GCA_052143895.1 Acidimicrobiales bacterium | reverse complement strand
GGTGAAGGGACCGCCGGCCACGGGCGCCTGCTCCACACGAAGTTGTCCGGCGCACTCTTGCTCACCAGTGCACGGTGCGACCACCGCATCGACGTATCCTCCAGAGGTCTCGAGGGAGACGACCGATCCACCGAGATTGAGCTGCTGCCAAGTCGCACCGCCGTCATGCGTGGCGAACAGCGAGGGTCCATAGATCCACCCGTCGAGCTCGTCGGCGAAGCGCACCTCGTTTACCGGCGGGGAGGTGGAAGTGGTCTCGAAGCGGTTCACGTACCCCGCGATCGGCACGGGCAGGGCTACCCAGCTCGATCCAGCGTCCTCGGTCCGGGCCAGGGCCACGCAGGACCCGGCGGCGCACGATGCGTCGATGCCGATCACGAACCCGGTGCTGGCCGAGACGAAGGTCACGGAGCCCGGCTCGAAGCCGCTCGGAACCGTGGTGCCAGCCGGGGGTGCGGGTCGTGGAACGGTGGTCGTCGTAGTGGTCGATGTCGGGGCGGTGGAGGTGGTCGTGGTCGTGGTGGTCGTCGTTGTGGTGCGTTGCGGCGCCTTCTTCTTGGCCGTGGAGCAGGACGCGGCCCCGAGCGCCAGGCAAAGCACCAGCGCCACCACCAATAGCGTTCGTGAACCGGTCATGAGGTGGACTCTTCACCAACCAGCCCATCTCAGACAGGGCCGAACGTCCCGACGTGCGAAACATTCCGGGGGGCGTTCCGCCTTAGGTATCGATGGTCCGTGCGACGAGGCGCTCGATCTCCTCCGCGATGGTGAGGTCCGTGCTGACGGCGAGCGAGCCGGGTAGTTCCGCAGCCAGCATCTCGAGTCGCTCGGCCCGGGGTGCGGCGAGCACCACCCGTGCGCCCAGACAGCGCAGCAGGCGAGCCGTGGCGGCTCCGATGCCAGACGACGCTCCGGTGACGATTCAGACGCTGCTGTCGATCTCCATAGCCACCTCCTCGTCTCGAGCGGTCCGTTGGCGAGCGGGCCCTACTCGGTACGAGACAGGCCCCGAAACGCCAGCACAAAGAAGACCAGGGCGAAGATCACCACAATGGCGAGTTCAACCCAAATGGGCAAGGAGTAGCCGAAGATGGTCACGCTGGTCGGGAAGCGGGCTCGCGCCGCAGCCGACATGTTCTGGGCCGAGAAGACGACCTCGCGGAAAGGTGCGACGGCGTAGGTGAGCGGGTTCAACCGGGTAATGACCGTCAACCAGCCGGGCAGGCCGTTGAGAGGGAAGAGTGCTCCCGAGAGGAAGAGCATCGGCATGAGCAGCATCTGCATGACAACCTGGAAGGACTCCATCTTCTGGATCCGGCTGGCCACGAAGACGCCGAAGGTGGTCATCGCCACCGCCATCAGCAGCTCGAGGGCAATCATCTGGACGACCAGCATCGGGGTGAGGTGGATCCCGACCAGCGGGGCGAGCACCAGCATGATGGTTCCCTGGACCGCGGCGACCGTCGCGCCTCCGACCGTTTTGCCGAGCACAAGGGACGTGCGGCTCACCGGGGCGACCAGCATCTCACGTAAGAAGCCGAACTCACGGTCCCATACGATCGAGAGCGCCGAGAACATCGCGGTCATGACGACGCTCATGGCCACTACGCCGGGATAGACGAATTCCCGGAAGTTGAAGCCTCCGGTCGTCCCCACCAGCCCGCTCATGCCGTAGCCGAGGACGAATAGGAACAAGATGGGTTGGATCAGCCCGCTCACAATCCGGGTACGGGTCCGTACGTAACGGATGAGCTCGCGTTCCCACACCATGCCGACGACGCGGACCTCGTCGGAGACCCGAGTCTCGGGGATCTCCCTCAGCGTCGTCGGATGGGTGGCTGTCGCGATGGTCATAGTGCTCCCTTAGCCCCTTCGAGCGCCGCGAGCGCCGCGAGCGCGGGCGAACATGGGTACGGCCTCACCGTGCTGCTCTCGTATCTCGCGGCCGGTGAAGTGCAAGAACACATCGTCGAGCGTCGGGCGGTGAGCCCGCACCGTGCGTACCGGCACACCGGCGGCGGCCACGATGGGGCCGACAGACGCTTCTTCGTCGGCCACGAACGCAGTCAGACCGTCCTCAGTACGCTCCACCTCGTATCCGGCCAACTTCAGCGACGCCAGGGCAGCCTCGTCATCGGCCGTCTCCAGTGCCACCGTGTCTGTGCCGACCGATGCCTTGAGGGCGTCGGGCGTGTCGATGGCAATGACTGAACCGTGGTCGATGATGCCGATCCGCTCGGCGTATTCGGCCTCGTCCATGTAGTGGGTGGTGAGGAAGATGGTGACACCTTCCTCCCGGCGCATCCGCTGGATGTCGTCCCAAATGAGGGCTCGGGTCTGGGGGTCGAGACCGACCGTGGGCTCGTCGAGGAACAGGACCCTGGGGGTGTGGAGCATGCCGCGGGCGATCTCGAGGCGGCGGGCCATTCCGCCTGAGTATGTCGACACGAGATCCCTGCGGCGATCCGAAAGGGCTACCAACTCCAACACCCGGGAGATCCGACCGTCGACCTCCTCATGGGGCACTCCATAGAGGACGGCGTGGAACCGGAGGTTCTCTTCTGCGGTGAGCTGATCATCGAGCGTTTGCTCCTGGAAGACCAGCCCGATGTGCCGTCGGACGGACTTGGCTTG
>JBKQRT010000262.1:0-5913 GCA_052143895.1 Acidimicrobiales bacterium | reverse complement strand
CCGAGTCGATCTACGCAGGAGCGCGCCAGGATCGTTCGGGAGCGGCACTCGCCGATGCCTTGAGCGGATACGGCTTCCGGGTGGTCGATGTGCGGACCGTGCCCGACGGCGTGTTGCCGGTCAGCGCCGCGCTCGGCGAGCTGGCAACCGGGTTCCACGGTCTGATCGCGACCACCGGGGGCACAGGGTTCTCCCCCACCGACCTGACCCCCGAGGCGACCCGTGCCATTGTTGAACGGGAGGCACCCGGCCTGGCCGAGGCGATGCGGGCCTCCAGTCCGCTCGGCCGCCTCTCGCGGGGCATCGCCGGGACCGTGGGTTCGTGCCTGATCGTGAACGTTCCCGGATCGACAAACGGGGCGGTCGAGTCGATCAAGTCCATCGTCGATGTCGTCCCCCATGCCCTCGAGCTCTTGGGAGGTGGACACCCACACTGAACGCCGTCCGTGTCGATGAGCGATGCCCGACACGGCACCGGCCGGCAATAGGGTGGTGGGGTGGTCGAACCGCCCTCCGAATCCGACGAGCGAGACTGGATCGGCGTGACGGAACGGGCTCTTCCTGTCGAGAGGGCGGCGACGTGGGCATTACGGCTGGCGCTCCTCCTGCGGCGGGCCGTCTGGGGCAAGATGCCCGGGCACGGCATCAACGAGCCCGGGCCTCTGCGACCGGCCCGTTCCATGTCGATGATCGGGGCCTAGGGATGGCTGTTCTCCGGCTGTTCGGACCTGCACGCGAGGCGGCCGGCGTGGCTCGCGTCGAAGTGGCCGGCTGCACCGTGGCCGACGTGCTCCGGACGGCGGAAGCCCGGTACGGATCGGCGTTCTCCGACATCGTGGGCACGTCGAAGATATGGATCAACGGGGAACCGGCCGCCGAGGGGACGTCGGTGGCGGAACAGGACGAGGTGGCAGTCGTCCCGCCGGTGTCCGGCGGATGATCGCCTCCGGGCCGGGTGACGGGAGCTCGGCGGCCGAGCGGCTGACCCATGTCGACGAGCACGGGAAGGCCCATATGGTCGATGTCACCGGAAAGCCGCAGACTCGGCGGGTGGCCGAGGCCCGATGTTCCGTGCGCGCCTCGGCGGAGGCGGTGGCGGCTCTGGGCCGGGCGGCGACCGGCGCCGATCTGATGGAGGAGGCGCGGGTCGCGGGAATCATGGCTGCCAAACAGACGTCGTCGCTCCTTCCCCTCTGCCATCCGATCCCGATCGACGCCCTGAGCGTCCACATCAGCCGGCAACCCGAAGGGCTGGTGATCTCGGCCATCGCCGAGATCACCGAGCGGACCGGCGTGGAGATGGAGGCCCTCACCGCCTGCACCGTGGCCGCGCTGGTGCTCTTCCAACCGCTTCTCGACTCCGATCCCTGTTCGTCGATCGAAGAACTGACCCTGTGGGCCAAGAGTGGCGGCCGGTCCGGCGACTGGGAGAGGTCTGCCGATGGCCGGATGAACTGGAAGGCTCCACTCCCGGCCCTGTGATCAAAGTCGAGGGATAAAGAGCAAAGAAACCAGTATTTGCTGGTCCTACTCGAATATAAGTTGGACTTATCCGAGGTTTACGGATAACTTCCCCGCCATGACCCAGTACCGGCCCGGCCAGCTGGCCGAACTCCTGGGGGTGAGCACGGACACGGTCCGTCGCTGGTGCGACGAGGGGCGGATCGAGACCGTCCGGTCCGACGGCGGCCGCCGGATGGTCGACGGCGCGTCCCTTGCCCGGTTCGTCCGCGAACAGGACGGGGCCTATGCGCCGGAACAGCTCCTCTCCCAGTCCGCACGCAACCGGTTCAGCGGCGTCGTGACCCGGGTGGAGCGGGATGCTCTGACCGCCATCATCGAACTCCGTGCCGGTCGCTTCCGGATCGTCTCGCTCCTCACCCGTGAGGCCGCCGACGATCTCCGGCTCGAGGAGGGCGACCTCGCCACCGCGGTCGTCAAGTCCACCGATGTGATGATGCAGGTCCAGCCGGCATGAACGGGACGAGGATGCGATCGAGCCGTGGTCGGCGGACCCGCCGGATGGCGATGGCGGCCCTTGGGGCCGCAGCCGTGTCTCTGGCCGCGTGCGGGAGCTCCTCGGGATCGCCGAGCACGTCCACGACGACCGCGACCAAGCTGACCGGATCGATCACGGTGTCGGCAGCCTCGTCGCTCACCGACGCCTTCGGCACATTGGCCACCAAGTTCAAGGCCGCACACCCCGGTACGAACATCGAGTTCGACTTCGCCTCGTCGGGCACGCTGGCCACCCAGATCACCCAGGGCGCACCGGCCGACGTCTTCGCGTCAGCATCTCCATCCGACATGGAGACGGTCCAGAAGGCGGGGGACATCTCGGGCACGCCGGTGACCTTCGCCCGCAACTCGTTGGAGATCGTGGTCAAGCCGGGGAACCCACTCGGCATCCATTCGCTGGCCGACCTGACCAAGGCCAAGGTGGTGGCCATCTGCGTGAGCAGCGCACCCTGTGGCTCCACCGCCGAGCAGGCCCTCGAGAAGGCCCATGTCACCATCCCGACCTCGAAGGTCACCGTGGGCCAGGACGTTGACTCGACGTTCGCGGAGGTGACCACGGGAGATGCCGATGCCGCCCTCGTCTACGTGACCAACGCCAAGACGGTCGGCGACCAGGGCGTGGGCATCCCCATCCCGCCGTCCCAGAACGTCACCACCAGCTACCCCATCGCCGTGGTCAAGTCGACGAAGAACCGTTCGCTCGCCCTGGCCTGGGTGGCGTACGTTCTCGGCCCGACCGGTCAGAAGGTTCTTCGAGCCGCCAGCTTCCTACCCGCCCACTGAGACGGTCTGGCGGTGGGCCGAACGGACCGGTTACGGCGGCCGTCGGCCTCCGTGGTCGCCCTGGCCACCGTGACGGTCGCGTTCCTGTCCCTCCCACTGGTCGGGTTGCTCACCAAGGCATCGTGGTCGACCCTGTGGACGGACCTCACGACACCGATCGCCATCGACGCCCTCAAGCTGTCACTGGTGTGCTCGCTGTGGGCCACCGGCCTGTCGCTGGTGCTCGGGCTACCCCTGGCCTGGGTGCTGGCCCGAACCCGGTTTCCGGGACGGGACCTGGTGCGGGCACTGACGATCCTTCCTATGGTGCTCCCCCCGGTCGTCGGGGGTGTGGCCCTGCTCCTCGCCTTCGGACGTGACGGGCTGGTCGGCCGGCCCCTCTACGCCTGGCTCGGAATCCAGTTCACCTTCAGCACGGCCGGCGCCGTACTGGCCGAGACCTTCGTGGCCATGCCGTTCCTCATCATCACCGTCGAGGCCGCGCTGCGTGCGATGGACGGTCGCTACGAGGAGGCAGCGTCCAGTCTGGGGGCCGGGCGATGGACCACCTTCCGGCGGGTGACCCTCCCGATGATCTCCCCCTCGCTCATCGCCGGAACTGCGCTCACCTGGGCACGCGCCCTCGGGGAGTTCGGAGCCACCATCACCTTCGCCGGAGACATCCAGGGCCGGACCCAGACCCTGCCACTGGCCGTCTATCTGGCCCTGCAGGAGAACGAGCACGTGGCGGTGGCCCTGTCCCTCGCCCTCCTGGCCATCTCCATCGTGGTCCTCGTCGCCTTGCGAGGGGCTTGGTTGGGCGCCATCAACTCGTGAGCCTGGGCGCCGAAGTCCATGTCGTCATCGGCGCATTCGAGGAGCACCTCCATCTCGACGTGACCGACGGAGAGGTGCTCGCCGTGCTCGGGCCCAACGGCAGTGGCAAGTCGACACTGCTCCGGGCGCTCGCCGGCCTGCGCCCGCTGACCGCCGGCCGCATCGTGCTCGACGGCACCGTCCTCGACGACCCGGCGGCCGGGGTGCTCGTCCCACCCGAACGGCGGCCGTGCGGGATGGTGTTCCAGGACTACCTGTTGTTCCCCCACCTCACCGCGGTGGGCAATGTGGCGTTCGGCCTCCGGAGCAGAGGCGCGTCCAAGTCCGAGGCCAACCGGCGGGCCCTCGAATGGCTCGATCGGATGGATCTCGCCGGCCGCGCCCGTTCGAGGCCCGGTGAGCTCTCCGGCGGGCAGGCCCAACTGGTGGCGATGGCCCGGGCGCTGGCCACCGAGCCGAGGCTCCTGCTCCTCGACGAGCCCATGGCCGCGCTCGACGCCGGTGTCCGTGGGTCGGTGCGGCACCAGCTCCGGCGACATCTCGCCGCGTTCAGCGGCTCGTGCGTCATGGTGACCCATGACCCGCTCGATGCGGCGGCCATTGCCGACCGGCTGGTCATCGTCGAGGCGGGGGTCGTGGTGCAGCAGGGAACCATGGAGGAGGTGACCACCCGTCCCCGCACGGAGTACGTGGCCGAGCTCATGGGCCTCAACCTCCTGCGGGGTGTGAGCCGGGGGACGGTTCTGACTCTGGCCGAGGACATGACCCTGGAGACGGCCAGTCCGTCGAGCGGTGACGTGTTCGCGGCCATCGCGCCACGTGACATCGCCCTGTATGTCGACCGACCGGAGGGAAGCCCGCGAAACACCTGGCCGGCTCGGGTTGTGGCGGTCCATCTCATGGGCGATCGGGTCCGGGTGCTCCTCGACGGTCCGGTACGGGTGACGGCGGAGATCACCCCGGCGGCGCTGTCCCAGCTCGGCCTCACCGAGGGCGCGCCCGTGTGGGCATCGGTGAAGGCGACCCAGATCGACGTCTACGGCGCCGATGACGCCTGACCAAGACCGGGCGCGGCACTGCGTCCGAGGATCATCGTGAGATCCCCGACTCCTCCTCGCCCTTCTCCTCCTCCAGCCAGCCGGCCGCGTGCCGGGCGGCCCAGGCTTCGGTCACCCACCCCTTGATCATCGAACGCATCGACCCCGGATGGGTGAGGGCAAAGACGATGTGGCCGAACACCACCACAAAGACGGCAAGAGCGAGTACGTCGTGCACGAAGGTGGCCCCGGTCCGCCAGCTGACCGGAAAGTGCCCGAACCACTGCATGACCGACCCGGTGGCCAGCATGACGACGATGGTCCCGCCGACGAAGATGGCGTTCAGCTTCTGACCCGGATTGAACTTGTCGAGGACGATCGGAGTCCTGCCCAGATCTCTCAACCACCGGATCTCGTCCCTGCTCCAAAGATTGAAGCGCCGGACATCCCGTCTCATCCGGGCCCCCCACGGCCCGATGAGCGAGATCACGATCGGCACCGGCAGAGCGATTCCGGCCCAGAGGTGGACCTCGGCGATGAGATGCCGCTTGCCGATGACGCCGGCCAGTGATCCGAAGTAGAGCGGCAGGGCGGTCGCCATGAGGATGCCGAACAGGAGGGCGTTGGCCCAGTGGGCGCAGCGCTGCGTGATGTCGAAGCGAAGAACCCGGACGGTTGCGTGGGGATCGGCCTGCATCTGTGACGTCATCGCACCATGGACTCAGGTATCGGTCGGTCCTGTCGAGCCGTCGATCCACCCGTTGACGGGATACCCGTTCTCCTCCCAATATCCCGGGATCACCCGGTCGACGACGTGAATGGCCGACAGCCATTTGAGTGACTTGTACCCGAACATCGGCGCCACGTAGAGCCGTACCGGCCCGCCGTGCTCGGTGGTCACGGGCGCTCCGAGCATCCGGTCGGCGACGATGACATCGGGCAGACGGGCCTGATCGAGCGTCAGGCTCTCGGAATCGGCACCGTCGTAGGACTCGAAACTGAGGGCGACGGCTCCGGGGGCCACGCCGACCGCATCGAGGACGTCGGACAGCTTGACGCCCTCCCAGTGGACATCGGGCACCCTCCACCCGGTCACGCATTGAAAGTCCTTCACCAAGGCGGTGCGGGGCATGGCCTGCAGGTCGTCCAGCGTGAAGGTTGTCGGCCGCTCGACGAGGCCATCGACCGCGAGGCGGTAGCGGTCGGGGCGAATGACCGGGTATGTGCCGCTGACCGAGTAGATGCGGAACCGGTCACC
>JBKQRT010000261.1:0-4539 GCA_052143895.1 Acidimicrobiales bacterium | reverse complement strand
CACCGAAGGGTTCGTATGGGCCGCCCACAGCCGACTGCTGCTCCGCCGACTGACCGATCCGGTCGTCGCGTGATCGCGCTGGGGAAAGAAACGCGACAGCCTCTTAGTTCGCTGATGGTGCACCAGTACGTCGAATAGCGGCGGCCCGGGCTTCGGAGAATGGCGTCACGCAGGGCTGGATCCCAGGTTGCCGACCATCCGCAGACGACTAGGCCGTATTTGTCCATGACTTCATCGAGAAGTCTGTCTATCCGCTCGTCATATCCGGCCAATTCCGAGACCGTATTCTTGAGATCGGAAGACATATAGTCGCCGTGGACCTTTACAAGAGTGGGGTGGCCTCGAACTAATGGTTCCGCCCCGGCTGCAGCCGACGGACTGCTGATGACCATTGGCTCCACGCCAACTTCAGCGAGAGCTTGCTCCAACAATCGGTCGAAGTTGGTCGTGACTACAACTTGGACGTACCCCTTGCTGATGAGCCTGGCGATGCTCCTGTGAGCTGCCGTTGGAATCTTGATGCCCTGTTCTCGCTCCTCCGTGTTCGGCTCAAAGTACGTGGCCAGCAAACTGCGCCGATCTGAAGGAGAAGGAGCAAGCTCGCTCAATACCGAGGGGTAGTTGGGCTCAATCCCAAACCTCCTTAAGTACCAATCAAGCGTGTCGGGCCCTGGATCCTCGTTAAGCAATGCAGCAAGCCTTCGAGTGAGGTCAGAGACTATGTCCCACGAAGTTGCGATCCCTGCCGCGAGTGAAACTCCTGATCCGATCAGAAGTGCGTATGTGCCGGGCGCAGCATGGATTGACGAGCTCAGAGAGTCCTCAGGGGCAATTGTCATGCCTGTCAGGGTAGATCGTACGGCTGCGGCGATTGTCGAATCCTGGCGAGCGCCGAATGCAAGTTCCTCTTGGTTTCGTGCAGCTCAGGTTCCATACACTCGACCTAGTTCTCGTCCCACCCTTCGATTCGTCGGCGCAATGCAGCCCTATGCCTTGCATGTGGCACGACTCGGCCGGCTAGCCAGTCCCTGACCCTCCGCTCACTCACCCCGGCCGCCTCAGCCACCGCTGGCGCACCCATCTCCCGCAACTTCGGCACCACCACCCGATACCACTCGTCATGGTCCTCGTACGTCGTGATCCGGTCATCCAGGTCATCGACGGACAATTCGCCCCTCGACCGCTCCTCCAGGCGGTTGGACTCCTTCCCGATCAGCACAATCTTCCCGACCGTGACCGGTCGGCGCCGGAGGAGCCCGACCGTTCCCCTGCCGCACGGCTTGCCATCGGGTCCCAGCGACTTGGCCTCCGGATGGGTCTCGTACTTGGCCAACACGTCAGCGAAGGTGTCGACCCGGGCCATGCCTGGGCGTCCGTCACGGGTGGTGATGGCATAGCTCCCGGCCTCGGGGTGGTGGACATCGATCCACTGGGCCCCGTCCTGTTGGGCCGGATCCGTGCTGAAGGGGGCCACCAGGCGGAAGGGCTTGCCGGGAGGGACCGAGGCCGGTGGCTTGGCCCCGGCGGCGGTGAGCAGGAAGTTGAAGGGCTTGATCTGATCGGCATACTCCTTGCCCTCGTTGTGGTGCCGGAATGCCTTCAGCACGGCGGGCGAGGTGACCGTGGTGCGGACCATGGTGGGCCGGGACAGCCAGGCCGGCAAATTCGGTTCGAACCCACGGACTCGGTCGAGGGCGATCTGCCAGATCCCGGGGATCCACTGGCGATCTCCGGAGCCTGGATCGGTGGGATTGAGGAAGTGCCCGAGTCCGTGCTCGGAGTATTTCGTGATCACCGGCCGCCCGTCAGCGTCGAGGTCGTAGAGGGTGTAGCGCTTGGCCGAGACCGAGTAACAGAACCCCCGGGCGTCGAGCTTCAGGATCTCCGGCACGGCCGTGCAGTCGTAGGGGTTGAGGACGTTGAACCGCTCCCGGATCGCCTCGACCTGGGCACAACTGAGCGCACGAACCGCCTCGGTCCCGTCGGGGAGGCGTTCCGGCCCGCCGGGGCAGGGGGCGAGGCCACCGTGCTCGGTGGCCACGATGGCCATGGAGTCGGTGTCACAGAGGGCCCACGAGCCGTCCAGGTCGACCACGCACCGCTCCAGCATGGCGAGCATCAGCCGGGCTGCGCCCGTGATGCAGGCGGCGAACGGCGGAAAGCAGTACTTCCCCGGGTCCTCGGGGGCGGCCACCCTGTCCGAGAAGACCTCCTTGCGTCCGTGGACGTCGACCATGGTGGTCTCCCCCTTCCGGCGCTCCCTGGCGTTGAACTCGCTGTAGATGCCGTACGCTCCGGCGTTGGCCACGAGCTTGAGGGCTCCGGCCAGGCGGTCCCGTTCGGCCATGGGCAACGTGCCGTCGTACTTCACCCGCTGGCGCTCCTCGACCATCGTCACCATCGGGTCCTGCACCATGGGATCGATCTCCACCGCACCACGAAGGTGCACGGAGTGCATTCGGGTTGCCGATGCGCTCGGTCGGAAGCGGACGACACGTAGGACGTCCACCTCCTTCCCGGACAGCAGTTCCGCGGCGGCGATGTCGGCCAACGAGTACCAGAGCGGTTCGTCCGAGGTCACCGGGTTCACCCCGATGCCCCAGCTCGTACCGTTGTAGGCGGCCCGGACCGGCAGGATGTCGTCGTTGGGTCGCACCAGAGCGAAGCCCACCAGCCGGGGCCAGAACTCACGATCGAAACAGTCCTCCAGGGCCAGGCCTCCGAATAGACCCGTACCTCCCATGGGCGTGTCGATGATCTCGATGTGGCGGGCGAGCTGGAATCGGTGGAGGTCCAGAAGGGCATCCACCGTCGGGTACATAGAGGTGAAATCGACGAGGTCGACGGGGACCGGGACCCGGCGGATGCGGCACTCGGCCCGTCCCCCGAAGAAGGAGGCCATGGCGAACCCCAGCGCCTCCCTCGGAAACTCCGGGTGCCGCTCGAGCAACGGCGTGATGCCCATGACCCCGAGGTAGGCCTTGGATAGGGACGCCGGAGAGTAGGCCTTGGCTGCGTCGAGGCCGACCGGGTGGCGATCGAGTTCGGCGATCAGCGCTTCGTAGAGGGCGGCGGTGGCTGCCACATCCTGGCGGCAGTACTCCACATAGTCCTCGGTGATGGTGCCGTGCCCACCGGGATCGGACTTGCCACGGACGCCGAAGGCCTCGCACGCCCCGTCCAGGGAGTAGCTCTCGCCGGTCAGGGCGAAGGCCAGGGTGCGACAATCGACGAATTCGCCCCGCCAGATGTAGGACCGATCCGGCCGACCGGTCTGGCTGTCCTCGGGGATGAGCAGATCCTCCTCGGGCTGCAGAGGTTTGGTGAAGGAGATGAAGGCACCTTTGGAGTCCCGACTCTTGATCACCGCCCGTGGACGATGGCGCCGCTCTTTGTGGTGCGTACCTTCTGCCGGTCGAGAGAGCACGAGGGAGATGCCTCCGTGGTTGAAGCCCCGGGCCTCAGTGGCGCCGATAGCCAGGCGGGAGAGGTCAAAGGGCAAGTTGAAGCCGACCACCGTGGCTCGGACTTCGAGTGCGGCTGGGAAGAAGACCTTCTCGACGAACTCCGACCGGCTGAGCAGTCGAATTGCCCGTGGTCGCTCAGTGGCGGCCCAGTGGTGGGCCACGAACTGGACCAAGATTGCGAATCCGCCTGGATTGGATTCAGGAAGATCATCGGCGTAGGAGATGCCCTCCTCCACGCAGTGGCAGCCGTCACGGTCGACCCGGTAGTAGCGCCAGCAACCGAAGGTGAGCGATTGCCGATGGTCGACCGTGGTCTCGCAGTCGAAGACCAGGACGTATCTCGGCCAGTCCTTCTTCTTCGCCCGGCGCACCCTCCGAGGAGGCTTCTTGGCGCCGTCGATCTCCGTCCATACCCGATGAGCGATGGCCAACGTGTCGTCGGTCATGGCATTCCCGGGATTGTCCGCCAAGCGGGGCAGTGCTGGTCGAGAAGCCCAACGACCTGTGCCAGCTTGTCCGCCCACCCGTAGAAGGTCTGGGCCAGCAACTCGAAGAAGGATCCGAGCGAACGCGTGGCCCGGTCCAATCGTTCGAGGAATGTGTCCGCTTGGCCGGGAATCAGGACGCCAACATCCTGCTGGAGTGCCGTTGCCCTTGCATGACAGTTCAGACAGAGAACGACGATCAGGAACTCGTCGTTCGATTCGACGGCGGCGTGGTGTCCCTCCAAGACGGTCCGGTGAACTTTCCTCCAGGCGAGGGTCTCAATGTGCTGCTCACCGCAAAGTGCACACGCGGCGTCTTCTGGAAGCCGGCGAGTTCGGCGGACTCTGCGGGCATCGGATGCAATGGGATTGGGCTCCGGCCTCACCGGACTGTTGCACTCCCCTGACTCAGACGTAGATGTCATCGATGTCCAACTCCCCTTGTCTCAGGTACTCCTCGATCGCATCTGGGTCGGTGGCCAGTTCGATGCCACCGACCCGCTTTTGTCGAAACTTGGCCAGCACGCTCACGTCACCCGTGGCGGCGAATCGTCCGATGGCGCTCCAGTGGCCACCGACCAGCGATC
>JBKQRT010000260.1:0-2559 GCA_052143895.1 Acidimicrobiales bacterium | reverse complement strand
GTAAAGGAGCACCCGCCCCGAGGACGACCGCTCACCCAGGCGAGCCACCGGATACCCGTCGTCCAGCCGGTCGGGGGTGGCGTTCCCGTAGAAGATGTCGGACTCGTACCCCTTGGAACGGAGCAGGTCCCGCAGCTGCACGGTGTGGCCGCCGATGGCGTCCCGGCTGGCCAGAGACGGGACGACCTGGTCGATGCGCCGCACCGTCACGCGGTGCTCTCCTCCCAGCCGGCGAGCGGGCCCAGTGCGGCCGCCACGACCGGGACCTCGCCGGTCGTGGCGGTCGAACGGAGGCGGAAGCTCACGTCGAGCGGGAGCCGTACCCGGCCCGTGGAGCGACCGGGATTGGCCACCTCGAACTGGGTGACCTGGTCCTTCCAGTCGAAGATGGCGGTGTCGGTGGCGCTGCGGACACCCACGCTGACCGAGTAGGTGCCGTCCAACAACGGTACCTCGGGGAAGAAGAACCGGACGATCCCGCCACCCTCGGGGACGTCGATGGCGCACATCGGATCGTCGGGGTCCGAGGCGAACACCAGCTCGTTCGCATCGTCGTGAATGGCGATGGTGGCCATGGCGTTGGGAACAGCCGACAGACTGTCCAGCTCGGCGGTCACGGTGAGGGACTCGCCGGGGTACATGTGGGAGCGCTCACCACTGCCGCCGTGCTCGGCCTGGACGCTGCCGATGGCGAAGACATTGCCCTCGATCCCCCCGGACTCCGACCCCTCGAGGGTCCCGACCCCGAGAAGGTCCGCTAGGAACACCCGGATCCCCTCCCCCGGCTCGTCGACGGTGATCACCTTGCCGTGGTTCATCACCATCACCCGCTCGCAGTTCTGGCGGATGACGTCGGTGGCGTGGCTGACCACCACGATGGTCCGTCCCTCCCGCTGGAACCGCTTCACGTGGTCGAGGCACTTGCGCTGGAAGGCGGCATCGCCCACGGCGAGCACCTCGTCGACCAGCAGCACGTCCGGTTCGACGTTGACGGCCACCGCAAAGCCGAGACGCACGTACATGCCCGACGAGTAGAACTTGACCTGATTGTCGATGAACTCCTCGAGTCCGGCGAAAGCCACGATGTCGTCGAAGCGCCTCTCGATCTCGGCGTGCGACAGCCCGAGTAGCGAGCCGTTGAGGTAGATGTTGTCCCGACCGGAGAGATCGGGCTGGAACCCCGCCCCCAGTTCCAGCATGGCAGCCAGGCTGCCACGGACCCTGATCTCACCCGACGTGGGCTTGAGGATGCCCGCAACGCACTTGAGCAGTGTCGACTTGCCGCACCCGTTCCGCCCGAGGATGCCGAAGGTCTCCCCCTGGTTGATGTCGACATTGACGTCTTTCAGCGCCCAGAACGGCGTGAACGGCATCCTACCCCCGTGGATGACCCGCTCCTTGAGCGAGGTGTGCTTCTCGTTGTAGAGGCGGAACTGCTTCGAGATGTCCTTGACTTCGATGGCGACGCTCACCGCTCAGAGCTCCTCGGCGAAGTTGCCCTCGAGCCGGCCGAACACGATCAGCGCCAGCAGGAACAGGCCCACGCTGACGATCAACACCGCGCCGAGTATCCCCGCGAATTCACCGATGCTCCAGGTGGGGAGGATCGGGTGCACGTGCGGGACGGTCGTCGTGACGAACTGTGTCTTCCCGTAGATGGCCCGCTGGAAGCTCATGGCGATGGGGGCGATCGGATTGCACAAATAGACGTACTTGAACCAGACGAAGTGAGGGTGCGAGTTCAACGCCGACGAGATCAGGCCGTAGGTGTAGACGATTGGCGTGCCCCAGAACCATGCCATCAACAACACCTCGGTCAGGTGCTGGGTGTCGCGGAGGTAGACGTTCACAGCCGACAGGAAGATGGACACGGCCCCGGTGAACACGATCAGCGCGACCAGGGCGAGTGGGAGAAGTGCGAGGTAGGAGTAGTCCGGCGAGAGTCCGAACAGCAGCATGGCGAGGATCAGCACGACCACCTGGATGGCGAACAGCACGATCGACACGCCCACCACCGACAGGGCCAGCAACTCACGGGGGAATGCCACCTTCTTCACGATGCCGGCCTTGCCCACCACCACCGTCGTCGACGACATGGCCGAGTTGTTGAAGAGGTTCCATACGATCAGGCCGGAGAAGAGCCAGATGGCGAAGTGCGGCTGCGGGTTCCTTGCGATGATCTTGAACACGGCGTAGTAGATGGTCAGCACCAGGGCCGGGTTGAGCATGGACCAGAGGTACCCGAGGACCGAGTCCTTGTACTTGACCTTCAGCTCGGTGCGGGTCAGGAGGATCAGGAGGTCGCGGTT
This sequence comes from Acidimicrobiales bacterium, assembly GCA_052143895.1. Taxonomy (GTDB): domain Bacteria; phylum Actinomycetota; class Acidimicrobiia; order Acidimicrobiales; family RAAP-2; genus Bog-756. The sequence continues at coordinate 250 of JBKQRT010000260.1, read as the reverse complement.
GCGCCACAGGTCCTTCAGGCGCTGCCCGAGTTGAACCTTGCCGTTGACGACGGTGACCTGATCGCTGCTCTGGCCGGGGACGAAGCGGGTGCTCCCCCCGATGACCGTCGGGCGCTCGGGCTGGGGACCCGCCGATGCCGGCTCCCCGACGCTGAGGCTCATCAGGTGGCAGCCCCTGCGCCGGCCGTGGGCACCTCCATGGCGTCCTTCTGGATGACCTCGTCGATGAAGCCGTACTCCCGCGCCTCCT
>JBKQRT010000259.1:0-32120 GCA_052143895.1 Acidimicrobiales bacterium | reverse complement strand
CCTCGGCCGGTGTCCGGTAGCTCACGGTCAGCTCGACGGTCCGGACCGGCCGCCGACGCGGCAGGTGCTCGGTGATGTCCGCCCACGAGCTCGGGGCCCAGGGGGCAGTGGCCTGGGCGATGTCGCCTACCACCGTCATCGACCCCGAGAGCGAGCGGCGGGTGAGCATCCGCAATTGCATGGGCGAGAGGTCCTGGACCTCGTCCACCACGATGTGGCCGTACTTGCGCACCTCGTCGTCGGCGCTGCCGTTGCGGGCGCCGAGGAGGTGACGGGCCTCGTCGACGAGGGCGGCGTCGGCCGGTGTCCAGGCCACGTCGTCGAACGAGGAGGAGCGGGGCCGGAACAGGAGCTGCTGCTCCTCGTCGGAGAGGACGCCCCGCGAGGCGGCGGCGATGAGCGGGCGGGCGCCGAACAGGTCGTGGAGCAGCTCGTGCGGCGAGAGCCGCGGCCACATCCGGTCGAGGGCCTCGGCCAGTTCGGGGACGCGCCGCACCTTGCGGGAGAAGTCGTCGAAGTCGAACTCGTCCTCGGTGAGCTCCGACGGGTCCTCGTACCCCGGGAACGCGGTCACCGACGCCGGGACGCCCACCCCCAGCGTCTGCTGGGTCTGGCGGGCGCGGTCGGCCAGGAGCTGGGCCACGGCGTGCTCGACGAGCCGGCGGCGGGCGTTGTGGGTGCCGGGCCGGCGGCGGACCGTGTCGACGATCCGACGGCTGTCCGCGACGGTCAGCCGCAGGAGCAGGGCCCCGTAGGGGATGGCCACGTCTTCGGCAAGGGCGCGCTGGCGGGTCCGGACGGCCCGGGCCACCACGGTGGCCATGCGGGCGTCACCCTTCAGGCGGGCCACGTCGACCGGCCCGTTCTCGCGGGTGCGGATCTCCGGCACCAGGCCGGACACCGTGGACAGCGTCACGCCGGTCTCCCCCAAGGAGGGGAGCACCTGCTCGATGTAGCGCAGGAAGAGCGGGTTCGGCCCGACCACCAGCACACCCTGGCGCTCGAGGGGGAACCGGTGGGTGTAGAGCAGGTAGGCGGCGCGATGGAGGGCAACCGCCGTCTTGCCGGTCCCGGGACCACCCTGGACCACCAGGACCCCGGACAGCGGCGCCCGGATGATCTCGTCCTGCTCGCGCTGGATGGTGGAGACGATGTCGGTCATGCGGCCCGAGCGGGCCCGGTCGAGGGCGGCGAGGAGGGCGGCCGGCCCGCCGATCGGCAGGTCGCCCACGATCAGCTCGCCGCTGGCGTCGGTGCCGTCCGCCGGTCCGGTCGCACCGCCGTCCGCGCCCGGGACGCCGAACCGCTCGTCTTCGACCCCGACCACCCGACGGCCCTCGAGGGCGAGGTGGCGCCGCAGCACGAGGCCCTGCGGGTCACGTCCGGTGGCCCGGTAGAACGGCTCGGCGATCGGAGCACGCCAGTCGACGACCAGGGGCTCGTGGTCGGCGCTGTGGATGGCCAGGCGGCCGATGTGGAAGGTCTCCGTCTCGGGGGCGTTCGCGTCGGTGGCACCCTCGGGCTCACCGACCATCCGGTCGATGCGGCCGAAGGTCAGGGCCTGGTCCCCGATGTCGAGCTGCTCGAGGCGTGCCAGGCTGGTGCGCACGATCACGTCACGCTCCGTGCGGGACTGGAAGGTGCCGCCCCGGCCCAGGTCGAGGACGCCCTCCATCATGGCGGTGGCGTCGCTCCGCATGGCGTCGAGACGGGCATAAGCCATGTCCACGAACTCCTGTTCGGCCTGCTGCTCCGGTTGCACCCCACCTCCGCTCTTCCTACCCCTCCGGCTCAGGGGAACCCTCGATTGTATGCCCCCGACGCGGCGACGCGACCGGGCGTGCCGACGCCCCCGGCGGCCCCGGCCGTCCCGATGGGCCCACCGACCGCTCCTACACTGGGGCCATGGCCGCCACCGCCCCCCCTGCGGCCGGACGCTTTGACGAGGCGCCCTTTATCCGGGCATGCCGCCGCCAGCCGGTGGAGCGGGTGCCCGTGTGGTTCATGCGACAGGCGGGGCGGTCCCTCCCCGAGTACCGGGCGGCACGCGGCACGGGCAGCATCCTCGACGCCATCGGCCAGCCCGAGCTGGTGGCCGAGCTGACCCGCCAGCCCGTCGACCGCTACGGGACCGATGCCGCCATCTTCTTCTCCGACATCGTCGTCCCGGTGGCCGCCATCGGGTTCGGCGTGGACGTGGCCCCGGGCACGGGACCGGTCGTGTCCGAGCCCTTCCGGACCAAGGAGGACCTCCGGCGGCTGCGGCCCCTCGACCCCGACACCGACACGCCCTACGTCCTCGAGGCAGTCGGCCTCCTGGCCGAGCAGCTGGAGGTCCCCCTCATCGGTTTCGCCGGCGGCCCCTTCACCGTGGCCAGCTATCTGGTGGAGGGTGGCCCCTCCAAGAACTTCACCAGGGTGAAGGCGCTGATGCACAGCGAGCCGGCGGTGTGGTCCGCTCTCATGGACCGGCTCACCGACCTGGCCGTGGCGTCCCTGCGCTCGCAGCTCGACGCCGGGGCGTCGGCGGTCCAGCTCTTCGACAGCTGGTCCGGCATCCTCACCCCCCGCCACTACCGGGAGCTCGTGCTGCCCGCCACCCGGCGGCTCTTCGCCGAGCTGGCCGTCACCCATCCCGACGTGCCCACCATCCTCTTCGGGGTGGGCACCGGCGAGCTGCTGGCCTCGATGGCCACCGCCGGGAGCAGTGTGATCGGCGTCGACTGGCGGGTCCCGCTCGACGAAGCCCGCCGGCGGGTGGGATCCGGGGTCGCCGTCCAGGGCAACCTCGACCCGGCCCTGTGCCTGTCGACCTGGGATGTGGCCGCGGGGGAGACCCGCGAGGTCCTCACGCTGGCCGGCACCGAGCCCGGCCACGTCTTCAACCTCGGTCACGGCGTGCTTCCCGAGACCGACCCGGCAATCCTCGAGCGGGTGGTGGCCCTCGTCCACGCCGAGGGACGCGCCGGCGTCGGGGCGTCGCCGTGAGCCCGACCCCGGTGGGGGTCCTGATCATGGCCCACGGCACGCCGGCCATGCCCGAGGCGATCGAACCCTTCTACACGACAATCCGGCGCGGTCGCCCCCCCACCCCGGAGCTCCTCGCCGAGCTCGTCGGCCGCTACGAGGCCATCGGGGGCACCTCGCCGCTCACCGAACGCACCCGCTCGCAGGTCGAGGGCGTGCGGGCCGCGTTGGAGGCGCTCGAACCGGGGGGGTTCCTCGTGCACTTCGGGGCCAAGCACACGACGCCGACCATCGAGGACGGCATGGCCGCCCTGGCCGGCGCCCGGGTCGCCGACGTGGTGGGCATCGTGCTGACCCCGCACCAGTCCTCCCTCGGCTCCGGCGAGTACTTCACCAGGGCGGCGCGGGCCGCCGCGGCGACCGACCCTCCGATCGCCTTCACCCCGGTGCCGTCGTGGCACCGCGCCGCCGGCTTCGCGGCCCTGCTGGCCGGACGCACCGCGGCCGCCCGCGACGCCCTCCCACCCGCGACGCGACGGCGGACCGCGGTGTTCTTCACCGCGCACAGCCTCCCGCTGCAGGCGGTGGCCGAGGGTGACCCCTACCCCGACCAGGTGGCCGAATCGGCGCGAGACGTGGCCGACCTGCTCGGGCTCGACCGCGAGCCGGGCCTGACCTGGGGCGTGGCCTGGCAGAGTGCCGGACGTACCGCCGAACCCTGGATCGGACCCGACCTGCCGGCCGAGATCACCCGGGTGGCGACGGAGGGCGCCACCGCGGTGGTGGTCTGCCCGGTCGGGTTCGTCTCCGACCACCTGGAGGTCCTCTACGACCTCGACATCGAGGCCCGCGAGGTGGCCCGGCAGGCCCGGGTCGCCTTCGCCCGCACCTCCTCGCTCAACGACGACCCGGCCTTCCTCGCCCTGCTGGCCGAGGTGGTACGCGACGCCGCCGTCGGGCGGCCGGCCCCCGGTGTGCGCGGATCGGAGGCGCCGGCATGAGCCCGGGCCGCCGGCCGCTGGTCGCCGTCGTCGGCGGTGGCATCGCCGGGCTCGCCGCCGCGTGGGAGCTGACCGTGGCCGGCGGGGACGGGCGCCGGGCGCCGGAGGTGCAGGTCTTCGAGGCCGACGGCCGAGTCGGCGGGAAGCTGTGCGCCACCGAGTTCGCCGGGCGGACCGTGGACCTGGCCGCCGACGCCTTCCTGGCCCGGCGACCCGAGGCCACCGACCTCTGCGACGAGCTCGGGCTGACCGGATCGCTGGTCCCGGTGGGTGCCTCGGGCGCCTCCCTGTGGGCCCGGGGGCGGTTGCGCCCCATGCCGGCCGGTCTCAACCTCGGCGTCCCGACCCGGTGGTGGCCGCTCGCCCGATCGGGGATCCTGAGCCCCGCCGAATCGCTCCGGGTGGCCCGGGACCTCCTGCCGTTCCACGCTGGTGGAACCGCGGTGCCCGGCGACCGGTCGGTCGGGGACATCGTCGGCAGCCGGCTCGGGCGTCCGGTCGTCGAGCGGCTGGCCGACCCCCTGATCGGCGGCATCAACGCCGGAGGGGTCGACGACCTCAGCGCGGCGGCCACCTTCCCGCTGCTCATCGCCGCCGACCACCAGCCCGGAAGCCTCATGCGCCGGCTGCGCACCTCGCCGGGGCGCCGGGCCGCCACCTCCGACGGGGCGGCAGCCGCGCCCCTCTTCTGGTCGCTGGCCGGGAGCACGGCCAGCCTGGCCACCGAGCTCACCCGCGCCCTGGCCGGACGGGGCGTGACCGTCCACACCGGGGTGCCGGTCGAAGCGGTCGAGCGGGTCGCCACCGCGGGGCCCGACGTCCCGCGTTGGCGCCTGGACCTCGGCGGCGAGGGCCCCCGGACGGCGTCAGCGGACGGGATCGTCCTCGCACTCCCGGCCGGGCCGGCCGCCGTGCTGCTGGCCCCCATCGCCCCCCGGGCCGCCGGGATGCTCAGCACCATCGAGTACGCATCGGTGGCGGTGGTGACCATGACCTTCCCGCCCGAGGCCATCCGGTCGCCCTTGCGGGGCACCGGGTTCCTCGTACCCCGGACCGGCACCATCGGCGGTCAGCCGGCCCTGGTGACCGGTGCCACCTACCTGGGCCGGAAGTGGCCGCACCTGGCTCGGCCCGGTGACGAGCTGGTCCGCGTCTCGGTCGGCCGGTTCGGCGACGTCCGTCCGGCGACGATGGACGACGACGAGGTGGTCGCCGTCGTCGTCGCCGAACTGGGCGCGCTCCTCGAAATCGGCGCCCCGCCGCAGGAGTCGCTGGTCACCCGGTGGGACGACGCCTTTCCGCAGTACGGGGTCGGGCACCTCGTTCGGGTCGGTCGCATCGAACAGGAGCTGACCGGCGTGGGCGGCGTGGCGGTGGCCGGGGCCGCCCTCCGGGGCGTGGGCATCCCGGCCTGCATCGGGAGCGGGCGGGCGGCCGCCCGGCGCGTGATCGAGGCCCTCGACGGCGGGTCGCGGCCCAGCAACGGCACGACGCCCCCTCCCCATCCCACCACATGACCACCGAGCAGTCGGTGTCGGACGCGGGGCCGACCACCCGCCTGGCCCCCGGGGCCGCCGCGCCCGCGGCGCCGCCGTGGCGCCCGTCCCGGGTGTCGATGACCCGCCGACGGAGCGGGTTCGTCTCCCCTCGCCGGGGCATGGTCGCCCTCCCCGCCCTCGCCGCCGGGGTGGGGCTGGCGCTCTCCCTCCCCCCGTGGGGGTGGTGGATCCTGGCCTTCCCGGCAGCCGGGCTCCTCTGGTGGCGGATCGGCTTGCTCCGGCCGCGGACCCGGTTCTGGGCCGGGTGGCTGGCCGGGCTGGGGTGCTACGTGCCCGGACTCCTGTGGGTCCGGTCCTTCACCCTGCCCGGTGCCGTGGTCCTCATCGCCATCGAGGCCCTCTTCGTGGCCGTGGCCTGCTGGGTGGTGCCGGCCGGCCCACCGGTGGCGCGCGCCCTGGCCTTCCCGGCGGCGATGACCCTGGCCGAGGCGGCCCGGGCCGGTTGGCCGTTCGGGGGACTGCCCATCGGCGGCGTCTTCCTCGGCCAGGCCGACGGTCCCCTGCTCGGAGTGGCCCGCCTCGGTGGCCCGCTCGGCCTCACGCTGGCGGTCTACCTGGGAGGCGTGGCCCTGGGCGCCCTGGCCGAGGCGACGGTGCGGGCCGTGCGGGACTTCGCCCGGGCGCGGGACTTCGCCCGGAACGACCCGGGAGGACCTGACCCTTCGGGGCCGGGCGGCGCCGGGCGCCGGTGCGGCGTGGTACGCGGGGCGGTGGCCGGTCTCGGGGCGCACCTCGCCGTCGGGGCCCTCGCCCTCGGCTGCGTGGCCGCAGTGGCGGTGGTCGCCGACCACGCCCCAGACGGCGGTGCCCCGCTGGGCCCGCTGACCACGGCGGCCGTCCAGGGCGGCGGGGTACGCGGCTTCCGCAAGGCGCAGGTCGACCCGGCGGTGGTGCTGGCCGCCCAGCTGGCAGCTGATCGACTCATGCTCCACCAGGACCACGGCGCGGCTCCCCGCCTGGTGCTCTGGCCCGAGGACGTGGTCTCGCTCGACACCCCGCTTGCCGCCTCGCCCGAAGAGGGGGCCCTTTCCGGACTGGCGCAGAGCCTGGGTTCGACGCTGGTGGTCGGCGTGACGGAGGACATCTCGACCACCGCCTTCCGCAACGAGGTCGTGGCATGGGGCCCCGACGGCACCCTGGTCTCGCGCTACGAGAAGGTCCACCGAGTGCCCTTCGGCGAGTACGTGCCGGACCGCAGCTTCTTCGCCCACCTGGGGAACCTGTCGGCGGTGCCCCGTGACGCGGTGCCGGGCACCGGCACCGGGCTCCTCCCTACCCCGGCCGGACCCCTCGGCGCCCTCATCTCCTACGAGGTGTTCTTCGCGTCGCGGGGCCGGTCCTCGGTGCGCGCCGGCGCCCAGCTGCTCATCGTCCCGACCAACACCTCGTCCTACGCCACCACCCAGGTCCCCACCCAGGAGGTCGCCGCCGCCGAGGTGCAGGCGGTCGAGCAGGGGCGGGACCTGTTGCAGGCCGCGCCCACCGGCTACAGCATTGCGGTCACCCACCGGGGCACACTCCTGCAGCGGTCGGTGCTCGGCGCCCGGCAGGTCATCCAGGCCACCCTGTCGCTGCGCACGGGGTGGACCGCTTACGTCCGCTTCGGCGACGGGCCCCCGCTGGGCCTGTCGGTGGTGACGCTCCTCGCCGGGTGGGCGGTGGCGGCCCGGAGACGGCGGACCGGAGCCCGGCTCGGCCGGTCACCGCCCGGCGGGTGACCGGCCGGCGGTGACCGGCTACTCGTAGTAGCCGGAGTGGATGTAGACGCAGGGGATCCCCTCGGCGTGAAACATGGCGAAGTTGTTGGGATCGTCCTCGAACGCCAGTCGCAGGTCGAAGCCGTAGGCGCGCAGCTCCTCCACGGTGTCGCGCTTGAACCAGGTCACCTGCGAGTAGTCCCCGCGTGCCCGCATGACCAGCAGGTCCCACCGCAGCCCGTACCGTTCCAGCCAGGCCAGGGTCTGGGGCTGGACCCGGATCGGCCGGCCGGTGAGCAGGATGACCTGCAGCCGCCGGTCGAGGAGCTCGAGGACCCGGACCAGCTCGTCGATGACCGGGTCGTCGCCGCACGCCTCGAAGAAGGCGTCCCAGTCGCGGCGCCCGCGCTCGAGGAAGTGCTGGCGGCCGACGGCGTCGGACAGCACACCGTCGACGTCGAAGACCACCGCCTCGCCCGGCGACGGCACCGGGCCGTCCCGCCACGCCCAGTTGGCGCGACCCGAGGCCGGGGTCACTCGTCGGTCGGCGAGGACGCGGCCAGCCGACGGATCTCGTCGACGACGGCCGGGTCGGCCAGCGTGGTCGTGTCGCCGAGGATGCGGCCCTCGGCCACGTCCCGCAGCAGCCGCCGCATGATCTTGCCGCTCCTCGTCTTCGGGAGCTCGTCGGTGAAGATGACCGTCCGTGGACGGGCGATGGGGCCGATCTTCGCGGCCACGTGAGCCCGAAGGTCCTGACCCCGCTCGTCGTCCGCGACCCCGGCGTCGGCCCGTAGGGTCACGAAGGCCACGATGGCCTGCCCGGTCGTCGTGTCGAGGGCGCCGACCACGGCCGACTCGGCGACCGCCCAGTGATCGACCAGCGCCGACTCGACCTCAGTGGTCGAGATCCGGTGGCCGGAGACGTTCATCACGTCGTCGACCCGGCCGAGCAACCACAGGTAGCCGTCCTCGTCGACCTTTGCCCCGTCACCGGCGAAGTACCGCCCCGGAAACCGGCTCCAGTAGGTCTGCCAGTAGCGCTCCGGATCGCCGTAGATGCCCCGGAGCATCGAGGGCCACGGCGTGGTGAGGGTGAGATAGCCGCCGCCCCGTCGCACCGGCTCGCCCCGCTCGTCGACCACCTCGGCGCCGATGCCCGGGAGGGGGAACGTCGCCGAGCCCGGCTTGGTGGCGGTGAGGCCGGGCAGCGGCGCGATCATGATGGCCCCCGTCTCGGTCTGCCACCAGGTGTCGACCACCGGGCAGCGGCCCCCGCCGATGTGGGTGTGGTACCACATCCACGCCTCGGGGTTGATGGGCTCACCCACCGAGCCGAGCACCCGGAGCGACGTCAGGTCGTGGCGCTCGGGCAGCTCGGTGCCCCACTTCATGAACGTGCGGATGGCGGTGGGGGCGGTGTAGAGGATGGAGACCTCGTAGCGCTCCACCAGCGACCACCAGCGGTCCCGGTCCGGGAAGTCGGGTGTTCCCTCGTACATCACCGACGTGGCGCCGTTGGCCAGGGGCCCGTAGACGATGTAGCTGTGCCCGGTGACCCACCCGACGTCGGCGGCACACCAGTACACGTCGCGTTCGGGATGGAGGTCGAACACCACCCGGTGGGTGAAGGCGACCTGGGTGAGGTACCCGCCGGTGGTGTGCATGATGCCCTTGGGTGCCGCGGTGGTCCCGGAGGTGTAGAGGATGAACAGCAGATCCTCGGCGCCCATGTGCTCGGGCTCGCACCGGTCCGACGGTCGGCCGCCGGCGGCGTCGTCCTCACCGCTCAGCAGCTCGTGCCACCAGTGGTCACGACCCTCCACCATGGTGGGCACCGGCGCGTCGCCGGCGCCGCTGATCCGCTGGGCCACCACCACGTGGTCCACGCACGGCGATTCGGAGACGGCCGCGTCCACGTGGCCCTTCAGCGGCACGGCGGTGCCGCGCCGCCAGCCGCCGTCGGCCGTCACCACCACCCGGGCCTGGGCGTCCAGGATGCGGTCCCGGAGGGCGTCGGAGGAGAACCCCCCGAACACCACGGAATGGACGGCCCCGATGCGGGTGCAGGCGAGCATGGCCACCGGCAGCTCGGGGATCATCGGCATGTAGACGGCCACCCGGTCGCCGCGACCGACGCCGAGGCCGCGGAGGACGTTGGCGAACCGAGAGACGTCGGCCAGGAGCTGCTCGTAGGTGATGGTCCGGGTATCCCCCGGCTCGCCCTCCCAGTGGAACGCCACCCTCCCGCCGAGCCCGGCGGCCACGTGGCGGTCGAGGCAGTTGTACGAGACGTTGAGGGTCCCCCCTCCGAACCACCGGGCGAAGGGCGGGTCCCACTCGAGCACTGTGTCCCACGGCCGGAACCAGTCGAGCGATCCCGCCTGCTCGGCCCAGAACGCCGGCGGGTCGGCGGCGGCCCGCCCGTAGATGGCGGGGTCGCGCTCGACCGCCTGGCCCCGGAAGTCCTCGGACGGCGGGAACACCCGGTCCTCGGAGTAGTAGTCCTCGATGGTGGCCTCAGAGGGGGGCGTCCCGCCTCCGGCCCGGCCGTCCGCTGCGTGGTCAGGCATTGCTCCCCCTTGCTCGGCTGCCGGTGGCGGTGGCCTGCCCCGACGCGCCTCAGCCTACCGGCGGCGGGACTCTACGATGGAGGGGCCGTGACCGCAACTACCCCATCGCTCGACGAGGCCGCCGGTCCGGGCCCCGTCGACCCGCACGTCGGCCCGGTCCCGTTCTCGCCGGAGCCGGGCGCCACCCGCGTCAACGTGCCGCTGGGTCGTCGGGTCATGGTGGTGAGCGATCTGCTGCTCACACCGGCGGCCACTCCCTCGACCACCGCCGTCACCGGCGAGATGGCGCGGGCCCTCGACACCTGGGACGGGCCGGGCCTCCTCATCATCGCCGGCAATCTGTTCGACCTGACCGAGTCGGGGTCGGCGTCACCGGTCGACGAGGCCCGTCGGTCCCTCGAGGCCCACCCGGCGCTCCGCGACGCCCTGTCCCGCTTCGTCACCATCGACGAGCGCAGGATCATCCGCCAGACCGGCACCCACGAACCGGACTACGAGACCGACCCGGCGGTCGTGGCCGCCATGGGCGAGATGGGCGTCGAGCCCCTCGGTCCCGTCGACCTCCACCTCCATACGGCCACCGGCGAGCGGGTGGTCCGGGTCGAACCGGGCGAGCAGGCCTACGCCCGGGCGACCGGCGGCACGGAGGTCGGGTCGGACCCGGTGGCCGACACCAAGCCGGGGGGCTTGGACCGGTCGGCCGGGCATGGGTGGCGCTCGATGGCGACCCGGTCGGCCGAGGACGCACCGTGGCTCGAGGGCCTCAACCGCCTGAGCGATCCGTCGGCCCTGTCGCGCTTCGTCGTCTCGCGCACCCTCTACCGGCGCCTCGGCCGCTACGCGTGGTGGCTGTTCGTCCCCTTCGTCGTGGCGGCGCTGCTGCGGCTGGCGGTGACCCCCTGGGTCCTCGGCCACCTCGGCTCCGGGCTCCCGGCCCGGGCCATCCGCCACGCCCACCAGGCGGACCTGGGCGACCAGATCGTCGTCGCCGCGGCCGTGGCGCTGGCCGCCGGGCTGGTGCTGGCCCTGGTCCTCGGCGTATTGAGCCGCCGCATGTGGTCGATCCTCGGCGGTGGCGCCCTGGCCCAGGTGCGGTCGGAGGGTGCGGCCAACGACACGGCGCGGGACGCCGGCAGACGGCTGGTCGCTCGTGGCTACTCCGGGCTCATCACGGCGGCCACCTTCCGCTCGGAGCTCACCAACCTCGGGCTCGGCTTCTACGCCAACGTCGGCGCCACTGCCGAGGTGGTGGAGGAGCGCAGGGGGCGTGTCGGGCTGCCACCGGTCTTCGTGCACAGCCAGTGGGTGAGCTGGGTCGAGCTCGAGACCGGGGCCGAGCTACACGTGCGCCTGCTGCTCGCCCACGCCGAGCTCCCGTCCCCCAGCCTGCTCGAGCGCGCAGTCGGCGGGGGCCGGAGCAGTCGGTCCCTCCATCCCGCGCTGGTGGCGTCCTACCCGATCGGCGAGTCGTGGCCCCCGGCTCCCGACCTCCACCAAACCCTCCGCCGCACCCGGCGGGTCCGCCGCTTGGCCGCGGCGGCCATCCTGGCCGCGGGGATCATCGACCTCCTCGATGCCATCACTCCGCCATTGCGGGGACGGCTACACATCGTCCTCGAGTACCTCCCGCTCCGGGCCAGCGTGGCCGCCGGGGCCCTCATCGCCGTGGCCGGGTTGGCGCTGGTGGCGCTGGGCCGGGGCATCCTGCGGGGCCAGCGGCGGGCGTGGCGGGTGGCGGTCGTCCTCTTGGCCGGCACCATCGTCCTGCACCTCATCGCCGGGGCCGACGTGGAGGAGTCGGTGATCGCGCTGGCCATCCTCCTGCTCCTCGTCACCAACCGCAAGGAGTTCCAGTCGGCGTCCGATTCGTCGTCGTTGCGATCCGCCCTGGTAGCGATCGCGGTCGGCGTCGTGGGCATCACCGTCTTCTCGGCCGCCTCCATCGAACTCTTCGCCCATATCGACCGTGACGCTCACACAGTCATCCCCTTCTGGACGGCACTGTGGGCGGCGGCCGAGCGCCTCGTGGGCATCAAGACCGTGCCGCTCCCCCAGCGGATGGACCGGTACCTCTCACCGGTGCTGCTGACCGTCGGGCTGTCACTGGTGGCGGTCGTGCTCTTCCTCCTCACCCGGCCGGTGGTCGACCGTCGCCTGAGCTCCGGTCGCGCCGCCGAGTTCCGGGCCCGGGACATCGTGCGCCGGCACGGCAACTCCACCCTCGACTACTTCGCCCTCCGATCGGACAAGCGGTGGTTCTTCCACCGCGACAGCCTGGTGGCCTACGCCGTCTACGGCGGCGTCTGCCTGATCTCCCCCGACCCCATCGGGCCACGCAACGAACGTGAGCAGGCGTGGGCGGCGTTCCGACGGTTCGCCGACGGCCATGGCTGGGTGACCGCGGTGATGGGTGCCGGCGAGGACTGGCTGCCCGTCTACCGCGAGTCGGGGATGCATGACATCTATCTCGGCGACGAGGCCGTCGTGCAGGTCCAGGACTTCACCTTGACCGGGCGGCACATGAAGGGGCTCCGCCAGGCCCACCACCGCATCGCCAAGTACGGCTACACGGCCAGCTTCCACGATCCGGCCCATCTCGACCAGGCGCTCTCGAAGGAGCTCACCGCCCTCATGCGCCTCAGCCGGCAAGGGGAGCACGAACGGGGCTTCTCCATGATGCTGGGACGGATCTTCGACCCGCGCGACACCGGCCTGCTGCTCGTCGTGGTGCGGGCACCCGACGGATCGGCCGCGGCCATGTGCCAGTTCGTGCCCGCTCCCGGCATCCGGGGGTTCTCGCTCGACCTCATGCGACGCGACCCCGCCGACCATCCGAACGGGCTGCTGGACTTCGCCCTCTGCGCCACCATCGAGCACCTGCGCGGAGAGGGCTACGCCGGCCTGAGCCTCAACTTCGCCGCACTCCGGGCGACCCTCTCGGGTGACAAAGGCGAGGGCACGATGCAGCGGGCCGAGCGCTGGTTCCTCAAGCGGCTGTCGAACTTCGCCCAGATCGAGTCGCTGTGGCGGTTCAACGCCAAGTACGAGCCCGAATGGCTGCCCCGTTACGTGGTCTTCGACACCGCCGAGCACCTCGTGCCGGTGGTGATGGCCATCCTCCGGGCCGAATCGCTCTGGGAGATACCCGTGCTGGGCAAGCTGCTGGCCGCCGGGGCGGAGAAGCGGATGATGGCCGCCCAGCGCGAGACCGACGAGTTCATCGCCGCCTCGTTCAGCGACTGCCAGGAGGGTGCGGCTCCCGGCCCCGGTGCATCGCCGCCGGGAGCCGCGGGGCCTGTCGACGATCCGGGCTCCGGCGCCCGGCCCTCCTCCGTCACCGGCAGGCCCAGACCCGGCGCCTGAGGGACCCCGCCCCGATCGCGCTCCCCGGCGCCGGCGGTGCGGGGCGACCTCCGGCGCCGGGGAGCGCCGGCTCAGGCCGCGTCCGGGGCGGGGAGGCCCATCGGGTTCGGGAACGGGACGATCCCGGCCTCCACGACCGCTGTCGCCACCGCCCGCACCCCCTCGAAGAGGCCGGCGCGATCCTCGTCGGCCAGGCGGCCGAAAGGCGGAGCCGCCAGTGCGTCGGTCCGCTGTTCGAGGTCCTCCCGCAGCCGGCGCCCAGCCGACGAGAGCCGCCCCCCGACCACGAGCCCCTGTGAACGGAGGCGGCGGCCGGCCGACTCCCAGTCGTCATCCGACCAGCCCCGGTTCTCCCGGAACACATCGTCCGGGAGCTCTCGCCAGCGTGCGGTGAGCACGAGCGCCTCGCACCCGTCGAGGCCGGCGGCGGTGAGGGCGGCGACGTGGCCGTCTCCGCGGTGCTCGCGAAGACTGGTACAGGCCTGCCAGAGACGCTCGACGGGATCGGCGACCGGACCGAGGGCGCGATTGGCGCTGAACAGCGCACGGCCAGACCCGTCGGCGACGGTGACCACCTGTCCGAGTTGTGCGGCCAGTCGGTCGGCGTCGTCGTCCAGCGCCGGAGCGACCCGCCGCAGCGCGGCGGCGGCACCGGACCGTCGGGCCCGCAGCAGCCGTGCCGGGTCCGCCGACCGCCAGGCGTCGGGGAGCGAGCGCTCCACCATGGCCTGATGGAAGGTACAGAAGAGGGCGGTCACCACCGCCGGACCCACGGCGCCCAGCGGTGCCGCACGGGCGGCGAAGTAGCCATCCCAGAACCGGTGCAGCCCGGCCGCTCGAAGGTGCTCGCGGCTCTCGGGGGAGAAGTAGGTCACCGCGTGGACGGTCTCGAGGTACCGCCACCAGTCCCGAGCCGGCGGCGGGGACCGACCCTCCATCAGCCGGCGGCGGTACCCCCGCCGGCGGTGTCGGACGGCCCGCTGGCGTCGGGAGTCGGTGGTCCGAGCCCGGCCAGGTCGGGCGCGGCCCGTTGAACGGCGAAGAGCCCGATGAGCCCGACGACGGCGAAGGCGATGACGACCACGATGATCGCCACCCGCGTGGTGGGATTGTCCCAGATCACCAGCACGAGCAGTCCGAGCAGTAGCGCTCCCCACTGCAGTCCACGCCGGTGGTCGGCGACGAAGCGGTGGACCGGCCCCTCGGTCATCCACGCCGGCTTCTGTTTGCCGGTGACCCAGGCCCGCACGTGGCGGTTGCCGGCCAGCAGCGCGGCGAGGGCGACGACGGCCGCGGCGATGAGGATGCCCCGGACCGTGAGCCGCAGGGACCCGGTGACCTGACCGATGAGGGCCTCGTTCGCCTCCTTCGACTGGGAGGGGCTCAGCGACGCCAGGTACTGGTTGCGGACCACGGCCAGCACCACCAGGATCAGCGCCATCGACAGCGCCAGCCCGGTGGCGGCACGGACCAGGCCGCGGCGGCGGTTCCGGGCCAGGACCACACCGCCGGCGAAGCAGAGCAAGGTGACGATCGGCAAGACCAGCGCCACGTCGTCGAGGAACCGGGTCAGCCGCTGGATCTTGACCAGCTGGTCCGACTGGAAGAGGACGAAATTGAGTCCCTTGGCTGCCGGCACCTTGTTGAACACGGTGATGCCCTTGGCGTTGAGCGCCTTCTTGACCTGGACCTCCACCTGGCTGAGGTCGAGGGTGACCTTGCCGTTGCTGGAGGACACGGCCCCCTCCTTCGACCCGGTCAGAAGGGCGACCAGCTGCTTGTGGGACGCCCGGTTGGCGCCCACCCAGAGCTTCTGGAACGTCTCGGACTCGACCGCTTTCAACGTGAGCTGCTCGGTGACGTTCTGCAACTCCGTGGTGATGGGCGTGGCCAGGAACCCGGCTTTCGGGGGCAGGGCACCCTTGACCCGCTGTTGCAGGTCGGTGCGCTGGATGAGGTCGTGGCTGACCTGCTTTGCCACCTGGGCCTGGATGGCCGGGTTGCTTGCGAGCGGCGCCACGGTGCTCACATAGGTGTCGGTGTTCAGCAACTCGTTCCGGGCGAACACCACCACCACCGAGACCACGGCGAGGATGCAGGCCAGCACCACCAGCACCCAGGAGAAGATGCGGCGGGTGCGGTGGGCGCCCTTCGACGCCAGCCGTTCCTGTTCCGCACGAAGGGCCTCGTTCTCCTGCTGCAGCTCCTCGACGGTGTGCTGCGAGGCTCCGCCGTCGTTCCCGTCCACCGGTGCGGTCACACCGCAACTGTACTTGTGACTGTCGTCCACGAACGGGATGCGCCGGGCCGGTCGCCGGCACCTGACGTGACGACGGCCGCCCCGGTGTCGTGGGCACCTGCGGGCGGCCGTCGCTTCCGTTTCCGTCGTCGTGCCGGACGCGACGGGCCGGGACCCACTGTTCAGCTGAGCAGCTTGGCCTTCTGCGCCTCGAACTCGGCGTCGGTGATGACACCCTTCGACTTGAGGTCGGCCAGTTTGGCGAGCTGGTCGACGCTGCTCCCCGAGCCGGACCCGGCGGTCTTCTTGACGTAATCGTCGAACGCCTTCTGCTGGGCCTGGGCCGCCTGCTCCGCACGCTCGTGCATACTCCCCCCGCGGGCGATGAGGTAGACGAGCACGCCGAGGAACGGGAGGATGATCACAAAGAGCACCCAGATCGCCTTGGCGAATCCGCCCATGTCGTGGCTGCGGAAGATGTCCATGAAGATGTAGATGAGGAGCCAGATCCACAGGATGAAGACGAAGAACTCGAGCATCGTCCAAAAGATGCTGAGCAATGGATAGGTGTACGCAATCATGATCAGTGCCGCTCCTTGATCGGGGACATACCGAACCCTAGTGCGCCCCACCCTCCCTTCCTGGGGATTTCCTGCGAGCCCGGGCCGGCGGGCGCCAGGGGCCGGCCCGGTGGTGCGGACCGCGTTACCCGCACGTTCCCCCGACTTCGGGAGAAACGACGTAGTCTCCTGGCCACGGATTGCGACGGACGGGAGGAGATCCGTGTACGACGTCGGCGCACTCATCTTGGCCGCACTGGCCATCGTGCTGGCGGCGGCATTCGCCCGTACCGGCGCCGGGGCATGGAGCGGTTTCGTGCCGACTGGCGCCGCGTTCGCTCCGATGGGCGCGACGCCGTCGTGATCACACGATGACCGTCCCCGTCGCCGGCGCCACCCCCGTCGGCGCCACGCTAGCCACCGGGGCGCCGGCCGATCCGATGGCCATGCTCAAGTCGAGGAGCTACGTCCGGCTCCTAGTGCTCGCGGCGCTGCTCGGGGCCCCCATCTCCGCCGTCGCCTACGGCTACCTCAAGCTGGTCTCGCTGCTGCAGACCTGGCTCTTCTCCTCCCTGCCCAAGTGGCTCGGGTTCGCCGGCATCCCGGCGTGGTGGCCCCTGCCGCTGCTGGCCGTGGCGGGCCTCCTCGTCAGCCTCACCATCACCTACCTCCCGGGGACGGCCGGCCACAAGCCGGCCGAAGGGTTCAAGGCCGGCGGCGCCCCGACCCCGGCGGAGCTTCCCGGCATCTTCCTCGCCTCGCTCGCCACCCTCGCCCTCGGCGTGGTCCTCGGGCCGGAGGCACCGCTCATCGCCATCGGCGGTGGGCTCGGCGTGCTGGCCGTCAAGCTGGCCAAGCGCGACGCCCCGCCGACCGCCGTCGTCGTGATCGCCTCGGCCGGCGCCTTCGCCGCTATCAGCACCCTCATCGGCTCGCCGCTCATCGGCGCATTCCTGCTGATGGAGGCATCGGGGCTCGGCGGCCCGGTGCTCGGGCTGGTGCTCATCCCTGGCCTGCTGGCTGCGGGCATCGGAACGCTCATCTTCGTGGGTCTCGACTCGCTGACCGGGTTCGGCACCTTCTCCCTCTCCATCCCGGGCCTGCCGCCGTTCAGCCATCCGACCGGGGCGATGTTCGGGTGGGCGCTGGCGCTCGGCGTGCTCGCCGCCGTGCTGGGTGGCACCATCCGCCTCCTCGGACTGTCCCTGCAGCCGGTCGTCGAGCGGCGGATGGTCCTGCTCATGCCCGTCGTGGGCCTCGGGGTGGCCGGGGTGGCCATCGCCTTCGGCGAATGGTCCGGGAAGAGCGCTTCCGAGGTCCTCTTCTCCGGCCAGTCGGCGCTTCCCGGGCTGGTGCTGCACGCCGCTGGATGGACGGTGGGAGCCCTCGCGCTGCTGGTGGTGTGCAAGTCGATCGCCTACGGCCTCTCTCTGTCGAGCTTCCGGGGTGGCCCGATCTTCCCGGCGATGTTCGTCGGTGCTGCCATCGGTGTCGCCGCATCCCACCTGCCCGGGATGTCACTGGTGCCCGGTGTGGCCATGGGGATCGGGGCCATGACCACGTCCATGCTCAAGCTGCCGATGACCTCGACATTGCTGGCCACCCTGCTGGTGGCGAGCGACCAGCTAGCCGTGGTCTCACTGATCATCGTGGCCGTGGTCGTGGCCTATGTGGTGACGGCCTGGCTCCCCCAGACCCCGGGGGAGCTCCCGTGGTCCCGCGCCACCGGCGCCACCGGCGCCACCGGCCTGGACCCGACCGCCCCCGCCCATGGTTGACCCGGTCCCGACGGGAGGCACGTGCCGGTCGTCGACCTGATCCTCATCGGTCTGGCCGTCACCCTCGAGCCGATCCCGATCACCGGGTTCATCCTGATCCTGAGCTCCGAACGGGGGATCCTCAAGGGGGCGTCGTTCATCCTCGGGTGGCTCCTGTCGCTGGTGGTGGTCGTGGCCGGGACCCTGCTGGTCACCGGGGGCAAGCCGCCGGCGCCGGCCACCCAGCCGTCGACGGGGGTGCTGGCGGCGAAGATCCTCTTCGGCGTGATCCTCGTCGGCATCGCCTTCCGCCAGCGGACGCGGATCGGACGACCACGGAAGCCGCCCACGTGGATGACCCGGCTCGATCGCATGTCGGTGTGGTCGGCCGCCATCCTCGGCCTCTTGCTCCAGCCCTGGGTGCTGGTGGGGGCCGGTGCCGCCACCGTGGCCCAGCTGCACATCTCGTCCATCGAGTCGTGGTTCCTCATCGTCTTCTTCTGCCTGCTGTGCACGGCCAGCTATCTGGCCATGTTGGGCTACGCGCTCTTCGCGCCCGAGGCGGCAACCGTCCGTCTCGACGGGCTGCGGAACTGGATCGATACCCACCGCGACCAGGCCATCATCGTGCTCTCGCTCATCATCGGGCTGTGGCTGGTCGGCGACAGCGCCTACCTCATCATGTCGCAGCCGTCATGAGCCGGGACCGCGTGATTGGCCGGCATCGGGGGAGCCGGTGATCGTCGCCCACGTGGCCGCCGTGGTGTTCGGGGCCGTCCTGACCATGGCCGTGCTGATCTCGGCACTCGAGACGGTCGTTCTCCCTCGGAACGGCTTCACCCGCATCGCCCGGTGCGTGTTCTCGCTGGCCGACCGCGTCCTCGTGCACCGCTGGCGCAACGAGGCCATGCGGACCAACCTCCGGGCGCTGTACGCCCCGGTGGCACTGGTCAGCCTTCCACTGGTGTGGATGCTCTCGGTCACGATCGGCTTCTCGTTCATCTTCTGGGGGATCAGCCGGGACTCCCCCCAGCGGGCGTTCGAGGTCAGCGGCTCGTCGCTCTTCACCCTCGGGTTCGCCGAGCCGGAGGGCACCGCCCGCATCTGGCTGACTTTCGTCGAGGCCACCATCGGCCTGGGGCTGGTCGCCCTATTGATCAGCTATCTCCCGACCATCTACGCCGCCCACCACAACCGCGAGAAGGGCATCAGCGTGCTGCGCCCCTTCGCCGGCACCCCGCCGTCCCCGGTCGACATGCTCGGCAACCTGCAGCGCCTGGGATCCCTGGACAACCCCGAGCTGTGGCGCACGGCGGCGACCTGGATGCTCGAGCTCGGCCAGACCCACACCGCCTTCCCCGCACTCAGCTACTTCCCCGAGTCGACGCCGGACCAGTCGTGGGTGGCATCGCTCGGCACCCTGCTCGACGGGGCCACCCTCTTCCTGTCCGCCTCGGACTACAGCACCGAGCAGGATGCCACCGACGAGATCAAGGGCCCGATGATGGCCCTGGCCTACGGCACGCCCACGCTGGTCGACATCGGTCGCGCCGCCGGCCTGCCCATCCCCCCGGCGGCGCGGCTCATGGAGCTCGTGGCCCGCACGGGCGAGCCGGCGCCGGGCATCTCGATCCGCCGCGAGGAGTACCTGGCCGCGCTGGACCGGCTCCACCCGCTTCTCCAGGTCCCCGAGGACCAGCGCGAGGGCTGCTGGCGCCGGTTCGCCTGGGTCCGCTCCGGCTACGACGCCGCCCTCTGCGGCATGGCCGGCCTCACCCTGGCGCCGGCGGCCGAGTGGACCACCGACCGTCCGGCGGTGGTCGGGCGCCCCCGCATCCTCCGCAGCCAGCCCATCGCCATCGAGTGGCCACCCGGGGCGGCGGTGACCGCACCGGACGGACCGGCCGCGGCCGGTCCGCCGCCGGCCGGCCCACCGGCTACAGGTGGCTGAAGCCTCCGGCCTCCTCCTTGGTCATCGCCACCGTCACCGGGTGCCTGTCGAAGTGCGCGATCGACTTCTTGATGTCGCCCAGCAGGAGGACGGCCAGGTCGCGGCTGACCCCCTGGCGCACCAGGATCCGCTGGACCGAGATGTCCGACACCGATCCGGTCAGCGGGTAGGCCGGCACCTGCCACCCCTCCACCCGGAGCCGGTCGGCGACGTCGTAGAGCGTGTAGCCGGGGTCCTGGCCGTCGATGATGCGCCAGGCCACCGACGGGATCCCAGTCAGCGGGTTGCCGTCGCACAGCAGCTCGAACGGACCCAGCTTCACGATCTGCTCGGCCAGGAACTTGGCCGTGTCGTAGCAGGCGTCGTGGACGTCCTCGTACCCCTTCCGGCCCAGCCTGACGAAGTTGTAGTACTGGGCGACGATCTGTCCGGCCGGACGCGAGAAGTTGATCTGGAAGACCGGCATGTCCCCGCCCAGGTAGCTGACGTGGAAGATGAGGTCGTCGGGAAGGTCGGACTGGTCCCGCCACAGCACCCAGCCGACACCGAGCGGTGCCAGGCCGAACTTGTGGCCCGAGGTGCTGATCGACTTGACGCGCGGCAGCCGGAAGTCCCAGAGGACATCTGGGGCGCAGAACGGGGCCAGGAAGGCACCGCTGGCCCCGTCGACGTGGATGTCCACGTCGAGGCCAGTGTCGGCCTGCAGCTTGTCGAGGGCGGCGGAAAGCTCGGCCACCGGTTCGTAAGAGCCGGTGTAGGTCACCCCGAAGGTCGGGACGACCATGATGGTGTTCTCGTCGACCCGCTCGAGCATCTGGTCCACGTCCATGCAGTACTTGCCGGGTGACATCGGGATCTCCCGCATCTCGATGTCCCAATACTTGGCGAACTTGTGCCAGACGACCTGGACCGGACCGCACACCATGTTGGGCCGGTCGGCTGGCTTGCCGGCGGCCTCCCGTCTGGCCCGCCACCGCCACTTGGCCGCCATGCCCCCAAGCATGCACGCCTCCGACGAGCCGATGGCCGAGCACCCGACCGCCTCGCCCTCCTCGGGTGCGTTCCACAGGTCGGCCAGTAGCTGCACGCACCGACGTTCGATCTCGGCCGTCTGGGGGTACTCGTCCTTGTCGATCATGTTCTTGTTGATGCAGAGGTCCATGAGCCGGTGCACCTGGTCCTCCTCCCAGGTCTGACAGAAGGTGGCCAGGTTCTGGCGGGCGTTCCCGTCGAGCAGCAGCTCGTCGGAGATGGACTGGAACGCGTCCTCGGGCCGCATCTCGCCGGGCGGGAACAGATGCGAGGGCAACCTCGTCACCAGGTCCTTGCCGGCGTAGACCGAGTCGAGCAGCTCGTCACGGATCGATTCGTGCCTGTGCAGTGGCATGGGTACCTCAGTCTTTCGTTCGGATCGGTGCCCGGAGCGGGCGGCGGTCGGGTCGGGTGGCGGTCGGGTCGGGTGGCGGGCCTCAGACGCCGGTGACGGCGCTGACCTCGCCGGTGGCGATGGCCAGCGTGAGGCGTTCGTAGTCCCGCTGGGTCTGGTCGGCGTAGGCGGCGGCGAAGTCGGCGAGCGCCCGGTCGAACCGGTCCCCGCCGCCGAGGTAGGCGGCGATGGCGATGGCGTCGCCGGTGCGAGCATGGGCCCGGGCCAGGGTCCAGCCACACATCTGGGCGTAGAGTTCGATGCCCTCGGGCAGCATCCGGTCGATGGGGAGGGACAGCTTCCAGTCCCACAGTTGGCGGATGTAGAAGTCGCGCGGGACGCCGTCGTCGCCCCGGACCCGGTCCCACCCGAGCAAGATGTCGCTGGCGCTCTGCATGAGGCGCTGGCCCTCGACCACGCGCTGGCCGGCGTTGGGGAACTCGTTCGTGCCGAGGAACGGCTCGGCCACGGCCGCCTCGGCCTGCTTGATCTGGAGCACGAGGGGGTCGCCATTGTCGCGGCCGACGAACAGGACCACCCAGCAGCGGGTACCGACGCTGCCCACACCGACCACCTTGTGGGCCAAGTCGGCGAACTCGTACCGCTCCAACAGCCGCCGGCGATCCCGCGTCAGGGTCTGGCGGTAGTCGGACAGCCCGTGGAACAGCTCGGTGATCCTCTGGACCGAGTGGACGTCGACCAACACCTCGTCGGCCCGCTCCATCAGGGGCGGGTCGTCGACGAACTGCAGCCGTCCGTCGACCCCCTCGGTCAGCTTGGACACGGCGGCAAGGTGGTCCTTCGAACGCGCCTTGGCCACGTAGCCCAACAGGTTGCCGAGCACCGTCTTGCCGATGTCGGCCCCCCACCGCTCCATCAGCAGCGCGCCGTCCAGCTTGGCGTACCAGATGTCGAGGTTGCGCATGCCGGCGAACTCGCGGATGGCCTGACGGTAGGACCGCGAGGCGCCGGTCACGAGAGAGCGACGGTACGGAGCATCGAAGTGGCGGTCGCGGGCCGCCACTTCCAGGCTGGCGGCCAGACGCTTGAGGTCCCACTCGAACGGACCGGGGATGGTCTCGTCGAAGTCGTTGACGTCGAAGACCATGTCGCGCTCGGGCGAGGCGAACCCTCCGAAGTTGGCGAGGTGGGCGTCACCGCACAGCTGCACGTCGAGGTGGGAGTGCTCCTCGTGGGCCAGGTCGGCGGCCATCACCGCCGCCGCCCCCCGGAAGAAGGAGAAGGCCGACTCGGCCATGCGACCGTAGCGGATGGGCACGAGCTCGGGCGCCCGGGTCGTGGCCTGGAGGGCCAGGATGCCGAGGGGGTCGGTGCGGTCGGCCCGGGGCTGCCACTCGCCGTGGCGGGCGCGGGGCAGCTTGGCCCGGGCCCGCCGGCCGAGCGCCGCCCGCTCCGCTGGGGTCGCCTTGCTCATCGGCCCATCATTCCACCCGGGGCGGCGGGATACCCGGCTCACCTGCACCGTCGCAGGGTGGACAGCGACACCCCGGACGACGTCTTCCCGCGCCAGACCGGCCGGTCGCTGCGGGACGCCGGACGGCCACCGGGACCGAGGTGGCGGCATGAAGACCTCCCGCGACGTCGCGCACCTCTTCCAGCGCTCGATCCTGCAGACGTCGCGCAACCCGGCGTGGCTCGTCGTCGGGTTCTCGACGCCGATCCTCTACCTCGTCCTGTTCACCCCGCTGCTGGCCCACCTCCCGGGCACGCAAGGGTTCCCGCCGGGCAGTGTGCTCGACCTCTTCCTGCCGGGGATCCTGTCGCTGCTGGCGTTCGCCAGCGGCGCCAGCGCCGGCTTCACCACCATCTTCGAGCTGCAGTCCGGACTCATCGAGCGCCTGCGGGTCACGCCGGCCAGCCGGTTCGCCATCCTGCTCGGACCGATCCTGTCCGGCCTGGTCACGATGACGGTGTTCGACACGGTGGTGGCCGCCGTCGGCTAGGGGTTCGGGTTCGACCCGCACTGCGTCGGGCTGCTCGTCCTGGCGGTGCTGCTGTGGACACTGGCCACCATGACGGTCGCCTTCTCGACCGCAACCGCCCTCGTGACCAAGGACATCAGCAGCTTCGCCGCCATCATCAACGGGATCAACCTCCCGATCCTGCTCCTGGCCGGGGTGCTCCTGCCCGTCTCGATCGGACCCGCGTGGCTGCGGGCCCTCGCTCATTGCAACCCGCTGTGCTCCCTCGTGGCCGCGTCCCGGTCCCAGACCGCCGGGCGGCTGACCAACCCGGCGGTCTGGCAGGCGTTCGCCGTGCTCGTCCCGCTGTGCACGCTGGTCCTGTTCTGGACCACCCGGGTGTTCCGCCGGGCCGTCTCCTGAGGGGCACGGCCCAGGGTGACCCGAACCGCCGGGCCCGGCCGTCCTACCGGGCGGCGTTCCTCTTGCGGCGCTGGCGGAGATAGATGACCAGCCGGTCGACCACTGCACCGAGGAAGGCGGCGATGAGCAGCACCCAGATAAGGCTCATCTGAGTCTTGAAGAACACGAAGCCCACCTCGACCGTATTGCTGTTGTCGACCACGAACGCCACCAGCAGGGCTAGCCCCACCACCAGCGCCACCAGCCGCACGATCTCACGGTTGTCGCGCTTCCCGCCCTGTTGTCCGCTGGCGTCGGCCATCGACCACTCCTCGCGCTCGTCGGGGCGGTCCACACCCGCCCCGACGACAGTACCCGCCGACGCCGCGCCGGGCGGGGACCGCGACCGGCCGGACGGATCAGGTGAACAGGAGGGTGGCCTGGTGGGCGAAGTCGAGGATGGGCCCGGGGATGATCCCGAAGACCACACTGAAGGTGGTGCACAGCCCGAGGGCGACCGTGGTGAGACCCGGGACCGGCACCGCCCCGCGCTCGGTGACGGCGGTGGCGGGCGGGGCGTCGGTCAGCACCCGGAGATCGGCGACGCCCCCGTCGTCCGCCGCGCCGTCGGTGGCCACCGGGGGCCCGACTGTCCCGATGCTGCCGGTCGCCTCCCCGTCGCCGTAGCCGGCGGCGTCGCCGGCGACCGGGTCACCGGCCGGCCCCACCGGCGAGAACATGGTGACGGCCACCCGGAGGTAGAAGAAGGCGGCGATGGCCGCCGACAGCATGGCCACCACGGCCAGGACGTAGGCGTGGGTGGCGACGACGGCGCCGACCACCCCGAACTTGGCCAGGAACCCGGTGGTGAACGGGGCGCCGGCCTGTCCGAGCAGGAGCACGGCGAAGGCGAGGGCCAGAACCGGCTGTCGCTGGGCCAGGCCGCGGTAGTCCGAGATCTGGTGGCCGGTGTCGCCGTCGCGGGCCATGACGGTGATGACGGCGAAGGACCCGATGACGAGGAACATGTAGGTGAAGAGGTAGTAGAGCGACGACGACACCCCCTGGGCGGTCGCTGCCTCCACCCCCAACAGCATGAACCCGGCGTGGTTGATGGACGAATAGGCCATCATCCGCTTGACGTCCTTCTGCAGGAGCGCGACGACCGCACCGAGCACCAGGCTGAGGATGGCCAACAGCCAGATCATGGGCTGCCAGTCGGTGCGCACCGTCCCGAACGACGAGACGAAGACCCGGAGCAGGGCGGCGAACGCGCCCGCCTTGGCCACGGCGGCCATGAACCCGGTGATCGGTGATGGCGACCCCTGGTAGACGTCGGGCGACCACATGTGGAACGGCACGGCGGCGATCTTGAAGCCGAAGCCGACCAGCAGCAGGGCCAGGCCGGCCAGGAGCACCCCGTTGGAGGCGATGACGTTCTTCGACAGGTAGTCCGCGACCTGGGGGAGATTCGTCGACCCGGCGGCGCCGTAGGTGAGGGCGATGCCGTACACGAACACGGCGGAGGAGAACGCCCCGAGCACGAAGTACTTGAGTGCGGCCTCGCCCGACTCGGCCCGCTTGTGGTTGAAGGCGGCCAGCACGTAGAGGGCGATGGACATGATCTCCAGCCCGAGGAAGATCACGATGAGGTCGTTCGCCGCCCCCATCATCATGGCCCCCGACGCCGACATCATGGCCAGGACGTGGAACTCGGGTCCCTCGACCCCCTCGCGGCGCAGGTAGCCGTCGCCGATCAACGCCGTGAGCAGCAAGGCGACGGCCACGGTGATCTGGATGAACACGTCGAAGCCGTCGAAGGCGATCGCCCCCGCGACGGTCACCTTGGCCCCGTGGGTGGCCACCTCGTCCCATTGGAACAGCGCTGCCACCAGGGCGGCGGCCGAGACGACGGTGGCCACGAGGGTGCCGGCACCCACCCCGAGCACCTTGCGGAACATGGACGACACCACCATCAGGCCCAGAGCCCCGCCCATCATGATGAGCATGGGCAGGATGCTCAGGTAGTCGACGTGCGGGGTGTGGATGACCGGGGCCGCCGACGAGGCGGCCAGGACGAGCGTTGGCATCACGGTGCTCCTCGCAGCGAGGCGGGTGTCGGGGCGGCCACGCTGCTCGCGCCGGGCGCCGCCGCGGCCAGCGGTTGCGGTCGGGCGACGGGCGCCGCCCCCGACAGGACGTCGGCGGGCACCCGGGTGTGGGTGGCCCCGTCGACGTGGACGATCAGCCGGTCCACCGACGGCGTGATCCGGTCGAGCACCGGCTTCGGGAACACGCCGATGGCGACGATGAGGACGATGAGGGGGGCGATGACCAGCTTCTCGTTCCAACCGAGGTCACGGGTCCTGGTGTCCTCCTCGTCCGGCTCGCCGTGGAACGCCTGCTGGTAGGCCCACAGCAGGTAGACGGCGGCGACGATCACGCCCAGGGTGGCCACCACCGCCCACCACCGGTGGGTCTCGAAGGTCCCGATCAGCACCAGAAACTCACCCACGAACCCGTTGAGGCCGGGCAGCCCGATCGAGGCCATCATCCCGACGGTGAACGCCCCGGCCAGCACCGGTGCCGGCGACTGCAGACCACGGAGCCCGCTGACCTGCCAGGTCCCCCGGCGCTCGTAGATCCAACCGACCACGATGAACAAGGTGGCGATGATCAGTCCGTGGTTGACCATCTGCAGGACGCCGCCGGTGAGCCCGCGGCTGTCGATGGCGAACGTGCCGAGGACGATGAAGCCGATCTGGGCCAGGGACGAGTAGGCCAGCAGCCGCTTCAGGTCGCGCTGGGCGCAGGCCACCAGCGCCCCGTAGAGGATGCCGATCACCGCCAGGGTCAGCAACCACGGGGCCAGGGTCCGGGTGGCCTGGGGGAAGAGGTTGAGGTCGAACCGGATGATCCCGTAGGTGCCGAGCTTGGCCATGACCGCGGAGAGCAGGACGGCGGCGGCCGTCGGGGCCTCGGCGTAGGCGTCCGGTGACCAGGTGTGGAAGGGGAAGATGGGCGCCTTGACCGCGAAGGCGGCGGTGAAGGCGAGGAAGAGCAGTACGCCCTCGGTGCCCGAGAGGTGGGTGTGCATGAGGGCCGGCAGCTCGAAGGTCAGCACGCCGGTCTGGGACTGGTGGAGGAAGGCGACGGCCAAGATCCCGACCAGCAGGAAGGCCGAGCCGGCGAACGTGTAGATGAAGAACTTGATGGCGGCATAGCCCCGGCGGCCGAACCCCCACCCGGCGATGAGGAAGTAGGCGGGGACCAGGGTGAGCTCGAAGAAGAGGAAGAACAGCACCAGGTCCAGGGACACGAAGCTCCCGAGGCAGGCGGCCTCCATCAGGAGCAGCCAGGCCACGAACGACTTCGGGTCCCGGCGGGCCGGGGCGCCCAGCATCGACAGTGGGAAGAGCAGTGCGGTCATCACCAGCAGGAACAGGGAGATGCCGTCGACCCCGACCGACCACTGGATCCCGAGCTCCTTGGCCCAGACATTGTTGGACACCATCTGGAACCCGGCGTCCCCGGTCTTGAACTCGACGGCGATGGCGACGGCCACCGCCAGGGTCACCACCGCGACGACGGCGCCGGCCGTCTCGAAGAACCGGCGAGGCACGGCCGGACGCGGCACCAGGGCGATGACGGCGGCACCGACCGCCGGCGCCAGCACGAGCACGGTGAGGTAGGGGAAGTCGGCGGTCGACATCAGCCCCACCACAGCCGGGTCAGCATGAAGGCCAGGACGATCACGGTACCCAGCACCACGCCGAGCACGTAGTTGCGCAGGTAGCCGGTCTGGGTCCGCCGGATGACCGACCCCGACTTGCGCACCAGGGCGGCGACCCCGTTGACGCCGCCGTCGATCACCTTGGTCTCGACCACGGTGGCGCTGAAGGCGGCCAGGCGCTCCGAGGGTCGTCCGAACACGGCGTCGTAGAGCTCGTTGATGTACCAGGAATGGCGCAAGAAGGCCCCCTCGAGCGGTGGGCGTTCCGCTGTGGACATCCACAGGCTCAACCCGACCAACACGCCGATGACGGCGATCAGTCCGTCGGTGATCGCCAGCGTCCACTCTTCGGCCAGGCTCAGATGGGCGACGAAGAGGTTCGACCCGAAGACCGGGTCGATCCAGTTGGACAGCGAGAAGTGGTCGTTGGACAGCTCCAGCAAGCCGGCCAGGGCGGCGAACACGGCCAGGATCCACAGCGGCACCGTCATGATCCACGGCGACTCGTGCGGCTCGCCGATGGCGCCGTCGGCGTGATGGGCGTCGGGCATGTCGCTGTCGGCGTCCACCGGCACCGCCGCCGACCACCGGTCCTTGCCGAAGAAGGCCAGGCCGGTGAGGCGGCTCATGTAGTACGCGGTCAGCAGCGCGGTGATGATGCCGACCACCCACAGGGCGGGGTGGGCGGCCCAGGTGTTGTCGAGCACGTCACCCTTGGCCCAGAACCCCGACAGGGGCGGCACGGCGGCGATGCACAGCCAGCCGATGCCGAAGGTGATGAAGGTGATCGGCAGGTACCGGCGCAGGTTGCCCATCCGCTTCAGGTCCTGCTCGTCGTGGAGGCCGTGGATCACCGACCCGGCGCCCAGGAAGAGCAGCCCCTTGAAGAAGGCGTGGGCGATCATGAGGAAGATGGCGGCCTCGTAGGCACCGCACCCGATGGCCAGGAACATGTACCCGAGCTGGGAGACGGTCGAGTAGGCCAGCACCTTCTTGATGTCCTGCTGGGCGCAGGCAATGGTGGCCGCTACGAAGGCGGTGGCCGCCCCCACGATGGCGACGGTCAGGGATGCCGCCCCCGAGGCGTGGAGGAGGGGGTTCACCCGGCAGAAGAGGTAGACCCCGGCAGTCACCATGGTGGCCGCGTGGATCAGGGCCGACACCGGTGTCGGGCCCTCCATGGCGTCGGCCAGCCAGGGGAACAGCGGGATCTGGGCCGACTTGCCCATCACGCCCACCAGCAACAGAAGGCAGATGGCGGTGATGTTGGCCGAGCCGATCTCGCCCAGGTGGGAGAAGATCGTCGTGTAGTCGAGCGAGTGGACCTTGTCGAAGGTGAGGAAGATCGCCAGCAGGAACCCGACGTCACCGATCCGGTTGTAGACGAACGCCTTCTTGCCGGCGCTGGCCGCCGAGTCGCGGGTGAACCAGAAGGCCACGAGCCAGTAGGAGCAGGCGCCGACGCCCTCCCAGCCGACGAAGGTGACCAGCATGTTGCTCCCGAGCACCAGGATGAGCATCGAGGCGACGAAGAGGTTCATATAGAGGAAGAACTTCGGGTAGTCGCGGTCGCCCTTCATGTAGCCGATCGAGTACAGGTGGATGAGGGCGCTGATGCCGGTCACGAACAGGACCATGGTCATCGCCAGCGGGTCGACGAAGAGGCTGGCGCGGACCTGCAGCCCCCCGACCGGGATCCAGGTCCACAGGTTCTGGGTGTAGGTCCGCACCGGAGCGTTGACGGTGAGCAGGTCGAGATAGACGCCCACGGCGACGGCGAACGACGCCCCGATGAAGAAGGTGGCCACCGCCCCCGCCACCGGGTCGCCCAGTCGACGACCGGCCAGCACCTGAACGGCGAACCCGACCAGGGGCAGCAAGATAATCAGGTACGTCACTCCGAGCATCGTCCGGTCAGCCCTTCATCAGGTGGAGGTCGTCGGCGGTGGCGTTGGCTCGTCGCCGGAAGACGGCGACCACGATCCCGAGCCCCACCACCACCTCGGCCGCCGCCACCACGAGCACGAAGAACACCAAGACCTGGCCACCGATGTCGTGGAGCATGCGTGCGAACGTCACGAACGTCAGGTTGGCGGCGTTGAGCATGAGCTCCACGCACATGAACATGACCAGCACGTTGCGCCGGACGAGGACGCCGAGGGCGCCGATGGCGAACAGCACCACGCCGAGGCCGAGGTACCAGTCGGGGCTGATGGTCATGATCGCGCCTCTTCGTGCGATGCTCCGTGCGCCTCGTCGTGCGACGCGACCGGCTCGCCCCCCGAGGCCGCCGCCATCGGTGACCCGGCTCCGGACGCGGGGCCGCCGGCATCGGCATGGGCATGGGCCTCGGCCGGCGGCTCGGCGGCGTCATCGGGTGCGTTGGAGGTGGCCGGGGGCCTTCGGGCCAGCACCACGGCACCGACCACGGAGATGACCAGCAGCGCGGCGGTGGCCTCGAACGGGAACAGGTACGTCGTGTAGACCGACTTGCCCAGCAGATAGACGTTGGACTGCCTCCCGGCGTCGACCCCGGCGACGTGCGGTGCGCCGGTCGTCCACTTGGAGACCTGGCCCAGGAGGAGCAGCCCGGCGGTGCCGAGCACCACCAGGCCGATGGCCAGCGGCCGCTGGCCCCGCAGCGGCTCGGCGGCGATGTTCTCCTCGCGGTCCACCCCGAGGAACATGATCACGAACAGGAAGAGCACCACGATGGCGCCGGCGTAGACGATCACCTGCACGGCGGCGAGGAACGGGTCGCGCTGCAGGGCGAACAGCACGGCGATGCCGAACAGGGTCATGATCAGCATGAGCGCCGCGTGCACGGGGTTGCGGGCCACCACCACCCCGATGGCACCGGCCAGCACGACGGCCGCCGCCACCGCGAAGGTGCCGACGTCGACCGCCGAGGGATGGGTGCCGGCCGACACCGCGGCGAGCACCGCCCCGATCATCCCGAGCATCAGGATCCGCCCGGTTCCGGTCGGACGGAGGGAGCCGCGGCGCCGCCGGCGTCCCGCTCGGCGTTGCCGGCCACCACCGCGGCGGCGTAGTCGGCATCCGCCTTGGTCCGGTGCTTCCTGCCCGCGCCCGGGGCGAAGCGCTCCGCCTTCTCCAGCATGCGACCGATGGCGCCCCGCGGCCCGCGCTTGGCCGCCGGCAGGTCGCTGGTGAGCAGGTGCCGCTCGAGCGTGTCACGGAGCTGGCGGCTGCCGGTGGTGGCGTCGTCGCGCTGGGCGCTCTGGCCCCCCTCGGGCGACCGCACGCCGTAGCCGAGCTCCCCCGACCACTGGACCCGCCCTTCGAAGGCGGCGCTGCCGGCCGGTGAGGTGGCCCGCATCCACCCCGAGGTGTGCAGGTCGTCGCCCTCGCGCCAGTCCTCCCACGGGAGGTGCTTCGGATGCCCGTCGTCGTCCACCAGCAGCTCGTCCTTGGTGTAGATGGCGTCGTTCCGGTTGGTGAAGGAGAACTCCATCAGCTTCGACTCGGTGATGGCCTCGGTCGGGCAGGCCTCCACGCACAGGTCGCAGTGGATGCAGCGGAGGAAGTTGATCTCGTAGACGTAGCCGTACCGCTCGCCGGGCGAGACCGGGTGGTCCGGTGGGTTGTCGAGGCCGCGCACGTAGATGCAGTCGGCCGGGCACACGCCGGCACAGAGCTCGCAGCCGATGCACTTCTCCATCCCGTCCTCGTAGCGGTTGAGCACGTGACGACCGTGCTGGCGCGGCTGCTTGGGGCGCTTCTCCTCGGGGTACTGCCGGGTGACGGGCGGACGCCCGAGGTGCTCGAGGGTGAGCTTGAACCCACCCAGGAAGTTCTGGTGCTGGTGGGGCGGCTCGGGGACAGCCATCAGCCGTCACCTCCTTCCGTCGACGGAGAGACCGGCGGCCCGGTGGGCTCCGGGGGCCGGGACCACAGCCGGATCCCGACGGCCGGGACGATCGCCCGGGTCTCCTGCCGCTCGGAACCGATCGAGAACGCCCGGGTGATGACCACGGCGGCGGCGAGGACGGCGACCACCATGCCGAGACCCCACCAGCCGTCGATCACGAACCCGGCCACGATGAGCAGCCAGCCCAGCGACAGGGGGATCAGCCGCTTCCAGCCCACGTCCATGAGCTGGTCGTACCGGAGCCGGGGCAGGGCGGCCCGCAGCCAGACGAACACGAACAGGAAGACGATGGTCTTGGCGAGGAACCACAGGATCGGCCACAGCCAGTAGAGGTGGGGGACGTGGGGGATCGGCCCGTCGGGACCGCCGAAGAAGAGGGTCACGGTGATGGCCGACATGGTGATGGTGTTCATGAATTCGGCAAGGAAGAAGAGGGCGAACCGGATGGACGAGTACTCGGTCACGAACCCGCCGACCAGCTCGGAGTCGGCCTCCACCAGGTCGAATGGGGGTCGGTTGGTCTCGGCCACGATGGCGACGAAGAAGATGACGAAGGGCACCACCCCCAACCGGATGGCGTTCCACTGCCACAGGTGTCCGGCCTGGGCGTTCACGATGGTCCGGGTGCTCAGGGCCCCGGTGATGAGGACGACCGTGACGACGGTCATGCCCAGGGCCGCCTCGTAGGAGATCATCTGGGCCGAGGCCCGCACCGACCCGAGCAGCGGGTACTTGGAGCCCGACGACCAGCCGGCCAGCATGATCCCGTAGACCCCGATGGACGACATGGCCAGGAGGAAGAGGATCCCCATGGGCGGATCGGCCAGCTGCAGCTCGAACTGATGGCCGGCGATGGTCACCTCGCCGCCGATGGGCACGATGGCGAAGCTCAGGAAGGCCGGGATGATGGTGAGGTAGGGAGCCAGCTTGAAGACCGCCCGGTCGGCCTGGTCGGGCAGCAGGTCCTCCTTGAAGAACAGCTTGATGCCGTCGGCCAGGGTCTGGGCGATGCCGAAGGGTCCCGCCCGGTTGGGCCCGATCCGGCTCTGCATGTCCGAGATGACCTTGCGCTCGAACC
>JBKQRT010000258.1:0-10714 GCA_052143895.1 Acidimicrobiales bacterium | reverse complement strand
GTCGACTCGAGCTACTGGACCATCAGGAGGCCTTCCGCTGGTTGCATCACGGGTCAGATGGGCGACGGGCGCTGCCTGGTGGTATTGGTGTTTCGAGCGGAAGGGAGAGGCAGCCTCCCATCGAGGGACCCGGAAGCAGGTGGGGCCCTCCGGGACCCGAGATGCTGGCCACACGACGCGCCGCGCACTCCGATGGCCCGGCCGAGGCGACTCGACTCGGCCTCGCGGTCATCCGGGCCGTGAAGAGGCGAAGTCCTGATAGGCGGCCCACGCCCGAGGGCCTACAGGGCGGCGGGCCCGCCGTTCATCAGCAGCGCTGCCGACAGGGCCTCGGCGAGCTCCTCGGCGGTCGCGCCGTGGATCGCCGCTCCCTTGGCGCGGGATGCGATGCATCTGTCGCACGCGTTGGAGACGGCGATGGCCGACGCCCTGAGCTCTTTCACCTTGCGACGCAGTGCCCCGTCAACCGGAGGAAATCGGTTATACACCCTAGGGGGTATGGTACCCTGGTGTAGTAGCCGGCCGGAGCTGGAATGCCCTCGCGGACAGTGGGGTCTTGCTTCCTGCCTGGTTCGGAGAG
This sequence comes from Acidimicrobiales bacterium, assembly GCA_052143895.1. Lineage (GTDB taxonomy): Bacteria > Actinomycetota > Acidimicrobiia > Acidimicrobiales > RAAP-2 > Bog-756. Next base: position 10,134 of record JBKQRT010000258.1, on the reverse strand, counting down.
GAGCACGCGATGGCATTTGTTGAACTGACCAAGCAGAACTTCGAGGAGGTCGTGTCGGGAAGTGACACGGCCCTCGTCGGCTTCCCGGCCTCGTGGTGCGGGCCGTGTCGGGGCTTCGAGGCCATCTTTGCGGTGGCCTCCGAGCAGCACCCGGAGATCGCGTTCGGCAAGGTCGACATCGAGGCGCAGTCCGAGCTCGCTGGTTCCTTCGGCATCCAGTCGATTCCCACGCTGAGGATCCTTCGGGATCAGATCGTTGCCTACTCCCGGCCCGGTGCTGTTCCGGCGGAGACGCTCGAAGCGTTGATCACCCGGGCCGTCGGGGTCGACTATGGATGAAGCGCACCGCGGGTGGCGGAACATCCGGCCGAGATGAGCTCGTCGTGATGCTCGTGTCGGCGGCATCAAGACGTCACGCTTGCCCCCAGGAGAGAGGAAGAGCACATGCAACTGCCCGATGAGGTGGTGGACGACATTCGGAAGCGGCTACGCCGGGTGGCCGGCCAGGTCCAGGGCGTCGAGCGCATGCTGGCCGAGGGCCGGGAGTGTCGAGATGTGGTCACCCAGCTCTCGGCGGCCAGCAAGGCCCTTGAGCAGGCCGGGTTCAAGCTGATCTCTTCCGGGCTCGTCTACTGCCTGGAGCACCCGGAAGCCGCAGCCGCCGACGGGTACGCCATCGACGAGGTGCAGCGGATGTTCATGAAGCTCGCGTGAGGGGCATCCGGTGACGGCCCTTCACGCGACGAGTTCCGCCCGACGTTCGTCAACTGATCGGTGAGCTGAACCCTCTGGCGTTTCGAGAGTGATCGAGTCTTCAGATGACGTCTCGACGTTCCGATGACGAGATGTGACTCCAGAACAAACGGCGACTCCCTCCCGTCAGGCACTGGTCTCGGGGCGGACCGGTACCGATCAGGGTTCCGGCAGTCCGGGCTGGCAACAGGAAGATCCCGCGCTGCGGCCCGCTGTCCCGCCAACCGAGCCGGCCCCCGGAGCAGCGCCAGTTGGCTACCTCTCCGAAGTCGCTGACGAGCTGCGGTGGACCTTTTCCGAGCGGCGGAGGTGGCTCATCGGCATCGTCTTCAACCTCGTCATCGCCGGTGTGTACGTTGGCTACGCCCACGATCGGCCCCTTTCGCACGACATCGTGCACATCGCCGGTATCGCCACCGGAGGGGCGGTGTGGGTGCTGGCCGATGTGATCAACACCAACCAGCTGGGCGCCGACTCCGACCGGGTCGCCACCCAGCTCGAGGGTGGCCACGGCATCGTCCACGAGCTCGCGCTGAAGAACAGCGCCCTGGCCGTCCTGCTCCTGCCTCTGACCGTTCTCATCTCGGTCAGCGTGCGCCTCGTCCTCGACCGCTGGCGCGCCATCCCCCATGCCGTGGTCCTCGACGTGGGCGTGGTGTTCCTCTGGCTCGGGATCGGTAACGTCGTCTCGGTGCTTCTGCCGTACAGCCCCGTCTCCTTGAGGGACCGCTGGCGGGCACGCCGGTCGTTGCCGCGCTGGGATCTCTGCCTGGCGGCACCGTACCTGGCACTCCTCTCCGTCCGGTGGCTGGCGTGGCCAGCCGACCGTGTCCTCCACCACCGGCTCTTCGGACGCCCCGAAGCCCATTTGATGAGTTACGCCCTCGTCTATATGAGCTGGGGGCTGGCGTTATGGGGCATTTAGCGTTGTTTCTGGGGATCCACCCAGTTTGGCGGAACCCTCCGTAGGGTGCGCCGGGTCGGGTTCTTCTGGCTTGGCTATTTTGGGGTCGGAGCGAGCGTGAGCTCGACTCCTCAACGGTGATCGTCAGTCAGACGAGCCTCCCGGCGCACGTGCATCCCTTTTGTGGAACTCGGTGGCCGAACATGGTGTCGGACCCCTGCTTCTGGAATGTCTGGATGGTCACAGCCCTGCGGCCACGTGCACAGGTCGACGATGAAGGCCCGACCGGCATCAAACAAACACTGCAGAAGGGAGCAGCTCGTGAATGACGTGCGGTTGGGAATCGATGTGGCCTGCCGAGCCGACCACCGGGCCAGTCTGGCCGACGATCGGGGTGAGTTCTTGTGGTCGTCGTGGCGGTTCCGCACGACCACGGTCGACCTCGAGCGCCTGTGGGCGAAGATCCCCGATGGGGCCCGGGTGACGGTGATCTTGGAGCCCACCCGCAATGCCTGGGTGCCATTGGCTGCGTGGCTGGAAGCACGAGGGGCGACCGTGGTGCTGGTGCCGCCAGAGCAGTCGTCAGATCTGCGGGACTACTACAACAAGTACACCAAGACCGACCGGCTCGACTCCCGGGTACTGGCTCGCCTCCCCATGCTCCATCCCGAAGGACTACGCGGCATTGATGACCTGGGCCCGGCAGATGCGCTGCGACGGGCCACTCGCCTGCGGGCCAGCATGGTCAAGAGGCGGACCGCCGCCGGCCTCCGACTCGACGCGTTGGTCGAGCTGCTCGGACCGGGTTGGGCCGACACGTTGGGCTCGGGCAGCTATCCCAAGACTTCCCTGGTCCTGTTGGAGAAGTACGCCGATCCCCGGGCCCTCAAACGTCTCGGGAAAACTCGGCTTGCTGCACTGCTGCTGAAGTCCAGCCGTGGCTTGTGGCGTGAGGACAAGGCCGACGAGCTGTTGGCCATGGCCGCCGAGACCATCTCCCTGTGGTCCGGAGGTGGCATCGATTTCTCCCACCTGGCCGAGGACATCGCCACCGAGGTTCGGATCCGGCGGAATCTCGATGTCGAGATCGAGGCCATCGACGCACGCATCGAAGCGCTCTACGTCGAGGCCGATCCCTGTGGGGTCGTGCGCTCGGCTCCCGGGCTCGGACCCGTGTCAGCTGCCGCCATCCTCGGCAGCATCGGAGACTTCCGACGCTTCGACAACCTCGCCGGCGTCCGCTCCTTCACCGGATTCGTGCCCAAGGTCGACCAGTCAGGCCTGGTCGCCGGACACAAGGGAATCACCAAGGCAGGGGATGCGGGCATTCGCCAGGCGCTGTTCGTCGCCGCCGACAAAACACGTCGGATCGATCCCACCCTGGCTGCCCGCTACTACCGGCTGGTCATCGTCGAGGGCAAGCACCACAACTCGGCACTCTGCTCGGTGGCCGCCGTCTTGATCACCCGGATTGCCGCATGCTGGCGAAACGGACAGCGCTACGAGCTCCGAGACGAAGACGGCAACTCCATCACGGAAGATCAAGGCCGAGCCATCTGTGAGGAGCGCTACAAGATCGACCCCGCGGTGCGTGCCGCCCGACGCCGGACGACGCCAGCCAAGACCTTCAAACAGAGGGCGGGTCGAGGCAAGAAGGAGTCGACCACGAAGGACGCTCCGGCCATCGACCCGCCCGGTGGAGAAGCTACCGAAAAGGTTGCCTGAAGGGCTTGACTCCCGTTAGGAACTCATCGGGCTGGGATTCGCAGGGGTCTATGGCAGGTTGGCCCGAACTCGGCTCGACGAGCATCTCCGTCGTTCAACCTGAGGACCGCTGACGCTCACGCCGGCTCGAGGTGGGCGCCGCATTTCGCAATCAGTCTCTGGACGAACCAGTGGAATGCCAGGCGGCCAACCAGATGAAGCCGGCTCACGTCACCCGATCAGCCATTGCTCGGCCGCCGACCTGCCGTTGTCGAAGAGACGGTCCTGCACATCTCGTGTGATCTCGAAATCTGTGGCATTGACACCAAGCGTGTCGACGAAGATCGTTCGATCGATCACCAGCGGATCGTCCAAGTGCATCTGATCACTCCAGCTCTGCATCGTGCCCAACATGGCCATCGCAAGGGAGATGTCGCCCTTGACTTGGTGCCGTATGACGTCAGCTCGCTGGCGGGCAGAGAGCTTGATGCCAATGGTCGGTTGTCCCGGTGGGGCTCCATCCGGTCCGTCGAACGCGTCGACCGGGAAGTTCGACAGCATGCCGCCGTCGACCAGGATCGATGGACGATCAGTGACTACGTTGAGGGTGAAGGGCCGGTAGAAGAACGGGATCGACATGGAGGCCCTGATCGCATCGGCGACGGGCTGGTCGTCGCGAGGGTGGGCGGGATCCACGAAGTCCCAGGGCAAGCGCACGAGTGCTCCTTGCGAGATATCCGACGCCATGACGACGAGTCTGTACTGCTCGGCTTCCAGCACACCTGCGCCAAGGTCGAGTCTGAGGTCACGGAATGTCCGCGTGCCCTTCGTGGCCAGTTGCTCCCCTATCCACTGGTGGAAGTACTCGCCCTTGTAGATGCCTTCGTGGAACCAGAGGTCCGACCCTTCTGTGATTGGCAGTGCCCGTTCCCACCGAGAGGCATCACGGAACTTGGTGTAGTCCAAGGCTGACATCAGGTCACGCAGCTCAGCGCTCGAGAAGCCGGCCGCCACCAGTGAGCCGACGATCGCTCCGGCAGAAGTTCCGGCTATCCGGACAAAGCTGAAACCTCGCTCCTCCAGCACCGAGATCGCGCCGACGAGCCCGATGCCCTTGACCCCGCCGCCCTCGAGGACCAGATTGACGGGCTGGGGACCTAGCCGAGGGCGAGATGGCGGTGCCTTCGAAGCGGGCGCCGGTTCACCGGCACCGTCACTGCCAGGAGCTGAGAGATTGTCCTCTCGGATGACCATGCTGACACCTCCATCTGTTGAAGCTGAGCGCTATGACGAGGACGAGGACTTCGGCCGGGATCAGGACCATGTCGGCCTCGAAGGCGCGCATCCGAGAACGGATCTTTGCGCGGTTCTGGCTGCGACGTGAGTCCAGCAGTCCGGCGATCTCCTCATACCGGTAGACATCGAGGCCTGCCGGGCACACCAGAACTATTCGAATTCGTGATGTGGTGAGCCATACTGGGAAAGATCGGGTAGCTCGATGTCGGGCACGAGACCGAGTCGCTGTGCTCCGCGGATGCGGCCCAGACCGGGCAGGGTCACACTTCGGACGCCCAGGACCGTGATCCAAGAGGGAAGGGCCTTGGCCGGATAGCCGACCGCCAGGAGTTCTTCGGGATGGGCCGCTTGGCACAGACGGGAAGCCAGGTTGGTGGGCCGCCCGATGTAGTCATCGCCGTCCATGATGAGCGCTTGGCCGTGGGCGAATCCGCCCCGCAACGCGAGCGTCGACCCGTCGTAACGACCGATGAGCTCTGCGGCCGTCGCCAGGGTCGGTCCGACCTCGACACCGACGAGCATGGCGCCGTCTCCCAACCACTTCGCCACCAGCACACCGCGCCGCACTGCGATGTCACGAGTCAGTGACCGGAACCGGGTCAGCGTGTCGATCGCAGCATGCTCACCGTGGGTGGCCATGAAATGGGTGAAACCGCACAGGTCAACGAAGGCGAACGCCCGGTCGACCAGGGCGATGGACTGGGCGATTTCCCTGGGCGTCTCGATGCCCCGGCTCGGGGGAGCAGTTCCCACCGCACCGGTACGTGCGCTGCCGCCTCCAGCCTCCACCAGCGCAGATCCCGGGCGGACGGCCATCTTGTTCCCTGCAGTTCGGGCCAGATCGACGAGGGATTTTGGCGTTGGGGAGTGGCGCGCACCCGAATTGGTCGGCCGTGGCTCTGGCATGATCCGATCATTGCAGCGATACCGAGCGCGATGGGAGACCACGAACGGCCGGCTGGCGTTCCTGACATCCTCGGTAACCGTACGTGCGCTTCATTCCTAGCGTCAGTCTCGTGTGCGACGCGGTGGTGCAGCAGGAGCCGACGTGCGGCAGCCACTCAGCCCTGTGGGCACTGACCAGGGGTGACGGTGACCTCGACCGTTTCGGCCGTCGGAGGGTTGGTGACCTCGACCGCACCCGCAACCCTGTGGACGTGACCCGCCGACGTGCTGGCGCAGTACCCGGTCGGGTACCTCCGGGCCGGAATCCCGATCAACGTCGGCGCCTGGACTGTCGGGTTGGCCACGAAGTTCAGATAGAAGGCGCCCGATGCGGCGTCGTAGTCGATCAAGATCAACGTTCCGGCGACCGCCTGGGGGTAGGGCTGAGACAGTGCCTGGGCGATGGGTTGCAACTGCCCTGACGGGCTGGCGAGTGCCTCGGCCGAGCTGCCGGTTGGGTCGTCGTAGTACTTCCACGACCAGTACGTCCAGCCGACCAGCGATTGATCAGCCACCCTGGTCAGGTTCTGTAGGAGGAGTGAGCTCTGCGTGGCGCCGAACTCGGACATGAACAACGGCAGCCCGAGTGGCTCTTCGGGGGTCGCCACCAATGGTCCTTCGGAGGACCGTTGGATGAAGGTGGACTCCTCCTGGGCGACGCAGGCCGAAAGGTCGTACGGATTTCCGGTCACCCCGCTCCGGTAGCTGCAGTAGTCGTGGAAGTTGAGCACGAGGTTGGGATAGTCCATCGCGCCCACATAGTTGGGCGCCCCATGGCTGGTGAAGATGGTCGGCTCCCGGAAGATCAGGTGATTCGGGTCAGCGGCGCGAATGGTCGGAATGAGCCCCTGAGCCGGGTCGGAGGGGGGGCACGCCAGCGGCGTGGCGCTGTCGGGGAGGCGACCCGGTGCCGCACTTCCGGTGTAGAAGCACTCGAGATGGACATCCAACTCCTCCGGCGACATCCGGTCGAGGGTGGTGGTGAAGGGCTCGTTGATCGGGTCGTAGCCGACGATCCATGGATCGTCGGCAAAGGCCGCGGCCACGGCTCCCCAAGCTCGGTCGTACTCGCCCTGGATGTCACCCACCACGTCGTTGTCCCAGAAGTTCCGGACAGCGGCATCGAGCGAGCGGGAGGCATAGTTGTTGGACCACCGCCCCGGCAATGTCGTGATCGGCAACCCGTTCGTGCAGACGGCCCAGCCCGGTGCCCCCTCGCCGTGGAAGTCGGTGCTGTAGACGTCTTCATGCATGTCCAAGAGGGTGTAGATATGGAACCGGGCAAGTAGATCGACCGTTTGTCGGACCTTGGACAGATAGGCGTCGGCGACGGCCTGATTCCATTGGTGCGGATCGCTCGGCGTACCCGGCGTGCAGATGGAGGGGTTGTTCGCCCCGAGTGTGCCGGGCTCGATGCCAGCCCAAATGATTCCGAGGCGGACGATGTTGAATCCGAGCCCGGCGATGGCAGACGCATCCTTGCTCGTGAAGTTCCACGGCTTGCCGGGATCGACGTACAGCTCGTAGGGCGGTCGCTTGTACACGGCGTTCACCCCGTGGAGGATGACCACCCGGCCGTACTGGTCGTAGATGAACCCGCCTTGGGGGCTCGACAACGGTCCGTGTACGTACGGACTCGTCGCCGACGGGGTGCTCACGACCGCGGCGGTCGCCGCACCGTTCGGCAACCACACGAGCGTTGAGACGGCGGCGGCGACCACCGCACAGCCCATGGTCCAGCGGCGCCGGCGTATCCCGCCCGTTCTGCTTCCGTGTGTGCTCACACTGGACCATCGGCCATTCGACGCAACTGGTTGAACGCTCGCAGCTCCACCGGACCGCCTCCGGTCACCGAGCCGCGGATCACTTGGTGCATCCGATCGTGCAGAGGTGGGCCCCCGAGTGTGTCTGACATCGGGGCCGCTGTCGCTCTGACCTGGTTCGGAACATTGCCCGACTGCTGCTCATCGATGAGCCAGCCGCAGTTCCAGCAGGCGGTCGGTGGCCGTGAAACCGAGACGGCGATAGAGCGAGAGCGAACGCTCGCTCGGATGGACGGCGACATACTCCAGGCCGAGCCTGCGGGCGTAGTCGAGCACGAACTCCATGAGGGATGTGCCGACGCCACGGGACCGATGTGACTCGAGCACGAAGACGCTCTGGACATAGGCCGATCGCCGATCGAGGTGCTCCGGTCCAGGCACCCTGTCGACCAGGGCCAGCCACGCCATGCCGATCGCCTCAGCGCTCCTCATGGCCAAGAACGGGATGTGGGTCGAGCGATGGCCGTGCATCCAGGTGCGAAGTGCCTGCTCGAACGACGGCTCGTCGAGACCCCGTTCCCCCCGTTCGACGGCTCGCCAGCGATACCGCAGCCGGGCGATGCGCTCCACGTCAGCGGTGCCGGCGACGCGGAGCACGAGGGCATCATCGGAGGCCATCGCCCAAGTGTATTGAGCGCCCGCGTCCGGCGGCCCTCCGGTGCATTCGTCCGATGAGAGACCGCCATCTGTGGCTGGATACTCGGGGACGCCGCTTCCCAAGAAACTGGGTATCGGCGATGGAATGGTCGTCGTTCTCTTGGATGCTCCTCGCGACCTGCAGCTGGACCTGCCGCCGACGGTCAGGGTGAAACGCCAGGTACGTGGCCGCGCTGATGTCGTGGTGGCATTCTTCACCAACGTCGCCAAGCTCGAGCACCGGATGGACGCCCTCAGCTCGATCGTGTATCCGTCGGGCAGTCTGTGGATCGCGTGGCCGAAGAGAACCTCTGGGGTTCGGACCGACATGACGGATGATGCCGTCCGTAGCGCTGCGCTCCGTCGTGGCCTGGTCGACAACAAGGTATGTGCCATCGACGCCACCTGGTCCTCCCTCAGGGTCGTCTGGCGTCGAGAGCGTCGCGCATGACTGGTGGCAGGCACGCTCGAGGGCATACCGTCGGATCGGTCCGTGCCTCGGTTCCGGACGTTCCCGGTACGCTGGCTAACGTGCGTGCTGTCGTCCTTCGAGGCCCTGCCAACACGGCTCCGGAGTCGAGCTACGGCCCCTTCGCGGACCTCGGCGATGCTGAACGCTGGGCCGAGGCTCACCAGCGGGACGACGGATACTGTGTGGCCCAGGAACTCATCGAGCCGGGCGATCCCAACTGACCTCGTCCGTTGGGGCCCCGCCACGACCAGCCGAGACGCGTCGCATCGGGCGGAATTCCATCGATGAGGCACAGGATGCTGTTCTGTGAGCTCGTCGGCCTCTTCCGTTACCGAAGAGTTCGATCGCAGTTCGCGCTGCGGTCAGAGTGGGTTCACCTTCCTCCGGTACCGTGAGCGCAAGGTTAGGCGAACAGTGAGCAGTCGGAGCGTGGTGCAGTGCGAGTTCTTGTCACCAACGATGACGGTGTGGACAGCCCGGGCATCAGAGCGCTCGCGGAGATGGCGCGGAGCCGGGGACACGATGTCCTGGTGGCAGCCCCTTGCTGGGACGCCAGCGGCGCCAGCTCCTCGGTGACGGGGGTCAGCCAGGTCGGCAAGGTTGTTACCGAACCACGCAGCTGGCCGGAATGGCCGGAGGGAACCGTCGTTGCGGTCGATGCCACTCCGGCCCTGATCTCCCTGTACGCCATCCACGGCAAGTTCGGCCCGCGCCCGGATCTGGTCCTGTCCGGAATCAACCGGGGCGCAAATACCGGCCGGGCGATCCTTCATTCCGGGACAGTGGGCGCTGCCTTCACCGCCTTTCAGCACGATTGCCCAGCGATCGCCGTGTCCTCGGCCGTCCTCGATCCGACTGCATCTGCCCCGGTCCACTGGGACACCGCGACCGATGTAGCCGGTCGGGTCCTCGACTGGTTGGTGGACGACATGCGCCGCGTCGTGGTCAACTGCAACGTCCCCGACGTGGCGTCGGATGAACTGCGGGGTGTGCGGATCGGAGCCCTCGCCCTCATCGGGGCGGCGCAGACCTCCGTCACCGAAGCATCTGGCGAATCGCTGTCCCTCACCCTCGGAGGCGAGGATGAACGCTTCGAGGTCGAATCCGATGCTGCGCTCGTCCAATCGGGGTACGCGTCGGTCACCGCGATCCGCCCGGTCGTCGAAGACCCGAGCATCGATCTGGTCGAAGAGCTCGGACCGTGGCTGACCGGGGTGATGACGGACACGCCCTACTAGGAACCGGTCCGGCTGGACGGCGTGGACCTTCGCTCCGGGGGTTTGCCGCAACCGGTGGAGGTGATGGCCGGGCTCCTCGGAAGGAGACAGCCGTCCGCAGCGGTCGCAAGCTCCAGCCTTCCCGCTCGGATCGGTGGTGGCGTATGTCCTGGTGGGCGATTCGGTAAGGCAGGCACGTGGAGCCGAGGAGCGGAGGCCAGTTCTCATGATCCAGGTCCGGCACCGGTGGCTGAGACCTGACGAGCACGTCGTATGGCACGGTCTGGCGAATCGTGGACCCGGTGACACCCGGCATCGGACCACCGACGACTCCTGACGCTGCGCAGAGGGGGATCCCCGACCTTGGGATGCCTAGGCTGAGGA
>JBKQRT010000257.1:0-10024 GCA_052143895.1 Acidimicrobiales bacterium | reverse complement strand
GCCGGTTACGGGTTGGGGGAGAAGCCACATTATGCCCGCCCTCTTGCACTTGCCTGGTGATACCGCACAGATCGGACACCGTCCTCGTCGGGGACGGATGACGAAACCGGCTCGATTAAGCTCTCGTCGCACCGTCGAAGCGTCGACGCTCAAGGCCATTCCCAGTGCGGCATGAGATTCACCAGCCTGATATCGCTGGGACGCCTCCGCGAGGCCCTGTTCGGTCATCTTCCGTCGGTTCACCCGGCATTGGACCCCACGCACCTCCAAGTGCTCGGCCACGGTCCGGCGGTAGACGCCGAACTCCGTCGCCCGCTCTTGGAGCCCACACCCAAGTAGCTACTTCGATGCGGCCTTCTTGCCTCGGGACGGAGCAGTCTCGGGACCTGAGGCCTCCATCTGCTCGAGCAGCTCCTGGGTCTCGACCAAGGACGACGTGATGATGCGCTTCGCCACGTCCAAGAGCTCGAAGAGCATCGGATCACCGACTGAGTAGTAGACGTTCGACCCTTCCTTGCGTGCGCGGATGGTGTTCGCCCGCCGCATCACGCCGAGCTGCTGGGAGAGGTGGGAGGGCTCGATGCCCACCTCCGGGATGAGCTCGCCGACTGACCGCTCGCCTCCTTGGAGGGCCTCGAGGATGCGAATCCGGGCAGGATGACCGAGCGTCTTGAAGAACTCCGCCTTCACTTGGTAGATCGGAGTGGTCATTTGCTTACCGCTTTCCGTTGGTGACATGCCTTACCCACTTCCTCTTCCCGAAGGCGTCTTGCGGATGAGTCGCCCTCGGCCGGTCGAAGCGGATTGGAGCCTAACGAATTGATGAGATCTTCAGCTGCCCAATCTCTCAGCGGGTTCACAGATCGTTCCCGGCGTAGGAGAGATTGAAGCTCTTGTTCGCTAGCGGGAAGTCCGGAACGATGGTGTCGGCGAGCGATACCGGGAGGGCTGGCCAGTTCAGGAAGGAGGGGTCGACGATCTTGACCCTGGTCAGTCGGTCCCTCTCGTCGATTTCGACCCGATGCACAATGGTTCCTCGCCACCCTTCGGCAATGCCGACGCCGCTGCCACCGTCGGCCTGCGGCGACACCGGAATATGCTGCGTCGTTGGGGAGTCGTCGAATGTGCTGGCCTGCCGCGCGAAGTCGACCAGCAGTCCCAAAGACTCTCGCACCTCGGCAACTCGCACCCGAAAGCGAGCGAGCACGTCTCCTTCCGATTGCACCGGCACGGCGAAGTGTGGTCCAGGATCCACGAAGGGGTGGGCCACCCGAGCGTCAAGGGTCAAACCCGAGGCCCGGGCGGTCACCCCAACCACGCCCAGCTCACAGGCGTGTGAATGATCGAGCACCGCCGTACCGGTGAATCGTTCCATCACGAGTGCGTTCGACGTGGCGAGGTCCACCAGCCGATCGAAGGCCTCGCCGATTTCGTGCAGTTCGGCGAGAGTGGGAAGCCGTTGCACTCGGGCACCTCCGGGCACGACCCCACCTCGGAGCAATCGGTGGCCGGTGATCTCCCGATTCAGCTGCAAGAGGCGCTCTCGAAGCTCAAGGGCCCATGCCTGTGCCAAACCGAAGCCAACATCGTTGCTGAGCGCTCCGACATCGGCCACATGGTTGTACAGGCGTTCCATCTCCAACAAGAGGCCACGCTGTAGTTGCCCGACAGGTGCTACCTGCATCTGCTTGGCGTCCTCCACGGCCTGGCAATAAGCCAGGGAATGCCCGACGGCGGTGTCGCCGGAGATCCGCTCGGCAAGCTCGAGGCCTGCCATGACGCCTTTGCCTTCGAACAGCCGCTCGATTCCCTTGTGGACGAACCACAGCCGGGCCTTCATGCGCAGGATGGTCTCGCCCACCACCCAGAACCGGAAGTGTCCCGGCTCGATGAGCCCGGCGTGCACCGGCCCGACGGGGATCTCGTAGACACCCGTACCCTCCACGGGCACGAAGGGGTAGGAGCCGGCGTCGGTGACCATGGGCGGTGGATTCCCAGCCGCGTGACGCATGGGGGACCAGCCCGCTGGCCAGTGTTGATGGAGCACCAGGCGCCGTGGCTGGGGGTGACCGACGGGCTCGATCCCGAGCAGGTCGTGCAGTTCACGCTCAAAGCGACTGGCTGGAAACGAAAGCCCGGCCAATGTGGGTACCCGCGGTTGCATGCGGTCGAGAGTGACGTGCAGCTCGACCCGGTGGTCAGGCGGACCGGCGGTGAAGAGGTAGACGACTCGCATCGCTATCCCGTTGTCGCGGCCCGAGACAAGCGCAAGGCGCATCCCTTGGTTGAAGAGCGCTCCCGCCGTCGCAACGAGGTCGAGGGGTGCCACCTCGCGTGCCAGTCGATGTTGGCCCACCGTGACAAGTTCCGTGGTGGCGATCTCAGGTGGATTCACGGCGTCACCACGTGGGCGGCCGCCACCAGCAATCCGGTCAACGGCCAGGCGAACACACCGATGGCAGCGCAAGCCACAAGACCTCCAACCAGCGGGACCATGACGGACCGCGGCGAAGTCGTGACCGTGTCAGCAGCGGTGGTGGTCGTGGCAGGTCCGAGCAGCATGTGCCGGGCGTGGCTCACCACGGCGAAGAAGATCGTGGCCATCGCCACCATGGCGGCCACGGCGGCCCATCCCAGACCGACCTCGAATTCCGCGCGGATCATCACCAGCTCACTAGTGAACAGGCTGAACGGCGGGAACCCCAACAGGGCGATGAGGCCGACACCGAATACCCCGCCGAGCCCAGGACGCCGGGCCAGCAGGGACCGGACGCTGTCGATCCGGCTCGTCCCCTCGAATTCCATAATCTCGCCCGAGGCCAGGAAGAGGACGCTCTTGGCCAGACCGTGTCCGAGGATGTGCAGGAGCACCGCGGCGATGGCCAACGGGATACCCGCCGCTGCTCCGAGAGCGATGAGACCCATGTGCTCAATGCTGTGATAGGCGAGCATGCGCTTGTAATTACGCTGTGTGAGCAGCAGCGAGGCGGCGACGGCAAGCGACAGCAACGCCACAATGACCAGCAACGTCCGTGAGAAACCGGATCCAATAGCGAGATCGGTGATCGCCTTGAAGCGCAGGATGGCGTAGAAGGCCACGGTGAGGAGCACGCCGGACATGAGGGCCGAGACCGGGGCGGGGGCCTGGCTGTGGGCGTCCGGCAGCCAGCTGTGCATGGGGGCCAGTCCCACCTTGGTGCCGTAGCCGAGGATGATGAGGGCGAAGGCCAGCCGCATCGCCGAGGGGTCGAGATGCTTGGCGTGGGCCATGAGCCACGTCCAATCGAGTGCGTGCGCCGAGTGACCGCCTGCGTGCAGCGCCGCCAAGTACACGAGTACGGTGCCCAAGAACGCCAGCGCGATGCCGACCGAACAGATCACGATGTATTTCCACGAGGCCTCGAGCGAGCCTCGAGTTCGTCGATGCCCGACAAGGAACGTGGTGGCGATCGTGGTCGCCTCGATCCCCACCCACAGCACGCCGAGGTTGGCCGCCAGTACGGCGATCAGCATGGTGGTGACAAAGAGCTGCACGAGTACGCCGTAGGTGATGGCACGCCGCCCGGTACACCGTCCAGCCGCAACTTCGAGAGTGATGGTGCGGATGCCGAGCCATGAGGCCAGCAGCGCAATGGCCCCGATGACCACGACCATGAAGGCGCTCAGTGCGTCGGCTCGAAGTACACCCCAGGCCCCACCCACCGGCCCGGCGCGCACGACGCGAACGGCCAGGAACAATCCGAATGCGAGGACTCCGGCGTTGGCGGCCACTCCCGCCCAGGCCACCGACGGACGTCCACGCCCCAGAGCGATCGCGGCAGCGGCGGACAATGGCAGCAGAAGGACGGTGACGAGAATCATCAGTCGTGCAACTCCTGAAGCTCGTCAAGATCGAGATCGCCGTGCTCGGTCCGGAGCCGCACGGCCAGCACCATAAGGACGGCGACCCCCAACAAGACGTCGAAAGAGACCCCGAGCTCGATGAGGAAGGGAACCCCGGCGCAGACCAGAAAGGCCACCAGCGCGATGCCGTTGTCGACGAGGAGCAGGCCCACGATTTGGAAGATGGGCCGGCGACGGGCCACCAAGACGAAGAATCCCACCAGCAAGATGGCGAAGCCGATCGGCACTAACGGACCCGTGACGCCACCGACAAACCCGGCAATGCCGCGGGTCGCGACGAACGCCATGAGAATCAAGGCCGCAGAGACAACCAGCGAGGCCGGGATGTTGACCAGTGGCCGATGCTCGCGGGCCAAGGCGTCCTCGCCGCTCACCTTCTGGAGCAGACCCGGGATGACTACACCCTTGACGCCGAGCACGACAACCGCCGTCGCCATGAGCGTCACGTCGTGCAAGTGAGCACCGAAGACTGCCGCCACTGCCGCGAGTGCCACCCCCTGTACCGCCATTACGCGGATGACCCAGCGGATGGACGAGATCCACAATACGAGCACAGCGCAGACGAGCATGGTGGCGACCGCCAGCGTGAGCGTCGAGGAGAACAACGAGCCCGTCACGGCCGCGCTCATCGCACCACCAGCGTCGAGACGACTGCGAGAACGGACAGTGCGAAAGCGCCGGCCATGAGCTCGGGCACGCGGAACAGGCGCAGCTTCGCTACGAACACCTCGAGGGCGGCAAGGGCTACGCCAAGAACGGCGACCTTCACCACTACGGCGATCAGACCGAGCGCCAGATGTCCAGGGCCGCTGGCAGTGGCAATGCCCCAGGGAATAAAGAGGTCGGCCAGCAGTGCCATCAGCAGGGCCAGCCGCATGGACTCGCCGAGCTTGACCAGCGCCAGATCCGGACCGGCGTACTCGAGGATCATGGCCTCGTGGATCATGGTCAGCTCGAGGTGTGTGCTCGGGTTGTCGACCGGGAGCCGCCCACTTTCGGCCACGATGACGATGACGAACGCCACCAGGGCGAGCAGACGCTGAGGGGAGGCCAGCCACACCGGGTGGGCCAACGAACGGGTCACGATCGTCGGGAGGTTGGAGGAATGAGACGGAACCGAAAGGGCGAGGACCGACACCAGAAGCGCCGGCTCGGCCACCGCCCCGATGGTTAGTGCCCGGCTTGCCCCCATCCCCCCGAAAGCCGTACCGGTGTCGAGCGCGCCGAGGGCGAGCGCCACCGAGCCCAAGAGCAGCAAATAGACGATGGCGAACAGATCTGCCGACCACCCGAAGGCCGGATCGGTCGCCAGCAGGGGGGCAATGGTGGCAACCACCAGGGTGGTGCCCACCAGGACCAACGGGGCCAGCGAGAACACCCAGCTCGCCTGGTCCGGCCTGATCCGCTCCCGACGGGCGAGCTTGCGGAGATCGAGCAGAGGCTGGCGTATCGGGGGTCCGATCCGACCCTCGAGCCGGCAACGCACCTTGCGCATGAGTCCCAACAACAGCGGGCCACCGATGATGACGGCGATCAGTTGCAGTAGCGAGGTTGCCACCACCGAGGCGGCCGTCCAGTTGTTGGTCATGCCACCACCACCAACACGAGGATGAGTGCCACGAGGCCGAACGCCAGGTAACGGTGCACGCTTCCATTCGGCACTCGACGGGCCAATCGACCCCACCAACCGAGGCCTTCCGCGACCGGGCGGTAGACGCGCCGCTCGAAGGCGTCGTCATGCGAGGTATGGAATGTGGCCGATTCGACGTAGTAGCGCGATTCGGCAGTGTGGCTGATGTCGAGATCGTGTGAGGGGCGGAGCACGTCATCGAACACCCGCACGAGCGGTTCGCCGAACGAGGTCGCCGTGTACTGCATGCTCGGGCTCTGCAGTTCCCTGCCGCACCCCCAGACCATCGTGTGGCGAATTGTCCCTTGTTGCACAAGACGACGCAGTCCAGCCACCAGGGCGATCGAGCCAACCAAGCCGACCGCCAGCAGCGCCGGAGCGAGCATGCCGGGTGTTCCGACCAACCCGACGTGCCAGCCTCGGGTCAATGGGTCGGCGACGCTGATCCCGGTTGCGTTTCGGGCGGCCTTCATCACAGCAGGCAACACCAAGAACGGCGCTACACCGAAGATCACGCAGAGCATCGCCAGGAGACCGGCACCCGCCCACATCGAGCGTGGAACTTCACGTGCCTCCTCGGCCGGCTCGGTCCGGGGTTGCCCAAGCAGGCCGATCCCGATCGCTTTCACAACGGTGGCCGCGGTCAGGCCACCGGTGAGCGCCAGGACTCCGACGCCGAGGGGCATGGCCACGGCGATCGCCGGGTCATTCGACGGCAAGCTGTGCAACATGCTCTGCAACAGCAGCCACTCGCTCACGAATCCGCACAGCGGTGGCAGAGCGGCAATGGCCAGGCCCCCCACAATGAAGATCGGGGCGCTGACCGGCATCCGCCGGAGCAGGCCGCCCAGACGATCGAGATCTCGGGTCCCCGTCGCCTGCTGCAGAGAGCTCGCGGACAGGAACAACGATCCCTTAAAGACGGCGTGGAACACGACGTGGAGCAGTGCGGCCACCAGGGCGACGAGAGCCAAGATCCGGTGCCCGGTGGACGCGAACAGTCCCGACGCGCCCACGCCCAGCAGCATCAATCCGATGTTGTCGGTCGTTGAGTAGGCGAGCAGGCGTTTGAGGTCGGTGCTGATGGCCGAATGGACCGACCCAAAGAGGGCCGACAGCCCGCCGATCGCCATGACCAGGACCCACCACCACACCGGTCCTCCGCCGAGCAGGCCATCGCCTACACGGATGATGCCGTACACACCGAGATTCACCATCGCCGCTGACATCAGTGCCGAGACCGGACCGGGGGCCTCCGGGTGGGCGCGGGGGAGCCATACATGCAGGGGAGCAGCACCGGCCTTGGCGCCGAACCCGATCACCGCCAGGACGAACGCGGTGCTCCGCACCCACGCCGACATGTGTGGCGCTCTGGCCGCGATGAGGGAAAAGGACTGCCCGCCGGCGTGTGTGGACAGGAGGACGAGGCCCACGAGCAGTGCGGCCGCCCCGAGCTGGGTCATCACCGCATACCACTGGCCGGCCGACTGCACCTCGACCCTGCGGCGATGGTCGGCCAGGACAAGGAGGAGCGATGTCACCGCCATGAGCTCCCAGAGGAACAGGAACGTCGTCACGCTCGAGGCCGCGGGCACCAGAAGGAGCGTCGTCACAAAGAGCGGAAGGACGCACGAGGCCGTTCTGCTCGACAGAGCGTGACCGTCGTAGCCGATCCGGAAGACCATGGCGCAGACTCCGATCACCGCGCTGATGGCGACGAAGAGGGCACCGAAGGGGTCGAGATTGAGCGAGAACCCGCTGAGCGGGATCAGGCGGTCGGTGTGAAACGCAACGGCCGCGCCGGTGTGGAGCACGGTGGCGGCGACGGCGAAGCCACCGGCACAGGCGGCCACGGTGAGTGCCACCGATAGCGGAACCCGAATCCGGGCTGGCGCCGCGGCACCGGCGGCTGACGCCAACAGTCCGATTGCCGCCGTGGCGATGAGCAGCCCTGACGTCACGTTCCGGCCAGGCCCCGCAGCGCTGTGGTGATCGCTGCCGGTTCGGGCGGACATCCGGGAATCTCGAGATCAACTGGCACCACGTCGGCCACCGAACCCGCCACGCCGTAGGCACCTCGGAACACTCCGCAGTCGCGGGCACAATCACCCACGGCCACAACGACACGGGGATTGGGTACGGCGTCGAAGGTCTTCCGCAATGGGCCCGCCATATTGTGAGTGACGGGTCCCGTGACCAGGAGACCGTCAGCGTGGCGTGGTGACGCCTCGATGCGGATCCCGAACCGCTCGGCGTCGTACTGCGGGGAGAAGATGGACGCGATCTCGAGCTCGCAGCCGTTGCATGAACCAGCGTCAACGTGGCGGAGCTGCAACGAACCGCGGTTGCGCCCCGCCGCCGCGTGCACGGAGGGGGAGACTGGTTCGGGTGGGGGAACGACCGCCGGGCGGGTGCCCAACCGGCGGCCGACTTGACGGAGCACTCGCAGTCGCATAGTTGACGAATACATCAATCGACAAATAGGTCAGTTGTCAAGTTGGTAGCGACTGCGGCCGCATCGAAAGCAGAAATCGAGCATGTGGCCGATGAATCGGCCGTTCGTATTGTGCTCTCGGGTGGAATTCGATTATCGCCCTGGCGTGGACTCATCACGCCCCGACTTTGCAAAGCTCACGTCGCACCGTGTAGGCGTTCATACCAAGCCCGTGTCCCACCGCGGCCCGGGAATCACCGGCCTCGTGCCGGCGGGATGCCTCCGTGACGTCATGGTCGCTCAGCTTCCGTCGGTTCATTCGCCGCTGAACCCCACGCTGCTCAAGTTGCTCGGCGACGGTCCGGTAGTGGATGCCGAAATCTGCTCCGAAGCCTCGATGCGTGCTGTCGGCCCGGAAGCCCGCTACGAGAGCATCGACTTCGGACGTAACCAATCGACGTTGGATGGACCGTCACAGGGGGATTGAAAGCTGTCCCTTCTCTTTCGAGAGGCGCCGGTTCGGGAACGGTGGCGGACCCTCGGAAAGACCGCGAATGCTCTTTCCGGCCCTAGTCCGAGTCCAGGACGCCCTTCTCACCAGGGTGTCTACCTGCTCAGGAGGGTTTGCAAGCCGTCCCATAAGGTCCGCCAGGTCAGTGGACGCAAAAGAAGCCCTGGAGAGCCGAGGCGGCCGGAACCGGGATGGCGAGGTGGAGCCGACCCGAGAGCCGACCCGAGGGGGACGCCCGACCGGGACCGGACCAGCAAAGTCGAGGGCACGGGCATTGTCGCAAACCGCGTACAAGAAAGTATTGAAAGGTCAACGTGCGCGTGGAAGCGCGGCAACGCCATGACGCGGTAGGGTTCGGTCGTGGTGAGATCGGGGCCGATGGGCAGCGCCGAGAGATCATCCGCAGCGCATCCTGCTGCGTGCCGGTAATGGCACCGCGCCGTCAAAAAGCCAGTCGGGCGGACATTCGCGCGATGCTCATCAAGGCCGGGCGAGCCATCCTGCGCGAGGAGGGGCTGGGCACGGGCGGAGAGATGCTCACCTTCAAGCGTGTCTATGAGCGGGTTGAAGCCGATACCGGGATCCGGTTCACCAACGCCTCGGTTATTGGACGCATATGGGAGAACCAGTTCGACTTCCAGACGGACGTGCTCGCGGAGGTCGCGGCCGACGACAGCAACGCCGAGGTCGAAGAATCCCTGAACCTCATGGCGCCGTTCCTCGCGGACATGGATCTCTCCTCGAGGGAATCCCGACGGTGGACGCTGCAGGAGCTGTGTCGCGTCGTCGCCGCCACGCACATCGACACCCTTCGTCGATCGACAGACTGGTCGCTTTGGATTGGGATCTGGGCAGTGACCGCAGTCGGGTCGGCACCGGAACGTCGACGCCGCATCGATGAGGCCCTCCAGCGGTCCTACTTGGACGTGACTGACCAGATGGAGAAGATCTACACATCGCTCCTCGACGTTCTCGGCTCCCGGGTCCGCCCTGGCCTCACCATGCGTCAGTTCGCGATTGCGGCGGCGGCGCTCACGGAAGGCTGCGTCCTGCGCGACCGCGTGGATGCAGCGCAGATGAACGGCATCTTGCGACCAACCGGCCGTAATGGCGAGGAGCAAGAGTGGACGCTGTTCGGCATCGCGCTCGAAGCCTTGGTGGCGCAGTTCTTCGAGCTCGACCCGCACTGGGCCTTCCCAGCAACTGCTGGTATTCCGGCTACGCAACAGCCAGTTGACTGAGCGGTCGATCGGGGCGACGGCCTGAGCCGTGGTCGACGCCATTGGCGGGCTTCCGGTTGACGGGTCGACCACGCCGGTCGGCTACGTCTCGCTCGTCGACTGGCCCGGTTGTTCCTTCTGGCCCGACCAGCTGAAGCCAGCAGAGAAGCTCGCTGAGCTCGTTGCGATGACCGGCTGAGGCAGCGGGCTTCGCGATATCCGTATACGCCGTACAGAAACACCGTATATCTATGCCGTATACCAAGCCCAGAAGTAGTTTGGCGTCGTCTCGACCTGGGCACCGGCACCGCCCTGCTCGCTCGCCG
>JBKQRT010000256.1:0-18709 GCA_052143895.1 Acidimicrobiales bacterium | reverse complement strand
CGCCCTCCAACGCCATCCAATGCTCATATCCGATCGAGGCCCACTTCGGTCCCCTTCGCCAGTTCACCATCGCCAACTCCGACTATCAGGACCACGCCGCGCTGGCCTCGGGCATCCGGAGGTACATTCGCTGGCGCAACGCCAACACCCGGGATCCTGAGGTCCTCGCATTGGAGCGCAAGCACCGGGCCATGCTCCGGGGAGAGGCCCAACGCCGCTGGGGCCAGCCTCGGGTCCGAGCGGCATAGGGCTCAACGCAACGACCGCCGTATCGTCCGCCGGCCGGACGGCTTGAGGTCGCATCGGGCCTGCCCCTACCAGTCCGACTCACCCCGATGTCCGACGCCGCCTCTACTGGATGCCCTCGTCACCACTATGCACGCCTACCAAGCGCGCGAACCTTTGTGGTCAGAGCACTAGCTGGCGGGACGCCGGTCGCCGCGGTGCGGCACCGTCCGCGTCAGCCGGTATCCTGGCCGACGCTGGAACCGCCCGGTGTGGACGGATCGCCAGGCACTGGCGACTCGGTACCGGGACGACACGGGAGTTGGCACATGCGGCGACGGATGATGAATGGCAAGATCCACCGTGCCCGGGTCACCGATGCCGACCTGAACTATGTCGGGTCGATCTCGATCGACCCCGTGCTCCTCAAGCTTGCCGACATCGTCCCGAACGAGCAGGTGGCCGTCTACAATCTGATGAACGGGGAACGGTTCGAGACGTATGCCATCGAGGGCACGGAGGGACAGATCTGCCTCAACGGTGCCGCGGCACGCCTGGCCCAGGTCGGTGACCTCGTGATCATCGTCTCCTATGTCGACGTCGACGACGAGGAACGGGCCTCCCACGAGCCCCAGGTCGTGATGGTCGACGGCGGCAACCGTCCAGTCGACGGGATCTGACCGGCTGGGCCAACCCGGATCGGGGGCGACCCGTTTCGATTCTGCCTCTCTGGCTATAATTCCCTATGTCGGCAGGTCGCTGCCCGGTGCGGGCAGAGGCGCTCGTCGTTCGACGGCCCCGGAAGAGGGCCGGTTGATGACGGGTCGCTCACCGGACGTCGGGGCGACGATGAGGGGACGAAGTGGTGAAGAGCTGGGCGCAGGGGTTGGAGGAGTGGTGGCTGTGGCTGCTCGGCGATTCGTCGATGCCCGGCAAGCGCTCGCGGGTCATACTGGCCACCACGGTCGTCGTCGTCGTGGTGTTGGCCGTCGGGTTGGTGCTCGCATTCCGCGGTCCTGCCCGTACGGTGTCCGCCAAATCGAACGGCAACGGCTCCCAGTCCGACCAGGTGAATTCGTCGATGGGGCTCCCCTACGTTTCCGACGGGGCGTCGGGTTCGACGGACAACTCCTCGAACGGTTCGAATAGCTCGGGGAACTCGGGGAACTCGGGGAACTCGGGGTGATCGTAGGGATCGTTAGGGTCGGGCGGGTCCACCTCCGACACGACGTCGACGTCGACATCGACGGCGAAGGGCAACCACGTCCACGGCCACGTGGCCAAGGCGCACAGTACCAAGGGGAAGTCACCGACCGCCAGCTCCACCACCACGACGGTCGCACGCGGCCACGCAGCCAGCCCCGCTGTCTCGCAGCCGGCCGGCGCCGCTCCGCTGGTGACCGCTGCGCCGGTGACGGCCGATCCTCCGGCCACCACCGCACCGTTGCTCTCCGCCGGTGCGCCGCCGGCCGTCTCCGCGCTCATCGTGCCGTCGGCGCCCACCGCCACCCTGGCGACCGCCGGCCGCAAGTCCGCTCGGGTCAGCTGGACGCCACCCGCATTCAGCGGTGGATCGGTCATCTCCGGCTACAACGTCTACGTGGGCACCAGCCCGGGCGGCGAGAGCCAGACGCCGGTCAACGGCTCGCTCATCACCGGCACGTCGTATCTGGTCACCGGACTCACGGTCGGGAAGACGTACTTCTTCACCGTGCGGGCCGCCGATGCCGACGGTCTCTCCGTGCCGTCCACCGAGGTGTCGACCGCACCCGTGGGCTACGACCCGGTCGGTTCGACGGACGGGCCGTTCGTGGGCATGGCCTCCAACCCCCAGGGGACCGGCTACTGGCTGGTGAACGCCGAAGGTGACATCACCGCCCACGGCTCGGTGAGCAAATACGGATCGACCGCCTCGCTGCAGCTCCTTCTCGACGCCCCGGTCGACGGCGTCGAGTCCACCCCGGACGGGAAGGGCTACTGGGAGGTGGCCGCCGACGGTGGTGTCTTCGCCTTCGGCGATGCCCGCTTCTACGGTTCGATGGGCGGAACGCCGCTCAGCGCCCCGGTGGTCGGTCTCGTCCCCACGCCGGACGGCAAGGGCTACTGGGAGGTGGCCGCCGACGGCGGCATCTTCTCGTTCGGAGACGCTCCCTTCGAAGGCTCGATGGGGGGCAGCCCCCTGGTCCGCCCGATCGTCGGGATGGCCGCCGACCCCAACGGTGGCGGCTACTGGGAGGTGGCTGCCGACGGCGGCGTCTTCACCTTCGGCGCCGCGTCCTTCCACGGATCGGCCGGGACGATGACCCTCAACGCGCCGGTGGTGGGCATGAGCGGCGACGCGGTGACTGGCGGGTACTGGCTGGTCGCCCGGGACGGTGGGATCTTCGCCTACGGCGCACCGTTCCACGGAGCGGGCTGAGCTCCGTCCGCACCGTGCAGCCGTCCCCGGCTGTCGCCGGTCGAGCGGCGCGCCGGTCCCCGTTGCTAGCTTCTGCCGTGGTGGAGTTCCAGTGACGCAGCGACGCGACATCCCCGGTGTGGGGTTCGACGGTGACAGCACGGGCGACGGCGCGTACCCGATCCTGAGCGCCGAACAGCGGCTGCGCCAGATGATCCAGGACTTCAACGACCCCACCCACGAGTGGCGTCGTCTCTTCGCCGAGTTGTTCGGGACGTTCCTGCTGGTGCTGGTGGCAGCCGGTGCGGGCATGATGGCCAGATCCTTCCCAGGGACGATCAGCCGGTCGGCGGCCGTCGTGGCGCCCGGCGTGATGGTGATGGCCATCATCCTGTCCATGGGGAAGGTGTCTGGTGCACACCTCAACCCCGCGGTCACCGTCGCCTTCTCTTTGCGAGGCGACTTCCCGTGGCGTCGTGTCCCGGCCTACGTGGTGGTGCAGGTGCTCGGGGCGACGTTGGCGGCCGCGTGCCTCCAGGCGGTGATCCACGTGTCGGCCCGGTACGGGGGCAGCTACCCGGCACCGGGCCGGTCACCCGTCGACGCCATGATCCTCGAGATGATCATCACCATGGGCCTGGTGACCGTGATCCTCGGCACCGCGTCCGGAGCCCAGCAGGTGGGTCTGTTCGGCGCCATCGGCGTGGGGGGGTACATCGCCCTGACCGGGTTGTGGGCGAGCCCGCTCTCGGGTGCATCGATGAACGCCGCCCGCTCGTTCGGGCCTGATCTCGTGTCGTGGCACTTCACCGACTTCTGGGTCTATGTCGTCGGGACGTTGGCCGGGGCCGTGATCGGCGCCGCCGCCGCCGATCTGCTCCGTGGCCCGGGCGGGGGCAGGGCCGGCTCCCTCGCCGCCCAGGGGATCCTCCGGCCGCGCTTCCTCCGACCGGAGAAGGACTGATCCGGGACAGCGCTCCCCGGTCGCCACCTCGATCCTCGGCTCTGCCGACGTCTGAACCCTGCCTCAGCCGCCGAGCAGCTTCGCCAGGGCTCGCCCGTGCCAGGTCGGCCGGCCGGCCCGTTCCTCGGCCCGGTCGGCGGTACCGGCCAGGCGCAGGCCGGCGTTGATCCCCAGGTACCGGAGCGGTTCGGGTTCCCACCGCTTCGAACGGTGGCCGACCCAGGGCAGCGCGGTGAGCTCCGTGTCATGGCCGAGGATGAGATCGCGCAGAGTCCGGCCGGCCAGGTTGGTCGTGGACACACCGTCCCCGACGTAGCCTCCCGCCCACGCCACACGGGTGGACCGGTCCAGTCCGACCGAGGTGAACCAGTCCCGGGCGATTCCGAGGGGGCCACCCCACCGGTGGGTGATCTCGACGTCGGCCAGGGCGGGGAAGAGCCCGACCAGTGTCTGCCGTAACGCCTCGTGGACGGCCGGATCGCGGTCGAGCTCGGGGCGGATGGCCGAGCCGAAGTGGTAGGGCGCACCTCGCCCGCCGAAGGCCAGCCGACCGTCGGCGGTGCGCTGGCCGTAGATGATCAAGTGCCGGTGGTCGGCGAACGTCTCCCGTCGGGCCAGGCCGGCCTCCGCCCAGAACGCCTCCGGCAGCGGCTCGGTGGCGATCATGAGCGAGTACACGGGTACCAGCGTGCGCTCCTCGCCCCGGAGTGTGCGGGTGTAGCCCTCGGTGGCCCGGACGACGGTGGCCGCCCGCACCGTCCCGTGGGAGGTCTCCACGGCGCCCGGACGGATGGCTCGGACCCTGGTGCTCTCGTAGACGACCACGCCACGACGCTCCACCGCCTCGGCCAGGCCGCGTACCAGGCGGGCGGGGTCGATCGTCGCACAGTTCGGGGTGTAGGTGCCGCCGAGCACCGCAGTGGCACCGACCATGGCCTGCGCCTCGGCGGCCGACAGCATGCGCAGGCTCTCCTCGTCGATTCCCCCGAGCCGGGCCGCCACGACCTCGTCCCGCGCCCGCTGCAGCTGCACGGGTGTTCGGGCGAGCACCACGGTTCCACCGGCCTCGTAGCCGCACTCGATCCCCTCGGCCCCGGCCGCCCGTCCGACTTCAGCGACGGTGTCGACCATGGCCCGACGCATGGCGGCACCCGCCCCGGCTCCGACCACCCGGTCGAGGCGTGACTCGGACACGGCGAAGAGCGCCGAGCACCAGCCTCCATTTCGCCCCGAGGCTCCGAAGCCGGCCACTTCACGCTCGAGGACGGCGATCCGCAGACTCGGGTCCGCCTCCGCCAGGTAGAAGGCGGCCCACAACCCGGTCATTCCGCCGCCGACCACGGCGACGTCCACGTCGGTGTCGCCGCCGAGCGGTGCACGGACCCCGACGGGCCCGGGCAACCCGTCCCACCAGAGCGACAGCCGCCGGTACTGCTCGCCGGACGGCGCGGTCAGAGCTGCTTCCAGGCCTCGGTGAGCACGGACCGGAGGATGGAGGTCATCAGCTCGAACTCCTCCTCGCCGCAGGTCAGAGGTGGGGCCAGCTGGACGACGGGGTCGCCCCGGTCGTCGGCCCGGCAGATCAGACCTGCCTCGTAGAGCGCCCCCGACAGGAAGCCGCGCAGCAGCCGCTCGGACTCGTCGTCGTCGAAGGTCTGGCGGGTGTCCTTGTCCTTGACCAGCTCGATGCCGTAGAAGTAGCCGTCGCCCCGGACGTCACCGACGATCGGGAGGTCGGTGAGCGTCTCGAGCGACGCCCGGAAGGCCGCCTCGTTGGTGCGGACGTTCTCGAGCAGGCCCTCCTTCTCGAAGACGTCGATGTTGGCGAGGG
The DNA here is from genome assembly GCA_052143895.1 of Acidimicrobiales bacterium. Lineage (GTDB taxonomy): Bacteria > Actinomycetota > Acidimicrobiia > Acidimicrobiales > RAAP-2 > Bog-756. Next base: position 13,291 of record JBKQRT010000256.1, on the reverse strand, counting down.
CCACCGCTGTGCTCACCGGGTGGCCACCGAACGTCACGCCGTGGAGGAAGCTGTTGCCCTCGAGGAAGGGAGCCACCAGGCGGTCGCTCACCGCCATGGCACCGAGGGGGGAGTAGCCGCTGGTGAGGCCCTTGGCCATGGTTACGATGTCCGGCTCGTACCCGTAGCGCTCGGCACCGAACCAGTGGCCCAGCCGCCCGAAGGCGCAGATGACCTCGTCGGAGACCATCAGCACGCCGTACCGGTCACAGATCTCGCGGACCCGCTGGAAGTAGCCGGGCGGCGGCGGGAAGCACCCCCCGGCGTTCTGCACGGGCTCGAGGAACACGGCGGCGACGGTGTCCGGTCCCTCGATGAGGATGGCCTGCTCGATCGAGTCGGCGGCCCACCGGCCGAAGGCCTCGAAGTCGTCGGCGAAGTAGGGGGCGCGGTAGAAGTTGGTGTTCGGCACCTTGACGGCGCCGGGCACCAGGGGCTCGAACGGGGTCTTGATCTCTGTGACGCCCGTGATGGACAGCGCACCCAGGGTGGCGCCGTGGTAGGCGATGCTCCGGCTGCTGACCGTGAGCCTTTCCGGCTGACCGGTCATCCGGAAGAACTGGCGCGCCAGCTTCCAGGCCGACTCCACCGCCTCCGATCCACCGGTGGTGAAGAAGATCCGGTTGCAGTCGCCCGGCGTCAACCCGGCCAGGCGGTCGGCCAGTTCCACCGCCGTGGGATGGGCGTAGCTCCAGATCGGGAAGTAGGCCAACTGGCCGGCCTGCCGGGCAGCGGCCTCGGCCAGCTCGGTCCGGCCATGGCCGATCTGGCTCGTGAACAGGCCCGAGAGGCCGTCGAGGTACCGCTTGCCGTACTGGTCGTAGACCCACACCCCCTCGCCCCGGACGATGACCGGGACCGGGGTCGTCTCCGACATCCGGGTGAAGTGCATCCACAGGTGCCGGTGGGCGCTCTCCTGGAGCGCGAAGTTGGAGATGTCGGTCATCTGGTCCCCCAGGCGTAGGTCTGTTTGGTCAGCTTCAGGTACATGAACGTCTCGGTGTCGCGCACCCCGGGGATCTTCCTGATCACCCCGTTGAGCAGTTCGAGGAGGCTGTCCTCGTCCTCGGTCACCAGCTCCACCAAGATGTCGTAGGCGCCCGTGCACATCACCACGTAGGCGATGTCGCCCACCGCGGCCAGATGGTCGGCGACCACGCGGGTGTCACCGTCGGCGCGGATCCCGACCATGGCCTGGCAGCGGAACCCGACCTGCAGCGGATCGGTCACCGCCACGATCTGCATGATCCCCGCCTCGCGCATCTTCTGGACCCGTTGACGCACGGCCGCTTCCGACAGGCCGACCGCTTCGGCGATGGAGCCGTAGGTCCGCCGACCGTCCTTCTGCAGCTGCTCGACGATCGCCTTGTTCACCTCGTCGAGCAGGCCGTTCCCGGGGGGGGCGCCTGACGCACTCATGGTCAACGGACTTCCTCCCAGCTCACGGGGCCGTTCCGCCGCCCGGGCCGCCTCGTTCCGACGTGTGCACGTACTCCTAGTTATAGCAGTTTGAGCGGATTCGGGGCCGAATTCGATCGGATCCGTGGCTCGGAGGAGGTTGACGGAAGAAAAAGCTTGTTTACCGACGTTGCTTCGGTCACTATTTCCTACCAAACACACTATTTTCTGCCAAACAGTCGCGGAGCGGCGGTCGAGCGGTCCGCCGGGCAGCAGCCCGGTGGGTCACCGGCGGCCCGGAGAGGAACCATGGGCAATCTGCGCGGTGAACACGCCACCGGGGGAGCACCTCGCCTGTCCAACTTCGTGGGTGGCCGCTACGTCGACGCCGAAGATGGGTCCATGTCGATGCTGGTCGACCCGAGCACCGGCGAGGAGTATCTCGAGGCGCCGGTGTCGGGAGCCAAGGACGTCGACGCCGCAATTGCCGCGGCACGCCGTGCGTTCCCCGAGTGGAGGGACGCCACTCCATCCGAGCGCAGCCTGGCGCTCTTCCGCGTCGCCGACGCCTTCGAGGCGCGGGCCGAGGACCTGGTCCGCGTGGAGAGCGCCAACACCGGCAAACCGGTGGCGGTGACCATGGCCGAGGAGATCCCCCAGCTGGTGGACCAGGTCCGGTTCTTCGCCGGCGCCGCCCGTCACCTCGAGGGGAAGTCGGCGGGCGAGTACATGAAGGACCACACCTCGTTCATCCGGCGTGAACCGATCGGGGTGTGCGCGGCGGTGACGCCCTGGAACTATCCACTGATGATGGCGGTGTGGAAGTGGGCTCCCGCTCTGGCCGCCGGCAACACCATGGTGCTGAAGCCCTCCGACACCACACCTGCGTCGTCGCTCTTGATGGCCGAGATCATGGCCGAGTCCATCCCCGCTGGCGTCCTCAACGTCGTGTGCGGCGACCGGCAGACGGGGAGACTGCTGGTCGATCACCCGACGCCGGCCATGGTGTCGATCACCGGCAGCGTGCGCGCCGGCATGGAGGTGGCCGCCGCCGCCGCCGCCGACGTCAAGCGGGTGCACCTGGAGCTGGGTGGCAAGGCCCCGGTGGTGATCTTCGACGACGCGGACATCGCCGCGGCCGCCGAGGCCATCGCCGTGGCCGGCTACTTCAACGCCGGCCAGGACTGCACCGCAGCCACCCGGGTGCTGGCCGGCCCGCGCGTGTACGACGACTTCGTCTCCGCCCTGACCGAGCAGGCCGAGGCCCAGACCGTCGGGGGGCTCGACGTCGAGGACGCCGACTTCGGCCCGCTCAACAGCGCGGCCCAGCTCGAGCGCCTGCGCGGGTTCTTCGATCGGCTCCCGGCGCACGCCGAGGTGGTCACCGGCGGTGCCCCGGCGGGTGACCGAGGCTTCTGCTTCGCCCCGACGGTGGTCGCCGGGGTCCGGCAGGCCGACGAGCTCGTCCAGGACGAGCTGTTCGGGCCGGTCATCACCGTCCAGGAATTCTCGGACGAGGAGCAGGCCGTGGAGTGGGCCAACGGTGTGCGCTACGGGTTGGCCTCGAGCGTGTGGACCCGCGACCACGGCCGGGCCATGCGCATGGCCAAGGCGCTCGACTTCGGAGCCGTCTGGATCAACACGCACATCCCCATCGTGGCCGAGATGCCACACGGGGGCTTCAAGCACTCGGGATACGGGAAGGACCTGTCCTCCTACGGATTCGAGGACTACACGCGCGTCAAGCACGTCATGAGCTACATCGGCAGCTGAGGTACCGAGGTGCCGTGCCCTCGGGTGCGGGAACTGTCAGTCGAGCAACCAGTCCACGGCAACACCGAGCCATTGCAAGGGGAGAGCACATGAGCACTGACGTCGTCGACAGCACCGGCAAGCCGCCCGAGGTCCCCGGGCCCTTCGGTGCCCCCGTCCCGAGCGAGGAGGCCGGCCCTACCCTTCGGGCCGACACCCTCAACCTGTTCGACTCCACTGTGGTGGCGGTGTCCTCGGTGGCCCCGGCCTACACGCTGGCCGCCACCATGGCCGTGCTGTTCCTGGTCGGTGGCGTGGCCTACGCGGGACCGGCGGTCATCTGGATCGCCTTCGTCCCCGTGCTGTTCATCGCCATCTCCTACTTTCACCTCAACCGGCGCGACCCGGACTGCGGCGCCTCCTATGCCTGGCTGTCCAAGTTGGTCCACCCGACCGTCGGCTGGTTCAACGGTTGGGTCCAGGTGGCCACCTCGATCCTCTTCTGCGTGTCGGCGCCCATCGTGGCCGGCCAGTACACCCTGCAGCTGTTCAACGAGTGGGGGTGGATCTCCGCGTCCACGGCCGCGTCGGTGGGCACCGCGGCTGTGGCCGCCGCCTTCTGGCTCGTCCTGATCACCTTCATCTGCATCTGGGGGATCCGCTGGACCACCAACTTTCAGTGGGTGCTCCTGATCATCGAGTACGTGGCGGTCATCGGATTCTCGCTGTGGGGGATCATCAAGGTGGCGGTCAGCCATCCGGCCGGCTCCACCGGCTTCCACTGGGCGTGGCTCAGCCCCTGGTCGATCGGGAGCATCAGCGCACTGTCGGCGGGACTCGTACTCGGCGTCTTCTTCTACTGGGGTTGGGACACGGCAACCAACCTCAATGAGGAGTCGAAGAACGCAACGAAGACACCGGGCCACGCCGGCATCATCGCCATGTTCCTGCTGCTGTTGGTGTTCGGAATGAACATCATCGCCGCCCAGATGCTCCTGCCCGAGAAGGCCTGGAGCGCCCATCAGTCCACGATCCTGCTCTACTTCGCACAGCAGGCGGCCGGGCACTGGGCCGGCTATATCATGCTCGTCGCCGTCTTGTCGTCCACCGTGGCCACCACCCAGACCACCCTGCTCCCAGCGGCACGGATCACCCTGTCGATGGCTCGGGACCAGGTGTTCCCCCAGATGTTCGGCACGATCCAGGGCAAGCTCAAGACGCCGATGGTGGGAACGCTTGTCCTGGCGTTCCTGTCCATGCTGGGGATTGTGCTGGTCAGCAACGTGAGTTCGGTCAACAACGTCTTCCAGAACCTGATCTCGAGTATCGGCGTGTTGATCGCCTTCTACTACGGGGTGACCGGCCTCACCTGCGCCTGGGCCTACCGCAAGGTGGCGCTCCAGACGACCAGATTCTTCTTCACGGGCATCCTGTTTCCCTTCGTCGGGGGCGTTGTGCTCCTGTTCGCCGGCGTCTACACCATCGTGACCAAGGGATGGAGCGGTGCCAACGCGGACATCATCACCCTCGGGCTCGGCATTCCGCTGGTGATTCTCGCCCGGATCACTACCAGGGGCCCCTTCTTCAAGCAGAAGCGCGTTGCCTACACCGAGATCGGGGAGTGAGACCGTCCCGATGATCGTCGGTGTCCCGAAGGAGGTCAAGGAAGACGAGTACCGGGTGGCCATCACCCCGGCGGGCGTGCGCGAGCTCACGTCCGCCGGCCATGCGGTCCTCGTCGAGAGGGGAGCTGGCCTCGGTTCGGCCATCCCCGACGAGGACTTCACCGCCACCGGGGCCACCATCGTCGACGGCCCGGACGAGGTCTGGGCCGAGTCCGACCTGGTCCTCGGGGTCAAGGAACCGGTGGCGGAGGAGTATCCCTGGCTCGGCCTCCGGAAGGGCCAGGTACTCTTCACCTATCTGCACCTGGCCGCGTCGTTGCCCTGCACCGAGGCCCTGATCGCGGCCGGGAACACGGCCATCGCCTACGAAACGGTGCGTCTGCCCGACCACTCGCTGCCGCTCCTGACTCCGATGAGCGAGGTGGCCGGCCGCATGGCCCCCCTCGTGGGCTCCCACCATCTGATGCGGCCCGGAGGCGGCCGCGGCGTCCTGGTGTGCGGCGTACCCGGCGTGCGCTGTGCCAAGGTGGTCATCCTCGGGGCGGGGGTGGCCGGCATGGCCGCCGCCACCCTGGCCGTCGGCATGCACTCGGAGGTGTTCATCCTCGACCGGAACCTCGAGCGGCTCCGCCAGGTCGACCACCACTTCCGCGGTGCGCTGGAGACCGTGGCGTCGAGCACCCACGCCATCGAGGAGACCTGTGTGGACGCCGACATCGTCATCGGCGCGGTGCTGGTGGTCGGAGCCAAGGCCCCCAAGCTCGTCTCCGACGACCTGGTGGCGGCCATGCGGCCGGGCTCGGTGCTGGTGGACATCTCGGTCGACCAGGGGGGCTGCTTCGAGTCGACCCGACCCACCACCCACTCTGACCCCACCTTCGAGGCCAACGGCTCGCTCTTCTACTGCGTGGCCAACATGCCAGGTGCCGTGCCCCACTCGTCGACCCATGCCCTGGTCAACGCCACGCTTCCCTACGTGCTCTCCATCGCCAACCACGGATGGCGCGACGCAGCCCGGGCCGATGCCGCGCTGGCCGAAGGGGTCAATGTGGTGGAGGGCGCGGTGGTCTACGAGCCGGTCGCCGCCGCCCATGGGTTGCGCACCACGCCCCTCGCCTCGTTCCTCGACTGAGGCCGCCGTCCGGTGCCCCGCTCAGTCCCGTCCCAGCTTGCGGAGCGGCGTCGACCCCGGTACCGGTGCACCACTGACGAGATGTCCCGGCACGACGATGCCGTCGGTCAGCGCGGGGTCGGGGACGGGCTCGAGCCGCACGGTGCGCAGCGGGATCTCACCGGCCCAGACGTCGAGAGAGGCGTCGGGACCTTCGCCGTCGTCGGGCGGCCCCTGGCGGATCTTGACCGAGCAGTGGTCGAGGGTCAGTGCGAGCACCGTGGTGGCGGCGAGCTCCTTGGCGGAGGGGGAGCGGGCGTACTCCCACTGTCCGGGAGCGGCCTGGTTGCTGATGGCTTCGAGGCCCCGCAACTTGTCGCCGGCGTCGGTCAGCACGTCGGGCTCCCCGTAGACCATGGCGGAGCGGTAGTTGACCGAGTGCTCGAACACCGATCTCGCCAGCACGAGACCGTCGACATGGGTCACGGTGACGCACACCGGTATTGGTGTGCGCGCCGCCCGGAGGCTGCGGCTGGCCACCGATCCATGCAGGAAGAGCTGGTCGCCGAGCCGGCCGTAGCTGGTGGGGACGACCATGGGCCAGTTGTCGACCAGCAGACCCAGGTGGCAGACGAAGCCGGTGTCGAGCACGGCGTAGAGGTCGGCGACGCGGTGCGAACCGTGTTCGGGCAACCGCCGAAGTCGGGTGCGATCGGATACCACCAGCTCGGCGCCCGACGGGGTGCCACCGTCGGGCCCTGCGTCCGGTTCCGTGGCGCGAGGGCGGATCGGTGCCGGCATGGGACGATTGTCGCACGTGCCGTCCGGCGGCGATCCGGGACCCGGTCGGTCCGGCGGGGCACGAGCGAGGCGGGCCGGCAGGCCGCCGGGTGCCGGGAGTCGACCCCCGGGGCCGGGTCACCCTCCTGCCCGAACTGCGGTTGCGCAACGGCCCGCCGACCCGGAGCGGTCCGGACAGGGGGAGCGGCGGTCGCCAGACGGGCGGCCCGGAGACGAGGAGTGGAGCGATGATATGGAGCCGAACGGGGCGTCGGGAACCGGGGCGTGTGGGACGGGGGCGATGGTGAGGCGCATCGGGGCTTCGGTCGAGGGTGACCAGGCCCGGACCGCCCCGGTGTACGACCCGGCGACCGGCGCACAGACCGCGGAGGTGGTGCTGGCCTCGTCGTCCGACGTCGACCGCGCCGTGGCGGCCGCGTCGGCGGCCTGGGCGGGCTGGAGGCACACCTCCCTCACCGCCCGCGCCCGGGTCCTGTTCGCGTTTCGGGAGCTGGCCGACCGCCATCGCGACGACCTCGCCGGTCTCATCACCGCCGAGCACGGCAAGGTCCTCGAGGACGCCCGCGGGGAAGTGGCTCGCGGTATCGAGGTGGTGGAGTTCGCGTGCGGCATCCCGCACCTGCTGAAGGGGGAGTTCTCCGAGGACGTCTCGAACGGGGTCGACGCGTCCTCGATCCGCCAGCCCCTGGGCGTGGTGGTCGGGATCACCCCCTTCAACTTTCCGGTGATGGTGCCCATGTGGATGTACCCCGTGGCCATCGCCTGCGGCAACGCGTTCGTTCTCAAGCCGTCCGAACGCGACCCGTCCCCCTCGGCGCTGATCGCCGAACTGTGGGAGCGGGCCGGTCTGCCCCCCGACGTGTTCACGGTCGTCAACGGAGACCCGGTGGTGGTCGATGCACTGCTCGACCACCTCGACGTGGCGGGAGTGTCCTTCGTCGGTTCGACCCCTGTGGCGCGCCACGTGTTCGAGCGGGCCACCGGATCCGGCAAGCGCTGCCAGGCGCTCGGCGGTGCCAAGAACCACGCCGTCGTGATGCCCGATGCCGACATCGACTCCGCAGCCGACGCCCTCACCGCCGCCGGCTACGGCTCGGCCGGCGAGCGCTGCATGGCCATCTCGGCGGTGGTCGTGGTCGGGGACGCCGATCCGCTCGTCCGGGCGCTCCGGGAGCGTGCGGAGGCGCTGACCACCGGACCGGGGACTGATCCCTCCTCCGACATGGGACCCTTGATCACCGAGGTCCACCGCGACCGGGTCGCCGGTTACCTCGACTCGGCCGAGACCGAAGGGGCCGAGGTGGTCGTCGACGGCCGGAAGGTGGAGGTGCCGGGGCACGAGGGCGGTTTCTACCTGGGGCCGAGCCTCGTCGACCGGGTCGCACCCTCCATGCGGGTGTACCGCGACGAGATCTTCGGTCCTGTGCTCTCGGTGCTGCGGGTCGACGACCTGGACCAGGCCATCGATCTGGTCAACGCCAACCCCTACGGCAACGGGACGGCGATCTTCACCCGCGACGGGAACGCGGCGCGCCGGTTCCGCCACGACGTGGAGGTGGGCATGGTCGGAATCAACGTGGCCATCCCGGTGCCGATGGCCTACTACTCCTTCGGCGGCTGGAAGCAGTCCCTGTTCGGCGATGCCCACGTCCACGGCATGGAGGGCGTGCGGTTCAACACCCGGCTCAAGTCGGTCAGCACCCGGTGGCCCGAAGGGCCGGTGGTCGGGCACGGCCCGACCGGCGGGGACGGCGGGGGTCAGATCAGCACACAGGCGGGGTCCCCCGCGGGGGTGGAGCTCCACTTTCCCTCGGGTGACGACCGGTGAGTTCCGAGCCGGTGCGGCCAGTCCGTGTGGCGCGAACGACCCGGCTGGCGCGAACGACCCGGCTGGTTCGGCCGGGTCGGCCGGTAGCCTCGCGGACGTGATTCCTCCCTCCTTCGTCGGCGAATCGCGCACGATCGACCTCGACGGTCCGGTCCACTATGTCGATCTGGGTGGTCCCCCCGAGGGCCCGCTGCTGGTGGGTCTGCACGGATTGGGCGGCTCCCACCTCAACTGGGCGGCTGTGGGGCCCGCATTGAGCCGCCGCTCACGCGTCGTGGCACTGGACCTCGTGGGGCACGGGTTGACTCCCGTCGGCCGCCGGACTGCCGACATCGAGGGTCACCGGCGGTTGGTGAGCGGCTTCCTCCAGGCCCTGGGCGGATCGCCGGCCGTTCTGGTGGGCAGCTCGATGGGAGGGCTGGTCGCCGCCTTGCAGGCCGTCCGGGAACCAGATTCGGTAGCCGGGCTCATCCTCGTCGATCCCGCGCTTCCGACCGCCCGGCTCGGCCTCGTGCATCCACGGGTCGTCGCCAACTTCCTGTTGTGTGCGATGCCGGGCGTGGGGGAGGGCTATCTCACGCAGCGCCGGCGGCGAACCACGGCCGAACAGACCGTGCGGCGCGTGCTGGGTGTCTGCTGTGTCGACGCGTCCCGGGTGCCGGAAGACGTGGTCGGGGCGCACATCGAGCTCACCGCACGGATCGACCGGGCGGCTGCCGATGCCGCGTACCTCCGTTCGGCACGATCGCTCTCCATGGTGATGGCCCGGCCCCGAGAGGTGATGGCGACGCTTCGCACCCTGACGCAGCCCACGCTCCTGCTCCAGGGCGCCCGCGACGTGCTGGTGCCGCTGTCCGCGGCACGTCACATGAGTGCGGCCCATCCCGACTGGCGGTTCGAGGTGGCACGCGACATCGGCCACGTCCCCATGTTGGAAGCTCCCGAGTGGACCACGGGCGTCATCGAGTCCTGGCTCGCCCGGGAGGGTGGCCCTGCCGCCGAACGGGCAGCGGCCCGAGTGACTGCGGGGACCAGTGTGGCCGGGGTGAGTGAAGTGAGCGGGGCGGGAAGGGTTGTCGGGGCGAGCGGGGTGGCCGACGTCGAGCCGGGGTGAGCTCAGTGGACCTGGCGGTCGAGTCCCTCCCAGTAGGGGGCGCGCAGCCGGAACTTCTGGAGCTTGCCCGTGGCGGTCCTGGGTAGGATCTGCCGGAATTCGACCTGCTTGGGGCACTTGTAGCCGGCGAGCAACGTGCGGCAGTGATCGATGACCTGTTGTTCGGTCAACTCACCGTCGTCGTTCACGACCACCAGCGCGATGACCATCTCGCCCCAGGTGTCGTGGGGGATACCGATGACCGCCACCTCCGCCACCGCGTCCAGCGAGAAGATGACGTCCTCGACCTCGACCGACGAGACGTTCTCGCCGCCGGTGATGATGACGTCCTTCTTGCGGTCGAGGATGCTCAGATGCCCCTCCTCGTCGATAACGCCTCCATCGCCGGTGTGGAACCATCCACCGGCGAGGGCGTTCTCGGTCGCGTCCGGCTGATTCCAATAGCCCTCCATGACGGTGTTGCTCCGGGCGAGGACCTCGCCGTACTCGTCGACACGGATCGTCGTGCCCACCGCTGGGGCACCGGCTCGCATCAGTTTTCGCGCCCGATCGCCCGACGAATGGTCATCCCACTCGGAGCGGTGCCGGTTGATGGTGAGGAGCGGTGACGTCTCCGTGAGGCCGTAGATCTGGAGGAACTCCCACCCGAGCTCCGTCTCGACGCGCTCGATGGTCCGGCTCGGCGGCGGAGCCCCGGCGACCACCACCCGGGTCCGGTCTCTGCCCGGAATCGGCTGGTCCCAGGCGGGCAGGGCGTCGAGGACGGCGTTGACCACCGCCGGTGCGGCGCAGAACAAGCTCGCATCGTGGCGCCCGACACGCCGCAGGATCTCGGCGCCGTCGACCTTGCGCAGCACGATCTGCGTGCAGCCCATGGCGGCCGTCGCCCACGGCATCCCCCACCCGTTTGCGTGGAACATCGGGAGCGTGTGCAGATAGACGTCATGGTCGGACAGCTGTACATGCCACCCGAAGATGGCGGCGTTGACCCAGCAGTTGCGGTGGGTGAGCTGGACGCCCTTGGGACGGGCGGTGGTCCCGGACGTGTAGTTGATCGTCGCCGTGGCCTGCTCGTCCGCCTCCCACGGACGGGGTGGGGAGCTCTCGCCGAACAGGAGCTCGTCGGTTTCGAAACCCAGTACGAACCGCGGCGGTCCGTCGATCCCGGCCAGGTCGGCCTCGAGCTCCGGATCGATAAGGAGCAGTGATGCTCCGGAGTGCTCGACGATGAACTGGACCTCGGCCGCGGCCAGCCGGAAGTTGATGGGCACGAGGATGCGACCCCAGCCGCAGACGCCGAAGAAGGACGTCAGCAGTCGCGAGGCGTTGTGCGAGACGACGGCCACCCGTTCACCGGGAGCGATGCCCAGCCGGTCGAGGCCGGCCGCCTGTGACCTGGCCCGAGCGGCCAGCCCAGCGAACGTCAGGGGGCTCCAGGGACGGGCAGGCTGATCGGGTTCGTCGACCAGGGCCACCCGCTCCGGATAGGCCACCTCGGCCCGATCCAGAAAATCACGGACATTGAATTGCACGTTCATCGTGACCCCCGTCGGCAGGTGTGCGCTTCCATTGAAGCAAACCTGGGCGCGGGTGGGCGACGAGACGTCCGAACGCCGGTGCCGGTACGAGGTGCGGTTCGCAGTGCCGTGCGCCCGGGCACGAGGTCCGCTCCGTGTGCCCGGAGCGGGCGGCTTCGTTAGTCTGCGGTCCATGACCACACCCCGGATCGCCGTCGGACCCCAGCCCGCCGGGTTCGCCACCGACGCTGTCGAGGCCGGCGGTGGCACGCTGGTGGCGCTGTCTGACGACCCCGACGCCCTGGTGTGGCTCGACCCGTTGGACATGGCGGGACTGGCCACGTGGCTGGCCGAGGCACCGGGCCTCCGATGGGTGCAGCTCCCGTTCGCCGGCGTGGAGCTGGCAGCCAGTATGGGCCTACTCGACGAGGAACGCATCTGGACGTGCGCCAAGGGTTCCTACGCGGAACCCGTGGCCGAGCACGCGTTGGCGCTGGGTCTGGCCGGACTCCGTCATTTCCCGACCCGGATCGCGGCCCGGTCTTGGGGGACTCCCGCCGGGACGAGCCTGTACGACCAGCGGGTCACCATCGTCGGAGGCGGTGGCATCGCCATCTCACTGCTCGAACAGTTGGCTCCGTTCAGAGTCGAGGCCACGGTCGTCCGCCGACATGCTGAGCCGGTGCCAGGTGCGACCCGCACGGTGACCGTGGATGACCTCGACGCCGTACTTCCGGGTTCGCTCCTGGTCGTGCTGGCGCTGGCGCTCACCCCCGAGACCACCGGGATCATCGGCTCCCGCCAGCTGGACGTGATGGACGACACCGCCTGGCTGGTCAACGTGGCCCGTGGCGGGCATGTCGACACCGGGGCGCTCGTGGTCGCTCTCACCGAGCAGTCCATCGCCGGTGCTGCCCTCGATGTCACCGATCCGGAGCCGTTGCCCGACGGTCATCCACTGTGGGATCTACCCAATTGCATCATCACTCCCCACACCGCCGACACGATCGAGATGGTTCGGCCGCTCCTGGCCGAGCGCATCAGGACCAACGTCCGGCGCTTCGAGGCGGGGGAGACGCTGATGGGCCTGGTCGACCCCGTTTCCGGCTACTGATCCCGTCGGCTCTCGCGGCTCCGGCAGCTCCGCCCCTTCGGTCGGCTCCGTCGGTTTCGTCGGTTCCGTCGGGCCCCGGCAGCCCGGCAGCCCGTCGACTGCGTCGAGGTCCTGGGTCGGCTGCGGGACCGGCCGGAGCAGTCCAAGGTGGACCGGGCCGAGTGAACGCGACCGGACCCGGCGGAAGAGCACCCGCTTCGCGGCGGTGCGCTGATAGAAAGGACATCGTGCCGTCTGCCAAGTCCGAAGCAGTGAAGAGCGTCGAGAACCTGTTGACCGCGATGGAAGAAGCCCGGAAGGCGATCCGGGCGACCGAGGTGATGATCCGCCGTGCGCTGAGGAAGGTCGACTCGGGCACGGATGTGGCGACAGCTCTGGCGATCGTCCAACCCGCCATTTCTCGGAACCTGGTCAATGAAGCGCTGGACGCCGTGGAGAAGAGCCGCCATGAGGTCCGGCGCGCCGTGTTCGCCGCCGGGCTCGAAGAGGGAATGACCATCGGGTCGCTGGGCCGGAGCTGGGGATTCTCGAGGCAGCTGGCCGCCCGGTACGCCAAGGAGGCGCGGGGCGAGATCTAGACGGCGGGAGCTGATCGGCACCTGGCGCCGGGTCGGGGGCCTTGGCCCTAGGCCCGATGCAGGTATCTGCTCCGGATCGCTGAGCCCTCCGTTCCCGATCCGGTCCCCTGCGGACCCGTAGAGCGTCACTCCCACCTCGTGTCCTCCCATGGCCCCCCATGGTCTGTGGGTGTGTGTCACAGCCTTCTGGGAGGATGGTCAGGTGACCAGTCGAGCCCCTCGTTCTGCTGCCGCACCGCCGGTGCCCGGGTCGGAGGCGGCCGTGCCGGCCGTGCCGGCCGTGCCGGTCGTGCCGGCTGTGCCGGGGGAGGGGTCGGAGGCGTCCGGCCTGCTGGCGGCGGTCGAGGCCATCGCCTGGTTCGTCTCCGCCTTCGAGCCGGCCCGGTTCAGTGGTGGGGACGCCGCCACCTTGGT
>JBKQRT010000255.1:0-4706 GCA_052143895.1 Acidimicrobiales bacterium | reverse complement strand
TACCGCCGGTACAGCCGGGTCGCGATGTCGTCCTGAAGCGCATGGACTCGAGCAAGACCGACTCCCGGCCAGTTCCACTCCCGCGAGACTCCGGCCAGGGTCCTCAGCCGTTCGACGCGAGTCGTGTCGTCGAGCCCAGCCTCCTCAAGAACGCGGCGGGTCTCCTCGTTGAAGTACTTCGGAACGTTTGCCGAACGGACGACCGCGGACCACAGGTCCCACCAGCCGCGCTGGCGAGCCAGCTCGAGCAGCGGCTCCGGTGAGCTTCCGTACCAGCCTCCGACGATGCTCTCCAGCTTCTCGCGGACATACGGCATCACATCGCGTCCAAGTTTCCGCAGCAGCGCGATCACCCCATCGCCAAGCTTCAGTCCCCACCCCTCCGGATGGCGCTTGCGGAGCTCATCGCAGAGCCGCGCGGGATCGGCAATCTCGTCGGCCAGCCGCTCGACGTCGCGTCGCCACTCCTCGAGGTCGACCTGGCGGCGATAGAGCGTGAACGCCAGCTCAAGATCGGCGGCCTCGAGGCTGGCTTCGATCATTCGTCGCCACATCGCGCGCTTCTCGCCGCCCCAGAAGCTGAACCTCCGCGGCAGGTGCCTCAGCAGAAAGCTCGACGTCGCGCGATTGACGGAGTAGAGCGCCAGGGCCGTCGGCTCGTCGAGCTGAAACATTCGTCGAACTCGTCGAGGACGACCGCTTGCGCGGCCGGACCCTTCGCCGCTTGATACTCCCGGACGAGTTCGCGGCACCAGGCTTCGTTATCGAGATTCCACCGTTCCCCGGCAAACTTCCACTTCAGCAATCGGCGGGACAGCCATGGATCCCGATTCCGCCGCGCCTCGTCGAGCCAGGACTGCAGCCGCTGCTCATGCTCCTGCCACTTCACGCGCCGCCATCCCTGGATTCCTCCCTGCTCGAAGTCCGAGAAGTGGGCCAGGATGAATTCGCGGAACACGACGCGGTTCCGCCGATACAGCTCAGGCCCCCAGAACCAGGTCAACCCCGGCACCGCCACGTCTCGACGCAATCCTTCCAGGTGATCCCGCAATCGCAGATCATCCCGCTGGTGGGCCAGCAGCTCCTCGATGGTGCGTTTTACCCGCTTGCTGCTTTCCGTCATGCTCGTGGTTGACTCAGTTTCTCGCCGCCACCTGAGCACGCCCCAAGTTCCGCCGAGATTCCCCTCGATGCCGCTGCACTCACAACCCTCCGACAACACTTGCTAGCCTAGCCCCCTGCGATCGCTCCCACAACAGGCAAGGCTCGTCCCCGCTGGCGCTGGCGTCGAGCAACGGGAAGTGGCCGCGCACGGTGCAGGGGAAAGGGCTGTCACTCGTTGTTGATCGTCTATCGGGGCCAACCTGGTCCGCGGAGTGTGAAGCCCAGCCTCAGGCGCGCGGCGGTCGCCAGAATCCAGAATCCGGCTCTGGCTTCCGCCGGAGCGGTTCGGCTACCGCAGCTTCCGCAACGTCAAGAGCTTGCCGGTGTTGTCGGCGGTGACCATGGCGTCGTCGCCGATGGACTGAAGGCGGCCGACGAAGCCATAGCCCAGCATGTCCCGGTCGGTGGTGCCGGTGACTCGCGCCGAGAGGATGCCCTGGCCGTATGCCCACGAGCCGTTGTTGGTCGTCGTGTCGGGCTCGAAGAGACGCCGCTTGGCGAAGGTGCGGGTGGAGGTGAAGGTGCCATCGGCACGGAACACGGCCACCAAGTTGCCCTTCTTGTCGGTCATGGACCACGAGCCGGCCAGCATCTCCCGGATCTTCTGCTCGCGGCGCCGGGCCAGCTCATCGGACGAGGGTTGTGGCGCGGGCTTGGGAGCCTGGACCTTGACCGGCGGCTGTGCCGGCGCGGGATCGTCCTCGACCATCTTCATCCGGTAGAGCATCCGGTCCGAACCGCTCGACGCCTCGAATGTCGTCGGCCTGGGATCGTCCTCGGTCTTGGCCACGCAGAAGAGCAGCCGGTCGCCATCGAAGGTGTAAATGCCCTTCAGCACCGTATCGAACCGGGTGGTGACGTCGATATGTTTGGGAGACTGCGACGGATCGATCCGGTACGCCCAGAGGCGCTTCTGATCGTCACGTGGGGAAATGACCGACGCGCCACGGACGCCGATCCGGACCCGGCCATCCTCGGCGATCTTGGTGCGGATGATGTCGGCCGAGAGGGTCTCGCCTTCATCGACGATCGACTGGATCTGCCAGGTGCCGCCCAGCAGGTCGCGATCGCGGGTCAGCTCTCCCTGGGTGGGCTTGCGGTCGTTGTAGGTCTTCACCGGACTGGTCAGCGAGGCCGTCCTCGTCCTGCCAGCCGTCACACCACCGTCCCACGGCACGGTTGCCTCAGGCTTCGAGGTGACCGCTGGCGTGCTGCCGCCCACCTTCATGCGGAGGAGCGTCCGGAACGAGTCGCTTGGAGAGATGAAGTCATCAGGACGGTCCCGACCCTCGCGGCTCGAGAAGCAGACCACCAGGTCGTCGCCCTCGAACTTGTAGATGCCGGGCAGGATTCGCTCTTCCGGGGTGATCAGGTCGATCTGTTTCGGCGACTTGAGCGGATTGATGATGTAACCGGTCGTCCGGGTCTCACCAGTGTCGGGGTTCACGTGAGTGATGACGCGGTTGCCGATGCTGACCTTGCCGTTCTGGACAACTTTCCGCCGGATCAGCTCGGGTCCGATCGAATCCCCGTTGTCGGTCACCGCAACGACTTGCCAGACACCGGAAAGCATCTGGTGAGCGCTCCGGAGCTCGCTTTCGGTCGGTTTCCGGTCGCCATCCTGGACAAGTCCCATACCCAAGAGCACGATAAGTGACAGCATGATCGCGAGATCCTTCTTGGCGTCTTCCTCGAGATGACCGTTCCACGCAGACCCGGTCCATCCAAGAGCGATTGATCGAGCCTTATTCCAGATCGGGGTTGAAATGGCAAGAGCAACAGACGTTCGTTCCCATCGTTCCACCGGGTCAATCCGGTGTGCATTCGGCCTCATGGCCGTCTTGTTCCTGGGCCTTGCAGCGCCGGGGCCAAGGTTGGCCCGGCCGTGCTATTGAACCATATCGACAAAGGCGAAACCTCGAGGTACCGGCGAATGACATCTACGAGGTAGTGACAATCGATCGCTGAACCTGCTCTGACTCTTGACGGTGCCGACGGGTTCGAGGGCAGCTTCATGCTCGTCGTGATGCCCCGGAGCGACGGAGGCGATGCAGAAGCAGCCCTCCCATCCCCAGTGCCAGCGTGGCCAGGACAGTTGGTTCGGGAATCGGTGCCGGAGCGACCATTCCTCCGATGTACATCGTCGCGTCGAGAGTGCTCTCATATCCTCCGTCGACGACGGCTTGCAGCCCGACCCGATCTGGGTGCGAGAGAAGGTCGAGAAGCGGGGCCGGAAGCACAGTTCCGGGCGGCGAGAGATTCACGGCCGAGTTTTTTCCTGTTCCGAAGTACCCCCCCTGAAGATCGGCTGTCCAACCGTCGCCACCGACTCCGCCATGATACGGGACAGTAACGGCGACCGTTCCGAGATCCGTCGCAGGATTGGCGGGATCCGTTGCGTGAAACGTGACCACGACGTTTCCGTCAAGGGGAGCCCCTCCCGAGGTGTAATCATACCGCGAGAAGGCGGATTGAGCCGATGCCTGGGGGAGCGCGTAGGAGCCGCCGTTCTGGGGATCAACTTGCAGAGTCGTCGGCCAATACATCAAGGGGACTGTGAGCGAGGCCGTGTACTGAATTGGGCTCGCTCTTCCTGGTGCCTCAAGAAGAGTGGCAAGGACCACGCAGGTCAATGATGCAACGAATCGCCGGCTCATGAGACCCTCCCTGGTCAAGTGCACAACATGGCTTCATAGGCGGCATCTTAAGCGAGTATGGTCAGCCCGTCAATTCAGAGAGGCGGTTCTTACCCGCGCGTTCACACTCTCAGCTCGCGTACCCGCCGTTCTTCGGGAGCGATGGTCGGATCAACTTGCCTGTCAGTGCGAGCCAGGTGACGCGCCGTGCCGGATGACAGACGGCTCAGAATGCAGGGCCAGGTTTGCGGTAGTTCCTGATGTAACCGGGAACGACACACTCCTGAGCCAGTCTGGGGTCAGCCACGGGCTCGGCCGCGGCCAGGCTGAGGGGAAGGACACCCGCCCAGACCAGCAGATCGTAGTCGGCCTCGTCATCCACCGGCGGTCCAGTGTGGACCTTGGCCGACGCTTCACTGATTGGCAATGAGAGCACGAGCGTCGCCTTCAACTCGGCCGGGGAAGGGGGACGGACTTCATTCCAGCGTCCTCTGATCAGGTGGTCCGTAAGCGCCTGAAGAACCCGAAGCTTGTCTTCGGAGTTCTCCACCGGCCGAGCTGTGCCGAAGACCACGGCCGACCGGTAATTCATGGAATGGTGAAACGCCGATCGGGCGAGCACCAGGCCGTCAACGAGGGTGACCGTGACACAAACCTCGACTCCCTGCCCCAGGGCCCTGAGCATCCGGCTCGCGGGCGAACCGTGGAAAAAAAGCTCCCCGCCAACGCGTACATGGATCGTTGGGATCACGTGCGGCTGCCCGTCCACGACAAAGCCTACATGGCAGATCAGACCCTCGTCCAGGATCGAATCGATCGAGGCACGGTCTTAAACCCCGCGCTTGGGGAGACGTCGGAGAGTGGATCGATCGGTGCGAGACAGCTCGTCCATCGGAGGGGTCGCTC
>JBKQRT010000254.1:0-47930 GCA_052143895.1 Acidimicrobiales bacterium | reverse complement strand
TCCACCAGTTGGATGATCGCTGAGGTGGAGATGGAAGACGAACCAGAGATCGGCATGCGCCCCGAGGGAGGAGGCATCGGTCCCGTCAACCGAGCGGAAGGTGGTGGGCCTTTCCGGGTTGTCTTGGTCGAGCGGGAGGTCGATCATTCGGGCGACCCCACACTGGAAGACCTGAGCGAGGCGCTCGTTGCCACCTACGGGACCGACTTCGGAGTGCACAGCCCGACCTGGATCTCACGGTTTACCGACATGACCCGGCAAGCCGTCTCCTATCGCCAAGGCCGAGTCCTCCTAGCAGGGGACGCTGCGCATGTGCACCCACCCCAGGGCGGTCAGGGCCTGAATACTGGCGTGCAGGATGCTGTGAACCTTGGTTGGAAGCTGGCCCAAGTGGTCAAGCGTGTGTCACCCGAACACCTGTTGGACACCTACCACGCCGAGCGCCACCCAGTCGGAGCCCGAGTCCTGCACAACACCATGGCCCAAGTTGCACTGGTGAGCGCTGACCCCCGCCACAAGGCGCTTCAGGACACCATGACCGAACTGCTTGCCATGGACGAGCCACGGAAACACATCGCTGGCATGCTCTCTGGACTCGACATTCACTACGACTTCGGCGAAGGACACCCGGTACTCGGGCGGCGCATGCCCGACCTGGACCTTGAGACAGCGGATGGTCCCACCCGTGTCTCCACTCTGCTGCATGACGCAGGACCGTTGCTCCTCAACTTCGGGGAGCCCGGCAGCCTCGACATTTCTCCGTGGTCAGATCGAGTCCGCCTTATTGACGCTCGCTACGAAGGGGTGTGGGAGCTTCCGGTCCTCGGGGTAGTTGCGTCTCCGCAAGTGGTTGTGATCCGACCCGACGGGCATGTTGCGTGGGTGGGAGAGACGAAGGACGCTGGGTTCACTGAAGCCCTTGCCAACTGGTTCGGAGCGGCCAAGTCGCCTCACTAGTTCGCCTTTGGACGCCACCTTGATTATCCCCGAGGTGCCGGTCGAGGGCAGCTAGCGGGCGGCAAGCGCGGACCCGCAGATAACGCACCCCGAGCCGGTGATACGGGGCACCTCTCGGAATCAGTTAGATCTGAGAGAACTTCCAACGAGTGGCCCCTCCAACGCCGACTGTCGCGAGGGCGGTCGCTTGCAGCGCATGGATTCTGTAGATCCTCCAAGGCGGTGGGCCGGCTGAAGGAGCGCTGTACTCGGCGGTGAGCGCAATGCCCGAATCGTCCACCTCAGCGGGCCAGCCTTGAAGGTTCCACCGCCCCGCCAGCGTGGCGACTGTCGCGGGGTCTGCAATGAGCTCGGCGGTCCCGTCCAGGGTGAGGTCGAACTCGTGCAGCGCCAGGCTGAGTGTGCAGCGCGGATCTCGGGCGAGGTTCGTGCCCTTGCGCGTCTGCGCACCGGTCTCGAACCAGAATGCGCCGTCGAACCACACAGCGCCGATTCCAGTCAGATGGGGACTGCCGTCGTGGTTGATGGTCGCCAGCCAGCAGGTGTGACGATCTGGTCCTCCTGTGCCCGGTGCCTGGGTCACCCCACTGTCGAGCCGTACCTCAATGCTTTCCCAGTCGATGAGCGGAAGCTCATAGAGGTCGGCGAGGTTTCTCGATTCCACGATGTCTTGACGGCCCATGGTCACGAGACTATGCCCCGGCCGGTTTTGGTTTCATCGCTAGCAAGCGGCAGCGAGGGGGTATCCCTCAAGTGCCGGTCGAGGTCAGTTAGCGGGCGGCAAGCACTCGGCCGCAGATAATGCACCCACAGCCGGCGATAGGTGACAGGTACGCCGAAGGGCAAACCTGAACGGTGAACTCGCGGACCGGGATGGCGGCCACGCCGGTGCTCCGGCACGAGTGGACCCGGTCGTCCGGTGGACTGTAAGGTCGAGGCGCTTGACGGGCCCATCGGCAGGTGCGAGCCTCGCAGTGCGCAGCTGATCGTCGGGGCGCCATGACCTGGAAGGCGCCTCATGGGTGGAAGCAACAGGTTCCGAGGACTCCCTCGGGCGGGATGGCGGGCGCGCGGCGTGCTGCTCGTCGCATTTGTGGCTCTGAGTATGGGGTCGGTCGCCATCTCCTCGGGAAGTGCCGGTGCGAGCACCTCGGTGGCTGCGGTCGGTGGGAGCAGTGTCACCTGCTCCAAACTGTCAGGGTCGGCACTGACCACGGTCAAGATCTCGAAATGTGCGCCAAATGCGGGCGCGGGTTACGCGTCCGCCAGCCAGCCGGGCGGTGACTTCGGATTTGACGTCCTGACGTGGGCCAGCAGTGGTGCAACGACCACCCTCGGACAGTCGACATTGTTCTTCTTGGGCACTCGCGGACCCTGCACGGGAATCTCCGAGGAGGTGCACTGGACCAGCACGGTGGCCGCCGCCAGCACATCCGGTCCCGGCATCCCGGCTGTCGGTGACGCGATCTCGGCCTATGTGTGCATGCACTTCAAGTACTACAGCGGCGCCGAGCATCCCACCGGAATCAAGCTCGCACCGGGCACGAAGGTGAGCCTCTGAGGGCCGTCAGCGTTGATGAGCAGCCTTCCTGGAATGGGCCGCTCATCGAGCCGGTGCGGGACGATCTCTGCGACACCCACGAAGTCGGTATGTGCGCGCCCGCTCGCTCGCATTGTGACGCCTCGTCATGGTGGCGTTGCTGATGTGGAGGATCACACCCACAAGCATGACGATGGAGATGGAGATCGCTAGAGTGCCCATGCAGGAGGCATCGGCCCAATCCTCCGGCACGGTGATAGGCATTCACCATCCTGAGGGCCAGTCCGGGGCTGCCCCACTCGCGCCTGATTGAGACTGACGGCAGACGCTGCATGTGATTCGTAGCGTTGAGAGGACCCTGGCGGGGTTGCTCTCCTTGTGCCTGCTGGCGACTGATGTCGCTTGGCTTACGAACGAAGGGCTCCCCGTCGGGACCTTGCCGCCGAGTGGCTCGAAAGAGGAACGTGCACCACGATCTGAATCAGGAGGGCCCTGGCGGTTCCTAACCGACCAACCAGGAGGTACTCATGACCGTGATCATCGGAATCGACCCTCACAAGGCAACCCACACGGCAGTCGCCATCGGATGTGACGAGGGCGAGCTCGCGACCGTCACGATCCGGGCCACCCGACAACAGGCCGTTCTGCCCCGCCAACCCGGCAGTTCGGAGGCAGTCGAGATTCAGGCCAGTTAGCTCTCACTCCACGGCTTCAAGGAGCGTCTTCAGCAACTCGCCACGATCCAAGATTGGAACACATCCGTCGGACACGACGCCCGCGGTCCCTGGGTCCACGGGATCCGTCTCAGCCCAGTGCGGAGAGGCGAATCCGAATTCAATCTCCAATCCAGATGCCACCGGTCTCACGTACAGCAACAGTACCGCTGGCGATATGGTCTTGACATTCCCTGCCGGTGTCTCCTTGACCGGATCATTTGCGGGCGCGGCCAACGCCCCCTTAGTTCTCACACTGCCGATCCCCTACAACGTTTGTCCTGAAGGCACCGCCCACGTGACCCCGAGTTTTGAATCCTTCGGCATCTGAACCTACCCATCATCGGTGGGCCACTACGGCGGCGCAGACCTCTAGCGAGATGGGATCGGCGCGCGACGGGTTTCGGATTCTTCCATCCGTTTGCAGCGTTCACAGAGCGGCACGTTCGGCATAGGTGGGACAATCGTCATCTCCTCTCCACACTCGCTCCGTCCGCTCACGGTGCCCAGGCGATGCAAGTGCGGGTCCGGCCACCCCTCGATGAAGCCGTATCCCGCCACGATCTCGAGGCTCATGCTGACCCGACCCCACGGTCGAGGGTTGAGGTGCCGGGTCCGACGGAGGAACGCATGTGGACAGCCGGACGTGTCGCCGCCGTGGAGGACATGACAGAGTGACCGGACCACCCAGGCGTGACGCCACTCCGTCGGTTGCTCAAGGTGGGCACGAGCCGACGCCGTTCTCCATGGGAGTGAATCGGCTGGAACCCAGCCGCTGCGCGAGCCGACGCAGGGGGGCCCTGGTCATCCTTCTCCACAGCCAGGGGACCGAAAGGACGGGCAGCGCGCACGGCATCGACCAGGGCCGGAGCCAATCGCAATGAGACCGGTCCTGTTTCGGGACCGGGCTGAATGCCCGTGGTACGCTCCCGCGCTGCGGCCTGAAGGGCCCGCCGACGATCGAGGTTGGGCATGATTCGACTGGATATCGACCTCACTCCTGAGGAGATTGAGGCCATCTCTGAGACGAACGCCGATGACTGGTTCACCAAGGTTGCATTTCGCAACGCGGAGTCACCGACGCACCCCCGGGCGAACATTCTCGAGCCCAACAACACGCTGAAGAAGGAGATGCTTCTCGATTGGGTCGAGAAGGTCGTGCCGAACGCTTCCGTGCTCGACACGTTTGCAGCGAACGGCGGCTGGTCGATCCTGGCAGCCCAATTAGGCGCTCGCTCCGTGAAAGGCTTGGAGTTCTCACCGGGCAGGGTGCAGGTCGCCACATTACTGGCACGCATTCTCGAGGCACACGATGCCAGCCCGTGCCCGCTCGATTTCCAGGTCTGCGATGTCTACGACATCGGGACGCAGGTGAAGGATGTATTCGACTGCAGCCTCGTGCTGGGTGGCCTTTACCACATCGCTGATCCCCCCTACGTGCTCGACCAGGTGCGCAAGGTGACAGGAGCGTGGATGATCCTCCAGACGTCGTCGGTGCTTCCTGACAAGGGCAATGTCGCCAGCTTTCGTGTAAGGAGCGACCAGACCGCTCAGGGCCTCTCGAGCATCCGCGGCGGCCGCGGGGTGTGGCATTTCAGCGCAGAGTGCCTGAGGGAGTTCGTCCACCACGCGGGATTCGAAATCGTCGAGGAACGGCAACCCGAGCGGAAACTCCGGAAGCGCTACCCCTGGTGGTGTGCGCTCGCTCGTCCCATCGGCGAGTCGGTAGGCGGCTGAAGCTCCTCCGCCCTGCGCCCGGCGAGCAGTCCGGCCGGGGTCACAGCCGGAAGTCGGCGGCGACCAGTGCCAAGTGGGCCGAGCGGGTCAGAGGCACTGGGTCGAGGGATGCTTCGACTGGTCCATGTCGGACGTTGTACCCCCTCTCGCCGCTCACTTGGAGAAGGAGACGGCTGACCCCGCATCCTTGATGCCCCTGGGACCGATGACTGTCGAGTCGATCATCGAGAGATGGCTGCCACGACTGACGTACCAGGCAGGCTTTGTCATGACCTCTCTTGACGGGTGGCGTGTCAACGCCATCCGGTCCAAGGTCAGCGTGCCGCCCCATTGAATGATGCATGGCCGAGGCGCTCGGACCTCGCACTCCAGCGAACCATTCGTGAACGTGACCGGCTCGTCGGCCTTCGCGTCCTCGATGGTGGCCCAGCTGGCACCGGCGCAGTCGGTGACTGACACCGGGCCGGTGAGGCTCTCGACCACATTGAATCCGTGTTGGAACGTGCAGTCGCTGATGTCCACGTTGCCCGACCCGAGACCGGGCTCGTCAGATTCGAAATCGAAGCTGTCGTCGGCGGAGGAGATGACGTGAACATTGGTGAGGCTGGCGTGGTCGACCTCGGCAAACGTCATGCCCTGCCTTCCCGCATTGGTGGTGGTGTAGTTGTCCACCACCACCAAAGCGGTATCCGGAGTCGCGATGCGATGGCCCAGGTCCGCCATCAGCTCCAACCCATCACCGAAGGTGTCCATGACGCTGATGTTGTCGAGTATCACGTTCGATGAAGAGAGAACCTTGATTCCCGCCTCGGTGATCAGCAATGGATGGTACGCGCCGGTAGCGTTGGCTCCCTCAATCGTCATGTTGGAGATGGTCACGTGCGACGTATCCAGCACTTCGATGATGGGCCTGAAATGCCCGGATCCTAACGGCGTGCTTGTCGACGATTCATCCACGAAGGTGCCCCCGGTCATCGTCAACGGATGGGAGATCTCCACCCCTTCGTCGACGAGGTAGCAGGCTCCTGGAGGTGACGAGAACACCGAACCGGACGGCAGGGAGTCGAGTTCGGCGGTGAGGGCCGCGGACACATCGGCGGAACAGTTCGAGGGAATGGGTGCAGCTGTAGGCGCAGTCACCGCTCCGGTTCCAGCTCCGGTTCCAGCCTCGGTAGTCGGAGTCGTAGTTGTACTCACCGGTGTCGTTGGTGGTGGCGGCACGGCATGTGACGTGGCCGCCGTGGCTCCGGCTTGCGTCGTGGGGGGGCCTGCGGAACCGTCGCAGGCGTGGTGATCCTCGTCGGCGCCGTGGTGGTGGTGGTTTGCAGCAGAGTCGTCGGCGTGGTCGCTCCCCTGGGCGTCGGGATGGGAGGAATGTGCGGCAGGGTCGTCGGCGTGGTCGACTGCACCGGAGTACTCACACCGTTGAGCACGGTGGATGAGGTGCCCAGCGTCCGTGGAGGAATGGTGCTGGATGGCGTCGTCCCTTGACCGGCCGTGCTCGCCGGGACCGCCGCGTTGGCCAAACCGAGTGCATTCGTCGAGAAGGCTGCCGTCAGAGCGAGCGTCATGGTAGCCAGACCCACTCCGAGGGAGAGAAAGCGTGAGCTGGTCAATCGCCAAAAGCGCGTGCGATGGCCATGAACGTCCCGAATCTGGTGAATTGCCCCCCTCTCCGAGAGGCGGGCGCGATTGGGAATGACCAGATTCACTCAATCGATTCGGCAGCCCGGCCAACTCGTGGAGTCCCGTAGTTTTGCGTCCCCTCCTCGCGGAGGGTTTGCCCTTGTCGTCGGTATTGCACTCCGTGGTATTGGAGTAAGCACACCGTACATCCGCGACGGCAAATTGGACAAGGGGGCAAGGAGAATGCATAGATCGCGACAGGATGCTGAGGTGACTGTCAGACGGTGATCGAGGTACCCTGCGATGGGTATCGACCGAGTGCGAGCGATCAGCGCGCGGAAGACGCGACCCCCGCTGGGCTGGTCCGGATCTACGGGCTCCTGCCGAGTGTCATGGACACGGCCATCATGGACCGTGGCCAGCGCCATCGAGTTCACGTACCTGAGAGACACCTTCATGTAGGACCTGGTGATCAACTCCCGCCGTGAGTCGGGGTGGCTCCGCCAGGGCCACCCGGCCCAAGGATCTCCTCGGCTGCTCAGCTGGCCGACGGCTCCAGCACGGGTGCCTCTTCGGTCTGACCCGTCCGGCTTCGTGCTCTACGGGCTCAACGTCGCGATGGAGATGCCGAGCGGGCATGAACCGAAGCCTGGACCGGGCGGAATCCTCGAAGTGCACACCAACCATGTCAACCCCGGCCGCGTCGAGTAGTTCCTCTCGCAAGCGCCGGAGGTCTGCGAATTCGTCGAGGTCCACGAGGCGGTCAACGCTCACGGGATCCAGCTGACCTATGCAGGGATGGCGAGCGGCATGGTGGCCTCCACGTGGGAGCTCGAGAACATGCGGGCCCACGCCCGCATGGGAACGGCGTGGTCCTCCGACGCCGGCCTGGCGCTCCAGGCGGAGTCGATGGGAGCGAACCCGCCAGCGATGCAAGTCGCAGGCGCGCTGCACGACGAGATCCCGCTGTAGTGCCCGGGTTCTTGTCGCCGGGAGATCGCACCCGTCACCCGGCGACGGGCAACCCAGCCCTTCCGCCTTCCGGCGGCCATTCCGGCGCCGACACCGCTGGGACCTTCGCCCCTGTTCGACACGGGCGAGAGGTCGCAACCTGTGAGGATGGCACCTCTAATGGCAACGCCCGCCCGGCTCCGACGTCCGGGTCGCCCGGAGATCGTCGCCCCGGGAACGGCGGGCTCCCGACCGAACGGTCGAGGTACACGGTGCGTCTCGGCATCCTGACCGGCGGCGGGGACTGCCCAGGTCTCAACGCGGTCATCAGGGCGGTCGTGCGAACCACCGAGGGCACCTACGGGGGCAATGTCGTCGGGTACCGACACGGCTGGCGGGGGGTGGTCGAGGGGGACAGCGTCGAGCTCACCGGCGAGTCGACGCACGCCATCCTGACGACCGGCGGGACGCTGCTCGGGACGTCGCGCTACCACCCGCACGACCACATGGGCGCGGTCGAGCGGGTGCTCGACACGATCGAACGTGATCGCATCGGTGCGCTTATCGTGGTCGGTGGCGATGGGACCCTCCACGAAGCGGCTCTGATCGCCGCTCGGGGCGTGCGCCTGATCGGCATCCCCAAGACCATCGACAACGACGTTCTGGCCACCGACCGGAGCGTCGGCTTCGATACCGCGCTGTGGACGGCCAGCGAGGCGGTCGACCGGATCCACACCACCGCCGAGAGCCATGACCGCCTGATGGTCGTCGAGGTCATGGGCCATCGGACCGGATGGCTCGCCGTCTGCGCCGGCATCGCCGGTGGCGCCCATGCGATCCTGACGCCGGAGGATCCGTTCGACATCGAGGAGGTGGCGGCCATGCTGCGCCACCGGCATCAGCGGGCCAGCTTCTCGATCGTCGTCGTGGCGGAGGGGGCGGTGCCTTCGCCTGGCACGCTCGACTTCAGCCCGGTCGAGGGTCCGACCGGCACCATCGTGGCCGGGGCGATCGGTGAACGGGTTCGCTCTGAGCTCGCGCAACGCACCGGTTTCGAGAGCCGGCTTGTCGTGCTCGGTCACGTCCAACGCGGGGGAACTCCCACTGCGGGTGACCGGCTCCTCGCCACCCGCTTCGGTGTTGCCGCGGTGGACGCCGCCCACGACGACGCCTCGGCCGTGATGACCGCGCTGCACGGCGACGAGGTCCGCCTCGTCAGCCTGAACGAGGCGACGTCCAGGATTCGAATGGTCCCGGACGAGCTGCTTCGTGTGGTCCGCGTCCTCCTCACATGATCCCGCGGGTCCTGACGAGGGGCAGGAGCTGATCCGGCTGGGATCCCGGCTCGCCCGCCCAGGTGCGGCGCGCCAGGGAGTGGAGACGGTAGCCCCACATGGATCGATCACCACCAGATCACGGCGGGGCCGTCAACATCCTCGGTTGAAGGTTCGGTTGGGCGCGGCGTCACGGAACACTCACAACTGCCACATCCGTCCCTCACGTTCGAACCCTAGGTTGGCAGCAATCACCGAAGCCCATTAAGGAGTACAACATGTTCAAGAAGACCCTTGCGTCGATCGTCGTCGGAGGGACGCTGTTGAGCGGAGTGGCGGCCGCTGGCACGGCCTACGCAAGCACCCCACCCGCCGCTGCCACCGCCGCTTCCGCCTCGCCGTCCACGAGCCATCCCCTGGCCGCGTGGCTTCGTCACCACCGCCGTGCGGTCCGCCAGGCCGTCCTCTCGACCAGCGCCACGGCGATCGGCGTGGCGCCCACGGACCTGGCGAGCGAGCTCAAGTCGGGCAAGTCGATCGAGCAGGTGGCGGCCGAACACGGCGTGGCGACCACCACCGTCACCAATTCCCTCGAGTCGGCGGCCGACGCCGAGCTGGCCCACGCGGTGTCAGCGCACAAGCTCACCTCCACCGAGGCTGGCGCGATCGAGGCCGCCCTACCCGGCTATGCCGCGAAAGTGGTGAATCACGTCTTCTGATCGACACCGCCCGGTGCCGGACCGGGCGACCAGGCCAACGCGTCATGCCCATCGCCGTGGCGATGGGCATGACGTCGTCGCGGCTTCCAATGCGGCGGGGCGGTGACGGGGGACCGCCTCATTCCAGCGGAGCGTCCTCCAGCCAGACCCGTCCCTCGAATCCGCCCTTCTCGTGCCGCTTGCGGAGGCCGACGGCCTCGACGGCGTCCCAGTCGATGCCGTAGTGCTCGGCCAGGGCGTAGAGCACGTCGACGACGTCCGACAGTTCCTCGGTGCGACTGTCCGCGGGGGCGGCCAGCAGCTCGCCGATCTCTTCGTGGAGCTTGGCCTGAAGGGCGAGGTCATACTCTTCGTCGCTCAGCAACGCGGTGTGCGGGTGGCCCCCCGACCGCCGGATGACGTCGGGGATCTTGTCCCGCACCAGCTTTCCCGATCGTCGTTGTTCCACCATGTGGATACGGTGTCACAGATTCGGCGGGCCGTCGCCATCCGCCCACCGGAACGCGCCCTGGAGTCGTGCCGGAATCGTCCGTGAGGGGTACTGGCACTCTCGACCTGAGAGTGCTGGACATGCTCCTCCTGGGCTCCACGTGAGCCGTTCGGGGGTGCCGAGCCGGGTGGAAGCACCCCGGCCACCGCTGAGGAGCTCACGCTCATGACACAGAGCGGTGGCGCGACGGTCGGCGTCGTATCGGGCGCTCGACACCGCATGGTGCAGCCGGTGCGAACTGGTTCCCGTTCGCACCGCGCACCTACACTCGGTTGGGGTCGTCAACGGGGCTTCGAGGGGCATCTTCAGTTCGGGCCGGAAGGATGGACCACCCATGAGCCGCTTCTTCTCCGCCCTCGGTCGCGGCGTCGTGCGTTTCCGGTGGGTGGTGGTGATCGCCTGGATCGCGGGGGTGGTGGTTGCACTGGTGACCCTTCCCACGCTGGCCAGCCAGGTCAATGACAACAACGGTGCCTTTCTGCCGGCCAGTGCACCGAGCAACCTGGCCGCGCGCCTCGCGGAACCGCTCATCGGGTCGGAGACGCACAGCCAGGTTCCGATCGTGGCGGTCACGGCAGGCGGCGGCCTCGATGCCGCCGACCGGACTGCGATGGCTGACGTCCTGCAGCGTCTCGAGCGGGTGCCGTCGGAGCTGTCCGCCCACTTCCTGGAGACCTCTCCGGACAACCGGGCGGCCGAGTTCCTGTTCGTCTCGTCCGTCTCCCCCTTCGACGAGGGACAGAGCACCATCCTGATCGACCATCTGCACGCGGCGGTCGCCGAGGTGGCGTTGCCGGCCGACCTCCAGGTGCACCTGGCCGGCCAGTTGGCCACCGACGCCGCAAGCCAGAAGCAGTCGATGAAGCAGGGCAAGGAGATCCAGGACGCCTCGATCGTCTTCATCGTGCTTCTGCTGCTGGTCATCTTCCGTGCGGTACTGGCGCCGCTCGTCACGCTGCTACCCGCCGTCCTCGTGCTCCTCCTCTCGGGCTCGTTCATCGGCGCTCTCGGGAGCGCCGGTGTGCTCCAGGTGTCCTTCTTCACCCAGATCCTCCTGATCGTCCTGGTGCTCGGGGCGGGCACCGACTACGGCCTCTTCCTCGTCTTCCGGGTGCGCGAGGAACTCCTCGCCGGCAGTGAGCCCGCCGACGCGGTGGCCCACGCCGTCCGCCGGGTGGGCGAGTCCATCACCGCCTCGGGGGCGACGGTCATCGTGGCACTCCTGACCCTGTTGGCGGCGAGCTTCGGGCTCTACCACGACCTGGGTCTTCCCCTGGCCATCGGTATCGCCACCATGCTGGCGGCCGGCCTGACGCTGTTGCCGGCCCTGCTCGCCATCTTCGGCCGGGCCGTCTTCTGGCCCACCAGAACGCTGCCCCGGGACCGTTCGGACGGGCTCTGGGGACGGGTCGCCGCCCGCCTGGTCCGGCGTCCTGTGTGGACCCTGACGGTGGGGGTCCTCTCCCTCGGCGCCCTGGCGCTGTTCGCCCTTGGCTTCCGTCCGACGGGCTTCGGTGGCGACCTCTCCGCGCCGTCCGGGACGGACGCGGCCATGGGCAACGCCGATCTGGCCGCGTACTTCCCCCAGTCGAGTGCCAACCCCACGAACATCGTGATGCACTTCCCGGTCTCGGTCTGGGACGACCCCGATCAGCTGGCGACGGCGACCGAAGGGCTGCGGGAGACCCGTGCCTTCTCCACGACAGCGGGACCGCTCGACCCGAACGGTGCGGCGCTCACACCTTCGGAGCTGACCGCCATCGAGCGGGAGGCCCGTCCCTTTGGATCGGCCCAGTCCCTCGTCACCACTTCCCTCTCGCCGCCGCCCGGCTCGGGCATCTCGGCGGCCGACTACGTGACCTATCTGACCACCGCCCGCTACATCAGTGCGGACGGTCACACCGTCCAGTGGGAGGTCGGGCTGGCCGCCGGCACCCCGGGGAGCAATGCGGCGATCAACGCCGTCCCCCCCATCCGCCGGGCGGTGGCCACCGTCGCCCGGCGCGCCGGGGCCGACGCGAGCGGCATGGCCGGCGAGGCACCCGCCCTCTACGACGTCAGTTCGATCTCGGAGAACGACGTCGGCACCGTCGTGCCCATCGCCATCGTGGCCATCGGACTGGTGCTGGCACTGGTGCTCCGTAGCCTGGTCGCGCCGTTGTACCTGATCCTGAGCGTGCTGCTCTCCTACCTGGCCTCCCTCGGCATCTCGGTCATCATCTTCATGATCATCCCCGGCCAGGACGGCATCATCTTCCTCCTGCCGTTCCTGATGTTCATCTTCCTGCTGGCGCTGGGCGAGGATTACAACATCCTCGTGATGACGAGGATCCGTGAGGAAGCGAGAGGCGAGACCCTGCGCCGTGCGGTCGTGCGGGCGGTGGGCGCCACCGGGCCCACGGTGACCTCGGCCGGACTGGTCCTCGCTGGGAGCTTCGTGGTGTTGGCGGTGGTGGGCGGATCCGGCCAGGGAAACGGGGAGATCCGAGTCATCGGGGTCGGCTTGGCCATCGGGATCCTCCTCGACACCTTCGTGGTCCGGACCGTGCTCGTGCCAGCCACCGTCGAGCTGCTGGGCCGCTGGAACTGGTGGCCCTCGGTTATGGCCCGATTCGACACCGACGCCGTCCGGGACCGGTCGACCCGGATCCCGACGGAAGGGTCTACCGGGTGAGCCTCACCTTGGGCCGGATCACCGCGAGGTAGACGATCCCCACGATCCCGCCGACGATGGTGAACAGGAAGATCCCGGCGATGGGCAGGACGATCCAGAGGACCTTGCTCTGGCCGGCTGCCTGGAACGCCGGGGCGGGTCGGCTGGCCGCGTCCACCAGGGCCCACAGCGCCAGGACCAGGCAGGCCAGCGGGATGAGCAGGGCGATGAAGCCGCCGGTATTGAAGATCTCGCCCACCATTGTCATCTCCTCACCGCTCCCGGGATACCGGGCGCTGCCTGAATTGACGCACGAGTGCGGTCGAAAGGCAATGCTCCGGCGATGGGTGTGACCGGTGCGTCCCCGGTCGAGGTGGCCCAGCCGACCGGCAGGGCAGGCCCCGAACCCAGGCCGGGGTCGTCGCCCTGGACGGGAGCGGCAAGAATCGGTTCCGCATCGGGGCCCGACACTGCCCCGGCCCGTGCGCGACGAAGCGGAGGCCATCATGGAAACCCCCACCTTCAAGGGAGTCATCGGCGACGACTGGCGGACGTCCACACCGTGGTGGCCGGACGTCCCCACCCCGCCCGCCGGGGCACCCAACGTGCTCCTGGTCGTCCTCGACGACGTGGGGTTCGCCCAGCTGGGGTGCTACGGCTCCGACATCGCCACACCCACCATCGATGCCCTGGCTGCCGGCGGTGTCCGGCTGACCAACTTCCACACCACCGCCCTGTGTTCGCCGACCCGGGCGTGCCTGCTGACCGGACGGAACCACCATCGAAACGGGTTGGGCCGCGTCGCCGACCTGGCCATGGGCTTTCCGGGGTACAACGGCGAGGTCCCCAAGGAGAACGGATTCCTGTCGGAGGTCCTCCGCCAACACGGGTACGCGACGTACGCCGTGGGCAAGTGGCACCTGACCCCTGACGACGAGACCAACATGGCCGCACCTAGGCACAGCTGGCCGTTGGCGCGCGGCTTCGACCGGTGGTACGGGTTTCACGGAGGCGAGACCCATCAGTTCGTGCCCGCCCTCTACCACGACAACCACTCGATCGTCTCGCCCGGGACGATCGAGGAGGGCTACCACCTGAGCGCCGACCTCGCCGACCAGGCCATCGCCCAGCTGGCCGACCTGCGCGCCGTCGACCCCGAGCGACGGTTCTTTCTGTACTTCTGCACGGGGGCGTGCCACTCACCCCATCACGCTCCCCGCCCGTGGATCGAGCGCTACCGGGGCCACTTCGACCAGGGCTGGGACCACTGGCGTGCGACGACCTTCGCCCGCCAGCTCGACGAAGGTCTCCTGCCGCCGGGCACGGAACTGGCACCGCGGCCGCCCTGGGTCCCCGCCTGGGACGACCTGCCGGCCGAGGAACGTCGGGTGGCGGCCCGTTTCATGGAGTGCTTCGCCGCCTACCTCTCCTACACCGATGCCCAGTTGGCCCGCGTATTCGACTTCCTCGAACGCACCGCCGATCTCGAGGACACGCTGGTCGTCCTGGTCTCGGACAACGGTGCGAGCTCCGAGGGTGGGCCGACCGGCTCCATCAACGACAACCGGCTGCAGAACTTCGATCCGGCCGACGGCGCCGAGTTGTCCCGGCGGATCGAGGAGCTGGGTGGTCCCGACGCGCACAACAACTACCCGTGGGGGTGGACCATGGCCGGCAACACGCCCTTCAAGCGCTGGAAGCGCGAGGTCCACGAAGGGGGCGTCGCCGATCCGTGCATCGTGAGCTGGCCGTCGCGGTTCGGACCTGACGGCGGCGTGCGACGCCAGTTCACCCACGCTGTCGACGTCTTCCCGACCGTGCTCGAGCTGGCCGGCATCCCGCTCCCCGAGACGATCGAGTACGTACCGCAGAGCCCGGTCGACGGGATCAGCTTCGCCGCGCTCCTGGGCCGCGACGGCGCAGAAGCCCCGGCGCCACGGAGCACCCAGTATTTCGAGATGTTCGGAAGCCGGGCCATCTACCACGACGGGTGGAAGGCGGTGACTTTCAAGCCGATCGGGCCGCTCTACAACGACGGGATCAATTGGAACGCACCGTTCGAGGAGGACCGCTGGGAGCTCTACCACGTGGCCGGCGACCCCACCGAGCTCCATGATCTCGCCGACCGCGAGCCCGAGCGGCTGGCCGCCATGATCGAACGCTGGTGGTCGGAGGCACGGGCCAACCAGGTGTTGCCGCTCGACAACCGGGTGCTCCACACCCTGGTCCATCCCAAACCCGACCGCCGGGCCCCCCGCCTCCGCTTCACGTACTACCCGGGGACCTCGCCGGTGCCGGAGACGGTCGCGGCGAACATGAAGAACCGCGGACATGTGATCGAGGTGGACGTCACCGTCGATGAGGGAGTCCCGCCCGAAGGTGTGCTCCTGGCCCAGGGGTCGGTCCTGGGCGGTTTCTCGCTCCATCTGCGGGAGGGCTGTCCGCGCTACGTCCACAACCTCTACGGAAAGGAACGCCATGTCATCACCGGCCGGGAGCCCGTCGGTCCGGGTCGCCACCGGATCGCCTACTGGTTCGAGCGCGAGGAGGGCACGG
Source organism: Acidimicrobiales bacterium (assembly GCA_052143895.1). Classification (GTDB taxonomy): domain Bacteria; phylum Actinomycetota; class Acidimicrobiia; order Acidimicrobiales; family RAAP-2; genus Bog-756. Next base: position 32,714 of record JBKQRT010000254.1, on the reverse strand, counting down.
GCGGGCACGGGACGATCGAGGTGGACGGTCGGGTGGTGGCCGAGGGACGGATCCCCCTCTTCACGGTGGCGGCCTTCAGCGCGACCAATGCCGGGATGACCTGCGGGTACGAGATGGGACCAGCGGTGGGCGACGACTACCGCGCGCCGTTCCGGTGCTCGGCCACCATCCACTCGGCCACGGTCACCCTCAGCGAGCACGTGCCGGTCAGCCCGATGGTCGAGTTCGAACGCATCATGTCCGAGCAGTGAGCAGGCCGGCCGGCGGTACCGCCGGGGCTCACGGGACCCTGCCGGACAGGGCCTTCGTGGTCCGCTGGGCCCGGCCGGCCGACCTGCCGTCCGTCGCGGCAGTGAACAGGGCCTCGATGTCGACCGCCGGCACCGGGCGGGAGAAGAAGAATCCCTGACCGCTATCGCACTGCTCGGTTCGCAGCGCCTGCAGTTGCGAGTCGTGCTCGATCCCTTCGGCCAGCGTGATCAGCCCGAGGGTCCGTCCGAGCTCGACGAGCGTGTGGATGAGTGCGGCAGAGTCCTGGGTCTCGTTGACCTCGGCCACGAACGACCGGTCAATCTTGAGGATGTCCACCGGGAACTGTCGAAGGTAGGCCATCGAGGAATAGCCGGTGCCGAAGTCGTCGATGGCGATCATGACCCCGATCTGCTTGAGCTTCTCCAGCCGCGCCACGGTGGCCGCGGCATCGCGCATGAGGGTCGACTCGGTCACTTCGAGGGTCAGTGACGCCGGTGGGAGGCCGGACGACTCGAGGGCGCTGCTGACGTGGTCGACCAGGGCCTCGGTCTCCAGCTGGCGCATGGAGACGTTGACCGACATGCTCACCGGGTGTCCCATCGCGTGCCAGACGGCGGCCTGGGCGCACGCCTCGTCGAGGATCCAGCGGCCGACCTCCACGATCATTCCGTTGTCCTCGAGCACGGGGATGAACTCGTCCGGCGGGATGACCCCCCTTGTCGGATGGCGCCAGCGGACCAGCGCCTCGACGCCGCGGATGCGGGTGTGCTTGAGATCGAGGATGGGCTGGTACAGGAGGAAGAACTGCTTGCCGCTCAGCGCCGAGTCGAGGTCCGACTTGAGCTCGAGCCGGTCGAGAACGGCCGACTGCATGGCCGGCTCGAACAGCGTGCAGCGGTCCCGGCCCAACGCCTTCGCCCGGTACAGGGCGATGTCGGCGTCGCGGAGGAGCTCCTGGGCCGACGGCCGGTCGCCGGTGGCGATCCCGATGCTGGCGGTCACGGTGATCGGGAGCTCCTTGAAACCGTCCACGTGGAATGGCTCCCGCAGCACCTCGCGGATCCGGTCGGCGATCAGCATCGGTCCCGAGGCCAACGGGAAGCCCTCGGTCAGGATGACGAACTCGTCGCCGCCGAGGCGCCCCACCGTGTCACTGGCCCGGAGGAGCCCGACTAAGCGATCGGCCACGGCCTGGAGGAGCCGGTCCCCGGCTTCGTGGCCGAGCGAGTCGTTGGCATCCTTGAAGTTGTCGAGGTCGATGAAGAAGGCGGCGATCAAGATGTCGGAACGGCGCGCCCGGACGAGCATCTGCTCGGCTCGGTCGAGGATGAGCTGACGGTTGGCCAGCCCGGTCAGGGGATCGTGGAGCGCCCGGTGCGACAGGAGGGCCTCGAACTCCTTGCGCTCGGTGATGTCGCGCACATTGGCGACATAGCCGGCCACCGACGGGCGGTCGAGCTGGTTGGACACGACCGCCTCCACGTCGCACCAGCCTCCGTTTCTCCGTTGCATGCGGAACTGGATGAGGGCCGTTCCCGGTTGCGACTGGAATCGCTCGCCGAGACGGCTCCGCACCCGGTCGCGGTCATCGGGGTGCGTGAAGTCGGTCGCCAGGTGTCCGATCAGCACGTCGGGCGAGATCCCGAGCATCTCACTGATCGCCGGGCTGACGTAGATGCAGACGCCCCGGTCGTCCATGACCATGGTGATGTCGGAGGAATTCTGGATGAGCGACCGGAACCGGTCTTCGCTCATCCGCATCGAGGCCTCCGCATTCTCCTTCTGCTCGATGGTGGCGCCGGCCATCCGGATCACGAACAGCACGACGAACGCGCCCATGAGGGCCAGCGCGTCCGTCTCGGGCGCCGACAGGAACGACGGCGCCCATCCCTCGCTGATGGCCAGCTGGCCGAGGGCGATTCCCAGCAGACTCCAACAGGCGGTCACCCGCCACACTCGCGACCCACCGCTGGAGACGTTTTCGAGTGCCAGGAAGGCGAAGGCGCCAGAGAGCACCGGGCCCCAGCCCGACAGGTAGATCACCGAGGTGACCCCGGCGGCCTGGACACCGATCCGCAGGTTCAGGCGCACGTGCGATGGGTGGCGGCGGTAGAGCTCGTCGCAGATGAGGCTGGATACGGGTACGGCCACGAAGACGGCCACCCAGAGCGCGATCGGCTCCCGGGCCACGTCGCCGAAGTGCATGAGCACGAGGATGGCGATCAGAGCCACCGGCCCCATGAGGTAGGCGAGCAGTCGAGGATTGAGCACCGGATGCGGCGCGACCGGTCCCGCACCGGTGGTCGGACCGTTGACGAGGGCGGCCGGTGGGTAGTGCGTGTCTCCGGGCGCCACGAGCTCGGGCATGCTGGCTTCCTGCTTTCTTCGGGTCCCACGAACCCATCGGCCAGATGCCGCATCTACTTGAACAGCCGCCCCGATGCCGGGGCCGACCCCGGCTCAGTTGAGCATGGCGGCGATGATCTCGTCGTGCTTGACCCCGAGCACCCGGAGCCCCTCGGCAGCAAGGTCGCGAGCCTCCTCGTCGCCCGCCAGGTCGATGATGGCCCGGATGGCCACCAGCCTGGGGATGAGCTGTTCGGTCGAACTCCGGTCGTTGATCCGCAATGCTGTAGGAAGTCCCATCGGGCTCCTTTCGTGGCCCCGGCGCCTACGCCCGGGACTCGCGTACGGACTGGATACCTGCCCAGCAACTGCCGACCCCAATCTTCTCCGACGTGCTCACCGAGGTGGTGGATGTGGGCGCTGACCTGGGTGATCCCCGGTCGGGCGCATGCGACGTGCTCGTCGCTCGGCCCGCTGCGGAGCGGCGTACCCGCTACCGTGGGGGACGGTGGGCCGTCCTGACCGGGTCCGTCCGCCCAGCACCGACGAAGGGGAGTGGGGGACCAGGGCATGACGTCACCGCCGAGCAGATTCGAGTTCCGGGGCATCCACCATCTGGCCCTGGTGTGCCGTGACATGGAGCGGACGGTGGCCTTCTACTCGGGGGTCCTGGGCATGCCGCTGGTCAAGACCATCGAGCTCCCTGCCGGCATGGGCCAGCATTTCTTCTTCGACTGTGGCGGGGGCGACAGACTGGCCTTCTTCTGGTTCCCGGACGCCCCCCCGCCGGCACCCGGCGTGGCGGCGCCCACCGGTCGACCCGATCAGGGCAGCCTCACCAGTGCCGTCGGCTCGATGAACCACGCGGCGTTCGCCGTGCCCCCCGAGCGCATCGACGACTATCTCGACCGGCTCCGGGCGGCCGGCGTCGACTGCACCGACGTGGCCGACCACGACGACAGCGAGTGGGGTATCGCCGAGCGCACGCACCCCGGGGTCTTCGTCCGTTCGATCTACTTTCAGGATCCCGACGGGATCCTGCTGGAGTTCGCCTGCTGGACGAGGGATCTCAGCGCCGCGGACGTCCGACACGAGCCGGCTCGGTCCGCCGGAGCGGCACCCGCCTGAGGTCCGGGATGCCCCGCCTGCGCCAGGTGCCGAGGGACGAGGTGGCGGCCCCGATCGTCAGCCTGATGTACGACCACCTGTTCGGGGACCGTGACCCCGTCGCCGAGCCCGGAACGGCCGACGGCACACGCGGCGACTGGTGGACGGTGTTCGCCCTGGTTCCCGATGTGCTCGAGCACGCCGTCCAGGGGTTCGCCCTCTACCAGAGCCCCGACCGTCGGCTCGCCCCGCGCCTGCGCGAGCTGGCGCAGGCGCGGGTGGGGTGGAGCACCGGCAGCGCCTTCGTTTTCTCCCAGCACTGCAGAGCGCTCCGAGCGCTCGGGGTCGAGGAGTCGGTGCTCGGTTCCATTCCCGCATGGTCGACGTCCGCCTGCTTCGAGCCGCGCGAGCGGCTGGTGCTCGGCTATGCCGACTGCCTGGTGTTCGACCGCGGCCGGGTGCCCGACGGACTGTTCGATGCCCTGCGCGCCGAGCTGGGTGATGAGGAGGTGCTCGAGTTGACCTACGTCGCCACGCTCTACCTCCAGCACGCAGTGATGTCGCGCGCCCTGCGCACCGAATCGGACGACCGGCCCGACCCGCTGGCGGAGGCGGCCCTGGATCCGAGAGACGGCCCGCGGCTGTGACCACGGCGTCCGATCGTCCCCCGGTGTGCCGGCCCGGCGACCTGAGCCCGGGATGGCTCATGGCGGTCCTGTCGGGCTCCGGCCTGCTGGGGGACGGTGAGGCCGTTCGCACCCTGTCGATCACCCCGGTCGGGACCGGTCAGATGGGGGACACCGCGCGGCTCGAATACACCGTCGGTCCGGGGGCGGGGGAGCGACGCTCGCTGGTCGCCAAGTTCGCCGCGGCCGACGAACGGAGCCGGGCCACCGGTCTGATGACCCGTGCCTACGAGATCGAGGTCGGCTTCTACCGGGACGTGGCCGACCGGGTCCGCACACGCGTCCCGGCCTGTCACTACGGATGGTGCGATCCGGACACGGGGTGGTTCGTGCTCCTGCTCGAGGACATGGTCGACGCGGTGCAGGGTGAGCAGCTCGCCGGGTGCGATCCCGCCGCCGCCCGCGCCTGCCTCGTCGAACTGGCCGCGCTCCACGGTCCCGTGTGGGGCGATGCGACCGTCGCCGGGCTCGGATGGATGCAGCGCGGCGGGCCCGAGGCCGACGAGTTCCTGTCCGATCTGGTCACCTCCCTCTGGCCCGGGTTCGTCGAGCGGTACGGCGACCGCCTCGAGGCCGCTCACCTCGATCTGTGCGACCGGTTCATCGCCGTGCTGGGCCCGTGGCTGGCGGCCCGCCCGGCGCCGACCACGGTCACCCACGGCGACTTCCGACTCGACAACCTGCTGTTCTGCCCCGACGGCGCGCGTCCGGTGGTAGTGGACTGGCAGACGGCGGCCTGGGGGTCGCCGGCGTCCGACGTGGCCTACTTCCTGGGCGGCAGCCTCTCCACCGAGGATCGACGTGTCCATGGGGCGGCACTGGTTCGCGCCTACCATCGGGCACTCGTGGACCAGGGTGTCGAGCACTACCGGCTGGAGGACCTCGAGGAAGAGATCCGTAAGCTGTGCTTCGGCGGTCTGGTGATGTCGATCGGAGCAGCCATGCTGGTCAAGCGCACGGCGCGGGGCGATGACATGTTCGTGACCAGTGTCGCCCGGTACGCCCAGCAGGCCATCGATCTCGATGCGGTGCCGACCCTTCCGGAGGCCGCCCGTGCCTGACCCTGCCGTGCACGGCGTCGATCCCCTCGACGAGCACCGCCATGAGCCGGGCCCCGAGCCGCTGTGGAACGAGTCGTACTACCTCGACTTCGTGTCCGCCGACGGCACGTTCGGCGGGTACGCCCGGATCGGGCTGTACCCGAACCTCGGGGTCACCTGGTGGACGACCATGGTGGTGGGGGCCGGCCGGCCGGTGACGGCGTCGGTGGCCTACGACCTCCCGGTCGCTGGAGGATCCGGGCTCGAGCTCGACCAGCGAGGCTTCGCCGTCCGTGGTGCTGTCATCGACCCGCTTCGGACCATGCGCCTGTCCGGCGCGGCCCCGGCCGCCGAGCACGATGAGCCGGCGGCGGTCTACCGCAAGGAGCCGGGGCGCCCGACGACGGTCGGGTTCGATCTGACCTGGGTGACCGACGGCGTGCCTTACCACTACGACGTGACCACCCGGTACGAGGTGCCGTGCCTCGTCCGGGGGGAGGTGACGGTCGGTGACGACCGGGTGGCCGTCGACGGCCAGGGCCAGCGGGACCACTCGTGGGGCGTGCGGGACTGGTGGGCCTTCGGGTGGTGCTGGGCCGCTGCCCGGTTGGACGACGGCACCCGGGTGCACGTGGCCGACATCCGGATGCCCGGGCACCCGCTGGGCCTCGGCTACGTGCAACCCCCAGGGGGTGGCGTCCTGCCGGTCCGGCGCCTGGCGGTGTCCGAGGTGCTCGGGGCGGACGGACTTCCCTCCTCCGGCCGGATCGAGCTCGATCCCGGCGGCTTCGACTTCTCGGTCGAACCCGTCGCCTTCGGACCGGTCCTGCTGGAGTCACCGGACGGGCGCGCCAGCCGCTTCCCGCGGGCCCTGGCCCGGTTCGTGGCCCGTGACGGTCGTACCGGCACCGGATGGATCGAGTGGAACCAACCCGATCCCGAGGTCGCCGCACGGTAGCGTTCGGAGGTGCGACTCTCCCTCAGCCCGTCCGACGTCCTCGGCGACTATCCGTTCGTGCACCGCATCCGGACCCGATTTGCCGAGACGGACGCCATGGGCATCATCCACCACAGCGCCTATGCGCCCTATCTCGAAGAGGCCCGGGCCGCACTGCTCCGCCACTGCGGTCACCCCTACGACGAGATCCGCCGGTCCGGCGTCGACTTCGCCGTCCTCGAGCTCTACGTGCGGTACCGGCAACCCCTCCGTTTCGACGACGTGGTCGAGGTGGGGGTGGTGGTGGCGGACCTCACCCGGACGACCTTCCAGGTCGGGTACGTGCTGACGGTGTCGGACGAGACGCGGGCCACGGCGGTGACCGTCCACGGGGCGGTGGGCCCCGAAGGCCGGCCGACGAGGATGCCCGGTTGGCTGGCCGACGTGGCCGGTCTGTCGTCCGGGCGCTGAGCGGGGGCCGCCGTGCTGGTGTCCTACGGGCTGCCCACCTACCGGGTCGACCGCGCCGACGAGTTCCTCAGCGCCGCGGCCGTGGGTGAGCTGGCCGCCGCCGCCGAAGCCGCCGGGTTCGCCGCCGTCTATGCGACCGAGCACCCCTTCCCCGGGGACGAGTGGCTGGCCCGGGGCGGGCACCACGCCCTCGATCCGCTGGTGGCGCTGTCGTTCGCCGCCGCCTCGACGACCACCGTCCGCCTGCACACCAATCTGTTCGTGGTGTCGCTGCGCAACCCGTTCCTGGCCGCCAAGGGCGTGGCCTCCCTCGACGTCCTGAGCGGTGGGCGGCTCATCCTCGGGATCGGCGCCGGGTACCTCGAGCCCGAGTTCGAGGCGCTCGGGGCGACCTTCGCCGACCGTGCCGACCGCACGGACGAGGCCATCGCCGCCATGAAGGCGGCCTGGAGTGGCCAGAGCGTCACCTTCGAGGGCACCGGCTTCCGGGCCCGGGCCAACACGATGCTCCCGCGGCCCCAGCAGTCGCCCCACCCGCCATTGTGGATCGGGGGCAACAGCCGGCGAGCCATCCGGCGGGCGGTTGAGCTGGCCGACGGATGGTCGCCGTTCCCGACGCCGGCCCGGGTGGCGGAGCGGACCCGCACCGCCCGCATCGGGTCGGTCGAGGAGCTCGCCGAGGCGATCGCCTACGCCGACGCCCACGGGACCTCGGTTGGCAGGACAGAGCCGTTGACCGTGGCGTTCGTCCCCGAGGGCCTGTCGATGACGGGCGGAACACCCGTCGACCCCGACCGGGTGCTGGCCTCGATCCGCACCCTCGGGTCGATCGGGGTCGACTGGGTCACCGTGGCACTGCCCGGTGACACCCGAGACGCACAGCTGGACGCGCTGTCGTCATTCGGCGCCGACGTGCTCGGACCGCTGTCCACCCGCCCGGCGGCGCGCTGAACCGTGCCGATCCGGCGCCGTCAGCCCGTGAGACGGGGTCGACCGGTGGTGAGCACCGGGGCCGGTGCCCGTATGCTGCTGGGCACAGTCGGTCCGGAGGACGAGGAGAGAACACATGAGTATTGCCGTCGGTGACACCATCCCCGATGTCCGGGTGATGACGTCGGGACCCACGGGCCCGGTCCACGTCCAGACCCGGGACGCGCTCGGTTCCGGCCGGGTCGTGCTGTTCGCCGTACCCGGCGCGTTCACCCCGACCTGTTCGGACTACCACCTGCCGAGCTACGTGATCCGTCACGACGAGTTGCGGGCGAAGGGCGTCGACACGGTCGCCTGCATCTCGGTCAACGATCCGTTCGTGATGGCCGCCTGGGGCGAGATCCAGCAGGTGGGTGACACGGTCACCCTTCTGGCCGACGGCAATGGCGAGTTCACCCGGGCGGTCGGCCTGGAGCTGGACGGCAGCGGGTTCGGGCTGGGGACCCGGTCGCAGCGGTACGCCATGGTGCTCGAAGACGGCGTCGTGACCACACTCAACGTGGAGCCGGGCGCCGGGCTCTCGGTCAGTGCCGCCGACGCCATCCTCGAGGTCCTCTAGCGTTCCTCCGAACCGGCGCCGAGCGGGGTGGCCGCTGCGTAGTCGGCGGCCAGCGTGGAGGAGACCGGGCCGACCACCGCGGGGTCGTCGGTGACCACCGCCAGCTCGCGGTTGCGGTCGAGACTCGCTGAGGAGAAGTTCTGCGATCCCACCTCGACGGTGTCGTCGTCGACCACGACGGCCTTGGCGTGGAGGAAGAGGGTGCCCGGTGACTCCGGCTCTGTGGCGACGTGCACGCCGGCGGCTGTCAGACCGGCCAGGGCCTTGTCCCACCCGGGGTCGGCGGTCATGACCACGTCCACGTCGACGCCCCGACGGGCGTCGGCCTCGAGCGCCGTCTCGATGGACGGCGCGTCCATCTCTTCGTTCTCGACCGCCAGCGTGCGGCGGGCCGACGAGAGGAGCGCGCACAGAGCGGGCCCGGCACCGGGGCTCCAGACCAGGCCGGCCACGTCGGGGCCGGGGCCCACCGGGACGCCGGCCCAGTCCGCGGCGAAGACCGCCTCGACGGCCGACACCGCGTCCGGCTGGCGGTCGAAGACGACGAAATCGCGCGTCGTGGGCCCATCGGACGCTACGAGGTTTCCGGTCATCAGCGCCGACACGTACCCGTCGACGGTAAGCGTCTTCTGGTGGAGGACGACCGAAAAGGAGGCCCACCGGACGGGTACGCCGGCCGCCTGGAGCTGCCCGAAGGCGGCACGGTTGACGGAGGAGCCCGCATCGGCGCGGTCGAGGAGGATCCGCACCGCCACGCCGCGGTCGTGGGCACCGACGAGGAGCGACTGGATCAGTGGGTCGTCCAGCTCGTACATCGTGAGGTCGATGGTGCGCCGGGCGCCGGCGATCAGCGCCGCTACGGACCGATCGGCTTCTCCAGGTTCGACCACGGTCCGGAGCGCCCCGGCCGACGGGCCGTTCGGCGCCGGCATCGGCGTCGAGGTGATCACGCCCGGTCCGGCCGGCACGGCGCCGGCGGTCAACGTCGCCACGACCGCGCCGGATGCGGCGGCGGTGATCCAGCGTCGACGCCGGCATTGCGGGGATGGGGCCATGATCGGACCAGGCAACCAGCCGGGTGTGCCACCGTCAGCCGTCCTCGCTCGCGGTGCGGGGCGGCGATGCCGCCACTACCGTCGGAGAAGTGGAACTCGTCGATGCCCTCCGGACGACCGGCGCCGTACGCGACTTCCTCGATCGAGATGTGGCCGACGAGGTCCTCTACCGGGTGCTCGACACCGCCCGGTTCGCGCCCAACGGTGGCAACCGGCAGGCCTGGCGGGTGGTGGTGGTCAAGGACCCGCGACTGCGCCGGGGCCTGCGGGACGCATATCTCCCCGGTTGGTACGAGTACCTGGCCCAGGTGGCGGCGGGGCTCACGCCCTGGGCGGTGGTGACCGACCGCGAGCTGGAGGCCCGTTCCCTCGATGCCGCGCCCGACATCGCACGGTCGGCCTCCGACGGGCCCGGCGGCTTCGCCGAGCACTTCGACGAGGTGCCGGCCATGCTCGTACTGTTGGCCGACCTCTCCCGACTGGCCACCGTGGACAGGGACGCGGATCATTACACCCTGGTGGGTGGGGCCTCGATCTACCCATTCGCCTGGAGCATCCTGCTGACGGCCCGGGCCGAGGGCCTGGCCGGCGTCATGACGACCATGGTGGTGCGGGACGAGGGCTCGGTGAAGGACCTGCTCGGGGTGCCGGACACGGTGTCCGTCGCCGGTGTGCTGGCGCTGGGGTACCCGCGCCACCAACCGACCCGGCTCCGCCGCCAGCCGGTTGAGTCATTCGCCGCGGTGGATCGGTTCGACGGTCCACCGCTGGAGGCTGGGTGAAGGTCCGCATCGGGGTCGGCATGGGGGCCGCCCCAGCGGGCGCCGTCGAGTTCGCCCGGGTGGTCGACGACCTCGACGAGCTCGGGTTCGACTCGCTCTGGCTTCCCGAGGTGCTGACCGCCCCCACCTTCGACCCCCTGTCCGCCCTGGCCTTCGCCGCCGCCCACAACCCCCGTCTGAAGCTGGGCACGACCCTGTTGCTACCCGGCCGAAACCCGCTCCGGCTGGCCAAGGAGCTGGCCACCCTCGACCTGCTCTCGGGCGGTCGGCTGCTGCTCACCTTTGTCCCCGGACTCCCACGGGAGCCCGAGGCCGGCGCGGTGGGCGTGGCCGGGCCCGACCGCGGTCGGCTGATGGACGAGATGCTCCCCCTGCTCCGCCGCCTCTGGGCCGGGGAACGGGTCACCCACTACGGCGCGTCCGCCGCGCTCGACGAGGTGACCCTCTCGCCGTTGCCGGCCCAGCAGCCGCTCGAGGCGTGGACCGGAGGGATGGTGCTCGCCGCGCTCCGGCGGTGCGGTCGCCACGCGGACGGATGGCTGCCCTCGGCATGCACCCCGGCGGAGGCGGCGGCCGGCCGGCTCGTCGTCGACCAGGCGGCGGCGGACGGCGGGCGGGCCATCAGCGTGGAGCACTTCGGGGTGTCGATCGCCTATGCCGCGCAACCGCTGGATGCCAGGGTGACACGGGCGTTGGCCGCCGCCCGCCGGGGTGTCGACCCCACCGAGGTCGTCCCGGTGGGTCTCGACCGGCTGCGGGGGCTGCTCGAGGCCTTTGTCGGCGTCGGGTTCTCGAAGTTCGTCGTCCGTCCCCTCGATCAGCCCGGGTCCTGGCGCCACGAGCTCGAGGTCCTGGCCGCGGCCGTCCTCGACCTGCAGACGTGACCCGCAGCCGCCCGCTCGAGTTCGAGTTCACCTCGGCCGGCGAAGCCGAGCTGCTCGGCCACATGGCTGCCGTCCAGGCCGCCGGGACCGGGTGGATCAACGTCGAGCCGATCATCGAGGAAGAGCACGAGCCACCCGAGCCCGGGCCGTTCGCGTTCCTGGGGGGCTCCACCCACAAGGTCCCGACCGCCACCTGGATGCCCGGCCGGCACCAGGCCGGCGGGAGCCCGAAGCCGACCACCGTCGGCCTTCAGCACGCTGCCGGCCCCCATCTGGCCTGGAAGCTCCGCGACCTCGGGCTTCCCGTCCCGGCGGAGTGGAGGATCACCCAGGACCATCCGAAGCGGGGCCTGGTGGCCGTCGTCCCGGCCGACGCGGACAACTCGGCGGTGATGGACTGGTTGCTCCGGGCGGCGACGACGGCCTGCACCGTGCCGGTGACCGGCCGGTGGCGGGCCTCCGTGCACAAGGGCCTCGCCTGAGGACGGGACGGGCCATGTTCGGGACGGGCCATGTTCGGTAGGGTCGCAGCCGCTGGGGCACCGGGGCCCCAGCGCACGGTACGAGGGAGTCGCCCACCATGGTGAAAGAATTCAAGGAGTTTCTGCTACGGGGAAACCTGCTCGACCTGGCGGTGGCCGTAGTCATCGGCGTGGCGTTCACGGCGGTGGTCAACGCCTTCGTCAACAGTCTGATCACGCCGTTGGTCAAAGCCATCTTCGGCGGCAAGACCCAGTTCGCCGGCCTCTTCTTCACCGTCAACGGGTCGAAGTTCTCCTACGGCACGTTCCTCAACGCCCTCCTGTCGTTCGTGATCATCGCCGCCGTGATCTTCTTCCTGGTCATCAAGCCCGTCAACAGTCTCATGGACCGCCTGGGGATGACCCCGACAGAGGACCCGGTGCGTGAGTGCCCCGAGTGCCTGAGCAAGATCCCCGAAGCGGCCACCCGCTGCGCCTACTGCACGTCCCAGCTCACACCGACCGGCGCCGGCGCCTGAGCCAGCACCGACTCGGACACGGCCTCGGCCAGGCCAGACGGTGAGGAGGGTGGGCCCCCACGTACCCGTCCCGGCACCGACCGCCACGTGACGCCGGCCACCACCAAGCCGACGGCCACCACGACAGACACCGACACGAACGGCAGCCAGGCGACCACGGCGAAGGCGGCACCGGCGACCGCCGCGGACAGGGCGGTGCACGCCGTCTGGGCGGTGGCGAACAGTCCTTGGACGCGTCCGACCTCGGATGCGTCCGAGCCCTGGGTCAGCAGCGACTGCACCGCCGGCATGGCGGCTGCGAAGCCGAGCGCCTCCGAGGCACCGAGCACCACGAGCAGGGGCACGTCGTGGATGAACGGGTAGGACGCGCAGAGGGCGGTGGACATCCCGAGTCCGGCCAGCACCAGGGCCCGGCGGTCCATGTGGTCGGCCAACCAGCCGCTGGGCTTGGCCACGAGGACGAACGGCACCGCGAACAGCGTCCACGAGATACCGATCTCGAGCCCGGACGCGCCGCGGGCCAGGAGCAGGAGGGTCCAGCAGATGTCATAGACGCCGCTGGTCAGCCCAAGCGCCGCTCCGCACACCAGTGCGCCGGACATCGACGGTCCGATGCGCACGCGGGCCAGGGGCGCTATCGTCCCGTCCGGGCGGGTCCGGGCGGCGCGGGCGCGGACGTGACCCCGGGGTTCGTCGATGACGAGGGCCGGGACGCACGCGCCGAGGGACAGCAGACCCGACGCCAGGAACATGACCCACATGGAGCGGGCCCCGACGATGCTGCCGACCAGGGGACCGATGGCCATGCCGGCCAATTCGCCCCCGTAGATGGCGGCGAAGGCGCGGCCCCGGCCCGCAGGGACCACCGAGCCCGAGACCATGGCCAGCGCGGCGACGGTGGCCGCCCCGGCGCCGATCCCCTGGAGGGAGCGGAGGGCGATGTCGACAGAGGCACTGATCGGTAGGAGGAACGAGAAGCTGGCGATCCCGTAGGTCAACAGCCCGGCCACGAGCACCGGGCGGCGCCCGAGGCGGTCGGCCAGTCGGCCGACCGGGTACTGGGAGAGGACGCCGGCGGCGAAGAACGAGGCCATGACCACCCCGGCCAGGGCGTCGGTGCCCCCGAGACGACGGATGTAGACGGGCAGCATGGGTACGATGGCGGTGGCACCCATCCACTGCAGGAAGACGGTCAGGGTGAGGGTCCGGATGAGCCGTGTGGGACGGTCGCCGGTCGTGCCCTCGGGCACGGGGTCGAGGGTCACGACGCCTCCTCGGCCAGCCGCTCCAGTGCCCGACCCAGGGCCTTCCGCCGGGCGGGGGAGGGTGGCGCCAGTCCGAACAGATCGCACAGCCACATCCCGTCGCAGGCCAACCGCACGACGGTGGCAAGGGTCGGGTCGAGACCGTCGTCCTCGATGCGCGCCTGCCAGCGCCCGGCCGCCCGCTGCAGCGGGACCAGCAGTGCGGGCTCGGCGGCCGCCGCTGCGATCAGTGCCGCCCCGAGGCGGTCCTCACGGTCCGGGCGGGGCAGGCTCGGCGCCATGGTGGACCGGAGATAGGCGCGGGTGAACGCCCCCGGGCCGGCATCGTCGGCCAGGCGGTGGTCGATGTCCTCGTCGAGCTCCTCGATGATCTTGTCCACCATGCCCGCCACCAGCGCGTCACGGGTCGGGAAGTGGTACAGCACGCCCCCCTTGCTCAGGCCAGCCTCGGTGGCGGCGGCCTCGAGCGTCAGACGGGCCACACCGTCGCGCAGAACCACTTCCTCGGCAGCGGCGAGGATGCGTCGCTTGGTGTCGCGGCCGCGGCCGCGGGCCGGGGCGCGTTGGTGGATCGAGGCGCCGCGGACCATGGGCCGAGTATACCGTCTGGACGGTACAGTTTCTCGGGAGGTGCCACCCCGCCGACATGGCCGGCGCGCCGCCGTGCTCAACTGCACGGGTGCCGGTGCCGACCGATCGCCACTCGCTCACCGAGCTGCTCGGGAGCGCCGGGTTCGTGGCCGCTGAGGAGGAGGCGGACGAGCTCCTGGCCCGCGCTGCCGGCGACGCCGCGCTCCTCGACTCGCTCGTCGGGCGCCGTCTGGCCGGCGAGCCGCTGGCCTGGATCACCGGGACGGTTTCGTTCTGCGGTGTGCAGCTCCGGGTCGACCCCGGCGTCTACGTGCCGCGGTGGCAGAGCAGGCCGCTCGTGCGGCGCGCTGTCGAACGGCTGCCGACCGACGGCCTGGCGGTCGACGTCTGCACCGGGTCCGGCGCGGTGGCGGCCGCACTGGGCGCTCGCCGGCCCGCCGCCCTCGTGATGGCGACCGACATCGACGAGCGGGCGGTTGCCTGCGCCACGGCCAACGGGGTCAAGGCCTACGTGGGTGACCTGTTCGACCCGTTGCCACACGACCTGTCGGGACGGGTCGACGTCGTGGTCGGTGTCGTGCCTTACGTCCCGACGCCGGCCCTCGGGCTGTTGCCGCGCGACACCCTGGCCTTCGAGTCGGCGCGGTCCTACGACGGCGGCACCGACGGAACCGCCGCCCTCCGACGCGTGGTGGCCGACGCCCCCCGGTTCCTCCGGGTTGGCGGGGCACTCCTCCTCGAGCTCGGTGGCGATCAGGCCGATGCGCTCCGGGACGACCTCGGGCGGAACGGCTACGTCGACACCACGGTGCTGGTCGACGACGACGACGACGTCCGCGGCATCGAGACGACGTGGGTGGCGTCCTGACCGAAGACCGGAGCGCGCCGGGCTGTCGGGCGTCCCGAGCTCACGTCCGATCCTGCCGGTTGCCGAGGTGCCAGCCACCGCAGATCTCGCAGCGGTACGGGTCGAGGTCGGCGCCGGCCTCCAGGCGAAGCTGGAGCGAGGAACGGTTGGCCGCGTCCTCGGAGTCGAAGCGCGCCTTTGGCCGACCGTCGGCCCGCCAGTGCTCGCGAGCGGTCGGGGCTCGCGTGCCCGACGAGCCGGGGCGGGACCTCTTCCTCCCCCTGCGGGCCTTTGCCACGCGGTCCTCGTGCTCCTACTCGGTGTAGACCGGCGGCCGCTTCTCCTTGAAGGCGGCGGTGGCCTCCTGGAGATTGCCGGTGTGACCGGCCAGCAGCTGGGTCCTGTTCTCGAGGTCCACGGCCGCCCGGAGGCTGCCCACCTCGAGTGACGACCAGAGGGTGTCCTTGGTGAGCGCCAGCCCGAAGGGGCTGAAGGCACACATGCCCGTCGCCATCTCGGTGGCCACGTCGAGGAGGTCCTCGTCGGGCACCACCCGCGACACCAGGCCGATCCGCAGGGCTTCGTCGGCATCGACCCGTCGGCCGGTCAACAGGATCTCCGAGGAGTGGGAGGTCCCGACGGCCCGCGGCAGGAGCCAGCTGACCCCGAGCTCGGTCCCGCTCAACCCGTTGCTGATGCCGGCGCCGCAGAACACAGCCGACCTACCGGCCAACCGGATGTCCGCCCCGAGGGTCAGGCACATCCCTCCGCCGTAGGCGGGCCCCTTGATGGCGGCGATGACCGGCTGCGGGAGGGACCGCAGAGCCGGCACGATGCCGCCCATGTACTCCATGGCCCGCATGCCCATCCGGTGGCGTCCGAGGTCCTCGGTGCCCGGGGGGAGCCCGGCATGCTCGAGCTCGAGACCCGAGCAGAACGCACGTCCCCTGCCGGTGAGCACGACGACCCGGCAGGCGTTGTCCTCGGCGACGCCCTCGAGCACGGCGTAGAGATCGGTCACCAGAGCGAAGGACAGCGAGTTGAGTCGGGAGGGATTGTCCAGGGTCACCACCCGTACGTGGGGTGACGCGGAGTCGACGGAGACGAGTGCCATGGGGTCCAGCCTCACCGAACGCGGCCCCCCGCGCCACTCCTCCCGCCGATTGGGCCATCATCGGGGTGTGCCGTTGGAACCCTTCAGCGCGTTCGAACCCTACGGCGGCGATGGGCCTCCCGATCTGCTGGTGGGGCACCTGCTGGTCGCCACCCCGCGCCTGGCCGACTCGAACTTCGCCCGGCGGGTGGTCCTCGTCCTCGACCACGGGGCCCACGGCGCCCTCGGGGTGGTCATCGACCGACCCGGCGGTGTGCCGGTCGGCGAGCTACTTCCGCAGTGGCAGGAGCTGGCCACGCCACCGGGCGAGCTGTTCACTGGCGGCCCGGTGGCCCGCAACGCGCTGATCGGACTGGTCCGGCTGGCATCCCGCGACACCGCCTCCGGCAGGGACGGGACGGACCTGGCCGGCTGGCGGTTACTGGTGGATGCCGACCGCCCGGTGGGGATCGTGGACCTATCCGCCGACCCCGCGTCCATGGAGGGGATCATCGGTGCCCGGCTGTTCTCCGGCTATGCGGGATGGGACTCGGGGCAGCTCGAGGACGAGATCGACGAAGGATCGTGGTACGTGATCCCGGCCGCCGCCCGCGACCCGATCTCCGCCGACCCGGAAGGACTGTGGCGTCGGGTCCTCAAACGCCAGGGCGGCGCGCTGGCGGTCGTGGCCGGCTTCCCGCCGGATCCGGCCGTCAACTGACGGGCGGCTACCATCGGCGCGTGCGACCTGGAGCGGCTGGACCGTCGGTGCGTCCCCTCACCGCCGGCGACGTCCCGGCCGTGGTCGACATGCTGGTGCGCACGTTCGATGATGACCCGGTGGCCACCTTCATGTTCGCCGGCCAGCGACGCCGACGCCGGGGGCTGCACTCGTTCTTCACCTCGCAGATCCGGCGGCAGTACCTGCCAGGCGGGCAGGTCTACACCACCGCCGATCGCGCCGGTGTGGCGGTGTGGGGGGCACCGGACCGGGCCCGGCACGGGCTGCTCGAGCTGGTGCAGCTGTTGCCGACGGCGCCGTTCCTGGCCAGCGGCCACACCGTCCACGCCCTGAGGCTCCTGTTCGAGATCGAGGCGCGGCATCCGAAGGAGCCCCACTGGTACCTGGCCACGTTGGGCACCGACCCCGACTACCAGGGTCGTGGGATCGGGTCGACCCTCCTCTCGGACATGCTGGCCCGGGTGGACGAGGAAGGCATGCCCGCCTATCTCGAGTCCTCCAAGGAGCGGAACGTACCCCTCTACGCCCGGTTCGGGTTCGAGGTCGTCGAGGAGTTCCGATCCGCGGAGGGCAGCCCGACGATCTGGCGCATGTGGCGCGAGCCGAGGGTGCCCGAGGGCTGACCGGCGACCGGTCGACCGGGCCGTCGTCCGACCGGCCTGCCGGCGGTCACTCGTTGACGTGGACGCCGTCGGGGCGGTCCTCGGACAGGGACACCACCGCCCGGAGCAGCTCCAGCAGGGCCCGGGTGGGAGCCGACGGCAAGCCCCGGCTGCGCTGGGCCACCCCGACCCGGCGCCGAGGCAGGCCGTCGATGGGGACCGGGTGGAACCTCGACCGGAGGAACGACGGGATGGCGGTGGCGGGCAGGATGGCCGGCCCGTAGCCCTCGAAGGTGAGCGAGGCGATGAGGCGGAGCCCGTCGAACTCGGCGGCTGGCAGCAAGCTGATGCCGAGCGGGCGGGTGGCGGCGTCGAGCTCGTCCCGGAAAACGGTCCCGGGTAGCGGGAGGAGGAGCTCCATCTCGGCCAGGTCTTCCAACGACACCGGCCGCTCCGGCGAGGCCATGGCGTGCCCGTCCGGCACCACCAGCACCAGATCCTCCTCGAACAGCGGATGGGCAACCAGGTCCCGGCCGCCCACCGGCAGGTTGAGTACGGCCAGTTCGAGCTGGCCGTTGGCCAGTTGGGGCTCGAGCCCGGTCCCGATGCCCTCCACCACCACCAGCCGGAGCTTGGGGTGACGCTGGCGGGCCATGTCCATGAGCCGCGGCACCAGCCACCGGGCGGTTGTCCCGATCATTCCCACCCGGACGGTCCCGGTCACTTCGTCCTTGCAGGCGGCGACGTCGGAGACCAGCGCATCCAGCTCGGAGAGGATCCGCCGAGCCCGAGCCACGACCACCGTCCCCTCCTCGGTCAGACGGCCGTCGGTCCGGTCGATGAGCGGCGTCCCCAGCTCCTTTTCCAGGCGGGCCACGTGGGCCGAGATGTTGGACTGCACGGTGTTGAGATGCTCGGCCGCCGCCGAGAACGTGCCGTGGTCGCTGATGGCGGTCAGCGCCTGCAGGTGTCGGAGCTCCATCGCTCAACATGATAGCAGATATCGAGATAAGCTGCTTGACTGATTGCTCGCGATCGTTATACGATGGTTTGAGACCACAGGACTAAGGAATCCCCCTCCTATCCTCGTTGAGTCAGTGCAAAGGGACCACCCTCCCCCCCTGGTGGTCCCTTTGCCGCGTCCGGGGCCGGTGCCGTCCCGACCCTCGGAGGTACGTGAGGTCTCGGTCGGGGGGCGAGGCCCGGCGCTACCCACCATCGCCTCCTGGCCTCGGAAGCCGGGCGGTAGCGTGAGGGTCATGCCCGATGATCGTGGTGCCGTGTTCGTCGATCTCGACCGCACACTCATCCGCTCGGCCAGTGGGCCGGTGTTCCACGAGGCCATGGAAGCGGAGGGGGTCCTCCCCGCGGGGCGCCACCTGCCCGGGGACCGGATGATGTACAGCCTCTACAACCGGTTCGGCGAGTCGGTTCCCTTCATCGGGCTGGCCCGGGCCGCCGCCCGGGTGATGCGGGGTCGCCCGGCCGACGCCACCCGGCGGGCCGCCAAGCGGGCGGTGGAGCCCCTGGTGGACCTGGTCCAGCCGTGGGCCCTGGACGTCCTGGACGCGCACCGCACCGCCGGGCGGCTGCTGGTGCTGGCCACCACCTCCCCGCTGGACCTGGTCCGCCCCCTCGGTGATGCGCTCGGGTTCGACGACGTGATCGCCACCCGGTACGCGGAGGTCGAAGGCCGGTATACGGGCCGGCTCGACGGGGGGTTCGTCTGGGGCATCGGCAAGCGGGCGGCGGTGGGCCAGTGGGCGATCGACCACGGGATCACGCTGACTGCGTCGCACGCCTACTCGGACAGCGTGTTCGACCTGCCGCTCTTCCACGCCGTCGGGTACCCGCACGCCGTCAATGCCGACCCACGGCTCGCCGCGGTGGCACTGGCCGCCCGGTGGCCGCTCGAGTACTGGGACCGTGCCCCCGGGGTGCCCTCGGTGGTGGGGCTCGAGCCCTACCACCTCGTGCGTCCCTTCTTCCGGCCCGAGGCCTTCCCCTACGCCCGGTTCACCGTCCGCGGGGTCGAGCACATCCCCGCCACCGGACCGGCCCTGTTGGCGGCCAACCACCGGAGCTACTTCGACGTCGTAGCCATCGGTCTGGTCGCCGCCCGGCTGGGCCGCCCGGTGCGGTTCCTGGTCAAGCAGGAGGTCATCGACGCCCCGGTCGTGGGTCGGCTCGCCCGCGCCCTCGGCGGTATCCCGGTGGACCGCGGTGGGTCGACGTCGGACTCGATGCAACGGGCGGCGGCGGCCCTACGGGCCGGCGAGGTCGTGATCGTCCTCCCGCAGGGCACCATCCCGAGGGGGGAAGCGTTCTTCGACCCGGTGCTGCACGGCCGGACCGGGACGGCCCGGCTGGCCGCCGAGACGGGGGCGCCGGTGGTCCCGATCGGCCTGTGGGGCACCGAGCGGGTGTGGCCGCGCTCGGCCAAGGTGCCCAACGTGACGGCGGTGGCCCACTCCCCGATGGTGACCGTCACCGTAGGGCGACCAGTTCCCCTGGGCCTGACCGATGCCGTGGCCGACACCTCCACCATCATGGCGGCCATCGTCGATCTGCTGCCGGCGGAGGCGCGGTGCCCCCATGTCCCGAGCGCCGAAGAACTGGCCCGCACCCAGCCCTCGGCGTGACCGTCTCCCACCGCCCGCCCTCGACGCTCCCGGTCCGGTCCTCGGCCGCCGTCGAAGCGCTCCGGTTCTCCAATTGGCTGTCGCGGTCGCTCGGACGGGGGAGCGGCACGGTGGTCGGCGGTCGTGTCGGCCTCGCCCTCGATCCCGGCCTGCTGTCCATCCTGGCCAGGGGGAAGCGGGTGGCCCTGGTCAGCGGGACCAACGGCAAGACCACCACCACCCGGATGGTGGCCGCGGCCGTGGCGGGCCAGGACGGGGGCCGGGTCGCCTCCAACGACACCGGGTCCAACATGCCGGCCGGCCACGTTGCCGCCCTCGTCGGCGAACCGGGCGCATCCGTGGCCGTCCTCGAGGTCGACGAGGGGTACCTCGGTCGGCTCATCGAGGAGACGGCGCCGCGTGTGGTGGTCCTCCTCAACCTGTCGCGCGACCAGCTGGACCGGATCTCGGAGGTCCGGATGCTGGTCGACCGTTGGCGGACGGCGCTCGGCCGGCTGCCGGGAGACCGGGACGTCGGCGAGGGTGCGCACGACACCGGCCGCACGGTCGTGGTGGCCAACGCCGACGACCCGATGGTGACCTACGCCGCGCTGGCCGCCCCCGACGTGCGCTGGATCGGGGCCGGGCAGGTGTGGCGCAACGACGCGGTCGGGTGCCCGGCGTGCGGGGGTCGCATCGTCTTCGCGCCGGGCGGGGGGTGGGCCTGCGAACGGTGCGGGTTCTCCCGACCCGGGTGCGACGCCTGGCTCGAGGGCACCGTCCTGGTCGGTGCCGACGGTACCCGTCATTCGGTGGACCTGGCGCTCCCGGGACAGTTCAACCGGGCCAACGCGGCCATGGCCGCCGTGGCCGCGGTCGAGCTGGCTGCCTGCGGCGGAGCTCCCGCCGGACCGGCCGCCCTCGACGAGGCCCTCGGTCGGGTGTCCCGCGTCGACCAGGTTGCCGGCCGTTTCGCCGTCGCCTGGCGGCACGGCCGCTCCGTTCGCCTGCTGCTGGCCAAGAACCCGGCTGGGTGGACCGCCATCTTCGACCTGCTCGACGAGACGCCCTCCAGGCATCCGGTCGTCCTCTCGATCAACGCCCGGGTGGCCGACGGCTTCGACACCAGCTGGCTGTGGGACGTCCCCTTCGAGCGTCTGGCGGACCGGCCGGTCGTGGCCACGGGCGACCGGCGACTCGACCTGGCGCTGCGGCTCCATTACGCCGGGATCGCCTGCGACGTGGTCACCGACCCGCTCGCCGCGCTCGATCGGGCCCTCGGCTCCGACGGGCCGGACGCCCCCGGGGCTCCGGTGGCGGTCGACTTCCTCGGCAACTACACCGCCTTTGCCGACCTCCGGCGGCGGCTGTGAGCGCGGTCGGCGGGGGCGAGGCGCTCACGGTCGCCGTGGTCTACCCAGACCTGCTCGGCACTTACGGTGACGGTGGCAACGGGCTGATCCTGGCCCGGCGGGCCACCTGGAGGGGGATCGATGCCGAATTGATCCAGGCCGAGTCGGGGCGTCCCTTGCCGACCGCCGACATCTACTGTCTGGGCGGTGGCGAGGACGGGCCCCAGGTCCAGGCGGCGGAGGCCCTGCAGGGCGACGGCACGCTGTCCCGGGCCATCGAGCGCGGCGCCGTCGTGCTGGGCGTGTGCGCCGGGTACCAGGTGCTCGGCCGCTCCTTCCCCGACGCCGGCGGGCGACCCCGGGAGGGCCTCGGCTTGCTGGACCTGACCACCCGGAAGGGCTCGGGCCGTCGCGCCGTGGGCGAGGTGGTGGCCGCGCCGGCCCCGGACTCGCCGCGGCTGCCGGGGGGGCCGCCGCTGCCGGTGCTGACCGGCTTCGAGAACCACGGGGGCATCACCACGGTCGGTCCTGGTTCGCGGCCACTGGCCCGGGTGGTCAGCGGCGTCGGGAACGGCGCCGGGGACGGCACCGAGGGCGCGTGGTCGGGCCGGGTGGTGGGCAGCTACCTGCACGGTCCGCTGTTGGCCCGCAACACGGCGCTGGCCGACCTCCTGCTGGCCTGGGCCATCTCCGCTCGCGGCGAGGAGACGCCGCTGGCACCGTTGGACGACACCGTCGAGCGCGCCCTGCGGGACGAGCGGTTGGCGGCGGCCGGTGCGCCGGGTCGGTCGCGGCGTCGGTCGGGGCTCGCCCTACGCCTCCACCGGCACCGGTTCTGACGTCCCCGGCGCCGGAGCGGGTGCGACGACGTACGTCCTCCGTCTGCCGCAGACGAGTGCGATCATCCGGGTCGCTCCGGTCACCCACCCCGCCGGGGCCAGTCGACCCCCGACTCGCGGTCGCGGCGGTCGGGTGCAGGGGCGAGGGACCAGGCGCGCCGCCAAGGCGCCACCGGCGGACCCTGGAGCGGCGGTGTCTCGCCCCGGGCCGCCCGCCGGCGTGCCGTCCACCAGTCGGCCCCGGCCTCGTCGGCCATGGTGGCCACCGCACGTTCGATGCGGGCGGCGAAGCGGCGGGCGTCCTCGCCGGTGTCTGGCCACAGCGGGGTGCCGAAGGTGACGGTGGTCCGGGTCCTGCGGATCCCCCGCCGGCCCTTGGGGAGGAGGTGACGGGTGCCGTCCAGGTGGACCGGGACCACCGGCCGACCCGTGCGGGCGGCCAGGTAGGCGGCGCCGCCGCGGAACGGCTGTGCCCACCCGTCGGGGGACCGGCCCCCCTCGGGGAAGATGACCAGGTTCCAGCGGTCGGCGAGCAGCTCGGCGGCCAGGTCGGCCGACCGGCGGTTCACCTTGGTCCGCTCGATAGGGATGGCGGCGAGGAAGAACGACCAGGCGTCCGCCTTCCACCGCCGGTCGAAGAAGTAGTCGGCCGCCGCCGCCACCACGGTACGGTGACGGAACCGGAGCGGGAGACAGCTCAACAGGAGCGGTGTGTCGGCGTGGCTGGCGTGGTTGGCGGCGAAGATGACCGGCGCCTCGAGCCCGACCAGGCCCTCGTCCCCGCGGACGAGTGGAGCTGCGAGGAGGCGTGCCACCGGACGGGTGACGTTGTCCAGGACGACGGCCCGTGCCAGGCGGACCGGATAACGGCGGGACCAAGCAGTGTCGTAGTGGACGCCGAGCTCGGGCTCCGGTGAGGGCCGCGGCACCGACTCCGGCCAGCTCGGCGGGGCGAGCGGGAACCGGGCCCGGCCCACCCGGACGGCCAGTGCGCTCGGCCGCACGTCCCGGAGCCGGCCCCCGGCGCGGCCCGGCGCAGCGCCGGTCCCGAGGGCGGCGTCGGTGCGGACCTCGCGGACGGGCCGCAGGGAGTTGGACGAACCCCTCTCGACGGTCACTGCACGTCCGCCATGAGGATCGGGGGCGCGTGGAGGTGGGTGAGGGTCGGTGACGGTCCGACCACGTCCCTCGCCATCTCGAGCGCGTCCTGCAGGGTGGATGCTGACCGGAACCCGAGGCGGTGCACCGCCGCCGTGTCCCCGCCGACGATGATCACGACACCGAGGTGCTGGAGGGCGTGGGCGCACCAGTACCACATGTAGAACGGATGGACGCCGTGGTACGCGTGGCCGGTGCGGTAGAGGTGGATGTACCACGGGTCGGTGGCGAACGACTCCTCGAACTGGTCAGCGACCTCGATCGGGTCGGTGGTCTCGCTCAGCACCTGTTCGAAGAAGTCGATGTAGCTCGGGTGGTGGACTGGATTGAACTCCCAGGGCGTGGGGTGGGTCATGATCAGCACGCCCCCCTCGCGCACGAGTGGCCGGCCCCGGTACATGTTGAACAGGTACCCCAGTCCAAGGCAGGCCACGAGGATCGGGTTGAGGATCGAGTTCACGTTGTAGGGACTGATGTAGGGGAGGCCCATGGTGAGGATGTCGGTCTGGCCCTCGACCACCACGCCCTGCTGCTCCCACACGTGATCGGTGGTGAGCTTGTGCACGGCCTCGACCTCTCCAGCCTGGACCGAGGTCATCCGGTGGGGCGCCCTGACCGAGTGGAAGATCTGGCGGGCCACCCGCGGCGGGGTCCGGTCGAGGGCCTTCGAGGCTGCCAGGTAGCCGAGCCGGTCCTTCGCCTTCCACTCCCACTCCCGCTTCTGGAGGAAGCGGAAGGCGGTCGGGAAGGTGTCGTTGTTGAGGGTCGTCTCGATCTGGAAGACGGTCACGCCACTGTCGGCGATGAGGCGGCCCATCCGCCAGTTGGCCGAGTGCAACTCGGAGCGGTGCTGGTCCATGAACGAACGGCTCTGCTGCATCGTCAATGGGTTGTGGTGGTGGCGGAGGCTCTTGTAGCTGGCGAGTCCGGTGGCCACGCTCTTGTGGCCGCCGTCCATGGCCACCAGGTTGATGTTCACGTAGACCAGCAGGTCGCTCTCGGCGGCGCGCCGGTTGATCTCCACGTCCTCGCCCTGGTCGGTAAGGCCGAGGTGGACCAGGGCGTCGGGGTCCTCGGCGTCGTGCTGGGTGAGCAGCCCGTTGGGAGCGAAGGCGTCGTAGATGCGGTCGCCGATGGCGTGGCGCAATTCGGCCTCGGTCATCCGCCGGTGGAGGGCGAGGGCGACGATGAGGGCGACGTCGTCGACCCCCGCCTCCGCCGCCATGTCGAGGACCTGCTCGATGACCAGTTGGCGGATGTCCGGGCGCTCCATCGGCGGCAAAGGGAGCGAGATGTCGTCGAAGGCGATGGACAGCTTCATGCCCGGACGCAACAGAGCGGGTAGTGGGTCCCGGTCACCGACGGGTTGGCACAGCGCCGACCGGATGGCGGCGACCGGGTCCTCCAGCGGGTCGATGGGCTCGGGGGCGTAGACGACCCGGCTTCCCTCGGGCAGCCGCTCGAGGCTGAACCGCTCCCCGTGCCAGAAGAGGGTGGGGGGGGTGGAGCGGTCGACGTCGAGCACGAAACCGGGCCTGGGGCTCATCGGGTGCTTCCTTTCCGGTTGCGGAGATCGAAGACGACCTTGACCGCCCCGCGTCGGCCGGCGGCGCCGGCGTGGGCGAGGGCCTCCTCGTATCGCTCGAGCGGGTAGGCGGCCGAGACCAGCGCGCCGAGCCCGGCCTCGGCGACGAGGTCGATGGCGAGCTCGAAGGTCCGGCGGGGGGCGGGTTCGGCCGCGGTGGACTCGACCCCGTAGGCGTAGGCGCCCATCAGCTGCAGCTCGCGGTGCCAGAGCGGCGCCAGGTCGATGGCGATCCTGCCCGGCATCCCGACCAGCACCACCCGTCCACGGGGCCGCACCATGGCGAGCGCCTGGGTCAGCGACTCCGCCGTCCCCACGCAGTCGAAGACGACATCGGCACCGTCGGTCAACCGCCCGGCGAGCACCAGCGAGGCGGCGTGCCGGCGGACGGCCCGGGCCAGCTGGTCGGGTGCCACCACCGCGTCGGCTCCGAGCCCTCCGGCGGTCCGCCGCTGGTGCTCGTGCTTGGCGCCCACCATCACCGTGCAGGCCGCGGCCGGTCGCACCACGTGGTGGAGGGCGGCCACGGTGGCGAGCCCGAGGGTGCCGGCGCCGACCACGGCCACGAGGTCGCCCTCGGTCACGCCGGCGGACAGGGCGGCATGGACCGCGCAGGCAACCGGTTCGACCATCACCGCGTCCTCGTCGGAGAACCCGTCGGGCACCCGGTGCAACTGGGAGGAGTGGGCCGACAACGCGCCAGTGGACCACCCCCCGCCGGTGTCGGCGCAGAATCCCGTCTGCAGTCCCGGCTCGAGCTCACCGAAGGTGACGTTGCCGCACCGCCCGGTGTGACCGCTCCCGCACTGCGGGCACGGGGGCCGGATGCCGCGGGGGGCACAGCCCAGCACCGGCTCGATGACGGCGCGGGTGCCGGGGTCGAGTGCCCGGCCGGCGTGGTCGACCCCTCCGTCATCGAGGACACCGACCACCTCGTGGCCGGGCACGAACGGGAAGCTCACCAGGTCCTCGAAGTAGCGCGAGCTCCGTCCGTCGACGGTGGCGAGGTCGGAGCCGCAGATGCCCGAGAGCAGCGGGCGCAGGTGGTACCAGCCCTCGCCGGGGAGCTCCACGTCCTGGACGTCGAGCAGCTGGAGCGGTCCGATCCCCGCGCCCCGCCCCGAGCCCAGCAGCGAGGCGACCCGCGAGGCGGCGTAGCGAGGAAGGTTCCGCTCGAAGACGAGCGCCTTCACGACCCGGCACCCCGGTCGCCACGGCGCGCCGCACCGGCCAGGGCGGCCGCGCTAGTGCGCCCGCGCCGCAGCGAGCCGCGCCGATCGACCGGCCCGAGCGGCAGGAGGGGCCGCGCCCCGCCCGCCGCCGTGTGCCACTGCTCGACGTGCCACCCGCGACGCCGGGCGATGGCGGCCAGCTTGGCTTCAGGGTTGACCGCCACCGGGAAGCCCACTGCCTCGAGCATGGGCAGGTCGCTGGCCGAGTCTGCGTAGGCCATGGACTCCTCGAGCAGGAGCCCTTCCGATCCCGCGTAGTCGGCTAGGAGCAGGGCCCTGGCTTCGCCGATTGGCGGCAGCTCCTCGAGCCGGCCGGTGAACCTGCCGTCCACCTCGCCCAGCCGGGCGCAGACGATGTCGTCGAACAGGGGTCGGAGCGGCTCGACCACCAGGTCGAGGGCACCGGTGATCAGGATGGTCCGGTGGCCGAGGGCGCGGTGCTGGCGGACCCTGGCGATGCCGGCCGGGTAGGACTTGGCCAGCAGGAGATGGTGGAAGAGCTCCCAGCCGTCGTCCCGCAGGCGGTCGACGGGGGCACCCTCGTAGCGCCGGTAGAAGGTGCGGAGGAAGTCGCCCCGGTCCCGCCGGTCGAGGGCCAGCAGCGCCGGCGCCTCCCGCAGGAGGTCGGCCACGAAGCCGGCCCGTTCGGCCGGCGCCAGGTGGCGGGAGGCGAGCCAGGCGTAGGAGTCGACCACGTTGGACGCGATCAGGGTGTGCTCGAGGTCGAAGGCCGCCAGATGTCGGTCGGGGGAGAGGATCGCCTTGCGGGCGCGCTCGGAGCGGTTCGGCTGGGCGGAACGCCCCGGGGTGGTCCGGACCCGCGCGTGCTCGATGATCGACGGCAGGTGGATGTCACGGACGTAGGAGTCCCAGTCCACGGCGGCCGGGTCGAGGCAGAAGGTGGCGCGGTCGTCGTCGTCCATCCGGTCCCACAGCGCCAGCAGCCGGTCGACCCGATACCGCGCCTCGGTCTCGGTGTAGGCGCCGTAGAGCTCGACGTAGCCCAGGGCCCGGTCGGCCAGGAGGTGCCGCTCCTCGAGCGCAGCCATCCAGGCCGCCTGGCGACCGCGGATGGGGAGGGAGCCGACCACCCGCTCGGCGATGTCCATGGCCTTGCTGGCCCGCGAGAGCTGTCGCTGGACGCGGCCTCGCCCGGGAAAGGACCACGCGGGTACGACGATGGGCTGCCCGTCACTGTCGTAGAGGGGATGCTCGGTGAACCAGGTCTGGACCAACTCGACCAGGCGACCGTAGCGGAACGGGTTCCGGACCCCCGAGGCGACGTGGTAGACGGTCGGGCCCGGGTACTCGGCGCCGGCGTCGTCGTCGAGGAGTGCCTCGCCGGCCACGGCGATGATGGTGGCCACCACCAGGTCGACCGGGATCACGTCGGTCACCCCTTCGGGGACGCCCGGGAACTCGCGCAACAGGCCGCGGGCGTAGGAGACGATGATCGGCTCGGCCATCCGGAAGCCGCGGATCCATCCGGGCCGGGGCTCGGCCAGGGCGGACTCGATGATCGACGGTCGGACGATGGTCATCGGCACCGAGCCGCCGAACTGGGACACGAGGGCGCGCTCGCCGAGGGCCTTCGTATAGGGGTAGGCGTCGGGCCATCCGAGCGACTGGGCACGGGCCTTCCCCACCGTCACCATCTGCTTCTTGACCCAGTCCTCGCGGAGGCGCTCGGCCCGCTCGGCCAGGAGGTGCAGCCCGGCTGCCCCGAGCTCACGGCGTGCCTCCGTGGTGAACGTGGCGAGACGGGCGGGCTGTCGCGACGCCGCGTCCAGGTCGCCGCGCTGACGACGTGCCGCGTCCACTTCGGTCCGCCAGTCCACGTCGACGCTGAACCGGTTGCCGTCCAGGAGCTCCTCCCGGGCTTCACCCTGATGGGTGCCGGCCACATAGGCCGTCGACACCGCGAGGAAGTGGACGGGCCCGGTCCGGCCCTGCTCGCGGGCCCGCTGGCCGGCCTCGAGCACGGCCGCCGCCACGCGGGAGGGACCGAGCAGGTTGACCTCGACCGCCGAGTCCAGGGGAGCGTCGAAGCTGACCGCCGCAGCCGAATGGATCACGATGTCGCACTCGGAGAGGAGTTGGCGACCCCCGTCGTCGAGCCCCAAGCCGTCGGTGGCCACGTCGCCGCCCACCGCCGTCACCCGAGACGCCACCTCGGCGTCGAACCGGTCGCCGTGCTGCTGGCGGAGCAGGTCGAAGCAGTCGTTCTTGAGGATCTCGCGTATGGCGCGCTGCTGGGGGTTGGCCCGTCGGCCCGGTCGGACGAGCAGGACGACCCGGGCGTCGGGGACGCTCCGGAGCAGCCGCTCCACGAGTGCCGTGCCGAGGAAGCCGGTGGCGCCGGTGATGAAGAAGTGCCTGCCGGCCAGGGCGTCGCGGACGCGGGTCACCCGAGTTGTCTACCATATGGTAAGTGAGCGAGTCGAGCATCGGCCGGGTGGCCCCGGTGGCCCCGGTGGCCCCGGCAGGACGGGATCGGCGTCGGCCCCGGGCCGCCCCCGGTGGACCCCGGCGCGCCGGACAGGGGGCCAGTACGTCGGAGCGGATCCTCGACGCCGCCCTCGTGTCGTTCGCGACCCGCGGCTACGAGGCCTCCTCCCTGGACGCACTGGCGGTCGGGCTGGACATCCGCAAGCAGACCATCCTCTACTGGTTTCCGTCGAAGGAGGTCCTGCTCGAGGCTGTCATCGACCGGAGCGCCATCGAACTGTCGGACGCCCTGGAGGACTCGTTGGCCTCGGCGGGAACCGGCTGGCTCCGGGTCGAGGCCATCGTCCGGTCGGTCTTCCGGCTGGCGGCTCGCCGGCCCGAGCTGCTCGGCTTGGTGCGGGAGATGGGGCGCCTGGGGACACCGGCGGCCACACGGCTGGTCACCGCGCTCGAGCCGCTGGTCCGGAGGGGGTCGGAGTTCCTCGAGGCGGAGATGGACGCCGGTCATATGAAGCGCCACGAGCCGCGCCTCCTGCTCCTCGCGATCTACTCGACCGTGATCGGCATGCTCACCGAGGTCGAGGTCCTGCGGGCGTTCGGCGAGGAGCCGACGGCACGATCACTGGTGCGGCGTCGGAACGAGATCCTCGAGCTGTTGCGGTCGGCGCTGTTGACCGAGCCCGAACCCCGGTAGCCGGAGCGGCGCCGCCGGCCGCGGCGTCGCTGCGCGGCCCATCGGGCGGAGCCGGTTCAGTCGGACGCCTTGGCTGCCTTCCGGTCGCGCCGCGAGGGCTTGGGTGCCGGGCGAGGAGGTCGCTTCGGCGTGTACCTCTTGTTGGCCTCGGGGGCGGCCGACCCGCTGACCGATCCCTTGGCGGATGCCTTGCCGGTCGCCTTGCCGGCAGGCGCCTGCCTTCCCGCTCGGCCCGGACGGTCGGACGCGCCGCCGGCAGTACCGGCGCGGGCGGTCGACCCGGCGGCCCGCTCGGCGCGGAGCTGCGCACTCGTCTCCTTCTGGATCTTGTACGAGCGGTAGAGGAGCAGACCGGCGAGCAAGAGGAAGGGGAGTCCGACGACGAACGACGTGCTCGAGAAGGCGAGGAAGGTGAAGAGCGACACGAAGCCGACCAGTGCCCGGCGGCCGATGAAGGTCGAGCCCAACAGCGCCGCGCCCGCCACCAGGCCGACAACCAGCGTCGTCTGCGGGGTGAACTGGCCCTTGGTGAGATGGAAGTGCTTGTTGTCGGTCTCGACGAAGTAGATCAACGTGCCGAGGAACACGGCGGCCACCGAGGCGGCGATGGAGAAGCGCTTCTCCTGGGCGTCGAGGCGATCGATCGACCACTTGGTGGGCCGCGCCGACCCTGGGCTCCTGGGCGCCGCCGTCGCCCGGGCCCTGTCGGACCACCCCGGTTTGCCGGATGGCCGCCCCGAATCGGGATCGGACCGGGGGCCCGCGCCGTCGCCCTGGTCGTCATGGTTCGGTCGGGTGGCCATCAGGTGCCAGGCTACCGGTCCGGCAGGGTGGCGCCGGCGCCGCCCGGCACCGCCGGTCAGCGGGGGAGGAGGACGAGGCCCAACCCGGAGTTGGCCCCGGGCGCGATCTCCCACCGATCGGGGCCGCCGACCGGTGCCGTCGGAACGGCCAGGGTCGACAAGGCCGGCCGGGCATCGTTGAGCGCGTCCGGCTCCTCGACGGCGAGCTCCAGATGATGGATCCGACCGGACCGGCCGCCGATCCACCCGCGTAGGACATCGGAATCCTCGGCCCCGGGGGCGACGAGCCGGAGGCCGAGCGGCCCGGCCCAGGCGAGCTCCACCCAGTGCAGGCCGGGCGAGGCGCCTCGGTCCACCACCTGCCCTCCGAGCAGCCCGCCGAACAGGCGGGTGGCAGCCTCGAGGTTGTCCACTACGTGGTTGACCCGGAGGAGCGATGCCGGCGGCACCGGTCCCGTGCCGTCCTGACGCTGCCGGCGGTCTTTCGGGTAGTCGTCGGGTGGCGGGCTCGCCCAGGCGACCCGCTGCTGGGCCAGCTGCACGACGACGCCGGTGGCCTGCTTCGGATGGAGGAACGCCTCCAGCCACTCCGGGTCGCTGACGTCGATACCGATCGGCTCCCAGCCGGCGTCCCGTGCCGTGTCGAGCGCCGAGGACAGATCGGGGACCTTGAAGGTGAGGTGGTGCGGACCGGCGCCGTTGGCGGCGAGGAACCGGACGAGGAAGTCGTTGACCACTGTGTCGTAGGGCATGAGGATCTCGACCCGCGCACCGTTGGCGAAGCGGAGCTGGCCGGGTGCGAAGCCGGGGCCCGGGCCACCGGAGCTCCACTCGGCACCGAGGTCGACCGCGTAACGGGTCCAGACGTCCTGCCACCGTGGCACCGCGTGGGCCACGTGGTCGAGCACGGCTCCGTCGATGGTGTGTGCTGCCATGGTCACACACCTTGGTCGGCGCCCGCGCCCGTTGTCGAACCGCGCCAGGCAGACCGGCTGGTGACGGTTGTGGTCCGAACCGGTGCCCGATACCGTCGGGACCATGGACTTTCGCCGGGAGTCAGTCGTTGGGTTGGCCGCCCAGGTGCGCGAGGGTCGGACCTCCGCCACCGAGGTGGTGAGGCACGCCCTGGAGCAGATCTCCCTCCACAACCCGACCGTCAACGCCTTCGTCGCCGTTGACGAGGAGCGGGCCTGGGCTGCCGCCGAGGCCGTCGACGCCGCCGTGGCCGCGGGGCGCGATCCCGGACCGCTGGCGGGCATTCCGATCGGGGTGAAGGACCTCGAGGATGCCGCTGGCTACGTGACCACCCATGGATCGGCGGCGTTCGCCGACCGCGCCGCCGCCGCACACGACTCGGCGCTGGTGGCCAGGCTCGTGGCTGCCGGATGCGTCGTGGTCGGCAAGACCAATACGCCGGAGCTGGGGTGGAAGGCGGACACCGACAACACCGTGTTCGGGCCCACCTGCAACCCGTGGAATCTCGACCACAGCCCCGGGGGCTCGTCGGGCGGCAGCGCGGCGGCCATCGCTTCGGGCATGGTGCCGTTGGCCACCGGCTCCGACGGGGGCGGGTCCATCCGGATCCCCGCCGCCTGCTGCGGCCTGTCGGGGATGAAGGCGTCGCTCGGGCGGGTGCCCAGCGGCGGGGCATCGGCCCCCGACTGGCACCACCTGTCGACGAAGGGGCCGATGGCCCGCCGGCTGTCCGACGTGGTCGCGGCACTGGACGTGGTCGTGGGACCGGACCCGAGCGATCTGCGGTCGCTGCCCCGTCCGGAGGCGTCGTGGCTGGCTACCCTCGAGGACCCGAAGCCGCCCAGGCGGGTGGCCTGGTCACCGACCCTTGGGTATGCCGAGGTCGACGCGGAGGTGCTCGCGATCTGCGAGCGCGCCCTCGAAGTCCTGGCCTCCCTGGGCACCGAGGTCGTCGAGGTTGACGCCGTGTTCGATGAGGACCCGGTCGATGAGTGGCTGACGCTCTCGGGTGTCTACAACCTGCGGACCCATGCGGACATCCGTGGCACGCCGGCATGGGGCCAGGTCGATCCGGTACTGGCCATGGTCATCGACGGTGCGGCGTCCACCACCGGTCTCGACGTGGTGCGGGCGGAGGACGCCTGCCATGCGCTCAACCTGCGTCTCGTCGACCTATTCCACGACGTCCGCTTGCTCGTCACTCCGACCACGGCGGCACCCGCGCCACCCCGTTCGCTCGGTGGGTTCGGGATGATCAACGGTGTGGCGGACTTCAACTGGGTCAAGTTCACCTATCCGTTCAACATGACCCGTTCCCCGGCCGCCTCCATTTGCGCTGGCCTGACCGGGACCGGGCTCCCGGTGGGTCTGCAGCTCGTCGGACCCCAGCACGGGGACCTGGTCGTCCTGCGGTCGGCCGCCGCATTGGAGCAGGCGCTCGGCTTCGAGGAGGTGGCCCCCTTTCCTGCAGCAGCGGATTCCCGGACGGCCTCTTCACCGTCCTGACTCCCGGAACGGCACGGCCCGGGCCGCAGGCGGGTCGGTCGGGCGTGAGCGGCGAACGACCGGGTGCGGGCTACCATGTTCCCCTGCTCGACGACGGCGAGCCCCGCCGTTGTCGACCCCGGGCGTTTAGCTCAGTTGGTTAGAGCGCAGCCTTCACACGGCTGAGGTCGGAGGTTCGAGTCCTCTAGCGCCCACTCGGTGGACGTGCATCATCGCAGTTCAAGGCCCATATTTAGGCAGGCCTACTTTTAC
>JBKQRT010000253.1:0-28083 GCA_052143895.1 Acidimicrobiales bacterium | reverse complement strand
GTTCGCCGGCCGGCTGCCCAGTGGCGAGCCGCCGCCGGTCACGGCACCGCACCCGAGGCACCACGAGGTTGCCCCGGGTGCCCGACGATCACCAGCCGGTCCACTCCACTGCATCGGGCACGACAGGCGGGAGCGTCCTCCTCGTCCTCGCCGCCGGGCAGTTCCTGATGACCCTGGACCCCTCGGTCATGAACGTCTCCATCAAGTCGGTCGCTAACGACCTCGGCACGACGGTTACCGGCATCCAGACTGCCATCACCCTCTACATGCTGGTGATGGCCGCGTTCATGATCACCGGGGGGAAGATCGGGGCCCTCATCGGCCGGCGCCGGGCGTTCGCCATCGGGCTCGCCGTCGACGGCTGCGGCTCGCTGCTCACCGCCCTCTCGCCCAATCTCACCACACTCATCATCGGATGGTCGGGGCTCGAGGGCCTGGGTGCGGCACTGATCATGCCGGCCATCGTGGCCCTGGTGGCGGGCAACTTCCCCCCAGGAGCGCCGGGCCGCCGCCTATGGCCTCATCGCCGCCGGGGCTGTCGCCGTCGCCGCCGGCCCGCTGATCGGCGGCGCGGTCACCACCTTCGCCTCGTGGCGATGGGTGTTCGTTGGCGAGGTCGTTCTGGTCCTGGTCATCCTCGTCTCGCTCCGCGGGGTCAAGGACGCCGCCCCCGAAGAGCGCTTGGCATTCGACGTGGTGGGCGCCGCCCTCTCGATCGTAGGACTCTCCCTCACCGTGTTCGGTGTCCTCCGGTCGGAAGCCTGGGGCTTCGTGCGGCCCAAAACCAACGGTCCGACCGTGCTCGGTGTCTCCACGGTGGTGTGGCTGGTCCTGTCCGGCCTGCTCGTGATCGGTGGGCTCCTGCTGTGGGAGGGTCGGGTCGAGCGGCTCGGCCGCGAGCCCCTGATCCGCCTATCGATGTTCCGGAGCGTCAAGATGACCGGGGGGCTTGTCGCCTTCTTCTTCCAGTTCCTCGTCCAGTCCGGCATCTTCTTCACCATCCCCCTGTTCCTGTCGGTGGTACTCGAGCTCAGCGCCCTCCAGACCGGGCTCCGGCTCCTGCCACTGTCACTGGCCCTGCTCGTGGCGGCCGTCGCCATCCCGAAGCTCGCCCCGCGTGCGTCACCACGGATGGTGGTCCGGCTCGGGATGCTCTCCATGCTGGCGGGGACCCTGGTCCTCGTCGGCGGCCTCGACCCCGGCGCAAATGCCGGAATCGTCCTGGTCCCCATGGCGCTGGTGGGACTGGGCATCGGTGCACTGGCCTCCCAGCTGGGAGCCGTCACCGTGTCGGCGATGCCCGCCGACCGCAGCGCCGAGATCGGCGGCCTGCAGAACACCTTCACAAAATTCGGCGCCTCGCTCGGTACCGCGTTGGTCGGGGCGGTGCTGATCGGCAGCCTCACCACGGGCTTCATCGAGGGGGTGACCCACAACCCTGCGGTGCCCGCCGACGTGACCGCGCAGGCCACTGTGCAGATGGAGAGCGGGGTGCCCTTCATCTCGGATTCCGACCTCCGGACGAAGCTGGCCACCACCGAGCTGCCACCGTCCACCCAGGACGCCATCGTCGCCGAGAACGCCTCCGCACGACTGCTCGGACTGCGCAGCGCCCTGTGGCTGGTGGCCCTCCTCACCGTGGTCGCGCTGTTCTTCACCGGCATGCTGCCCCGGCAGGCGGTCGGCGCGGCCCGTGAGGCGGGCGGGCCGTCGGTCTGATCTCCCGGCCGGTCACCGGTGTCGTCGCTCCTGGCGCCGGTCAGGGACCGAGGTCCCGGTAAAGGACCACCCCACCAGGGCCGATAAACAGAGGGTGAGGTTCGATCCGGCGCAGCCGACCCGGTTCCAGGCCCGGCAACGCCTGGTCTCGGTGATCATCGCCGTGTCGGTGGCGCTCCCGCTCCTGGTGACCGCAGTCCTCCTCGGTGGGGGCGCCACCCGCTGGGAGTGGATCGACGCGGCCGGCTGCTGCGTCTTCGTGTCGGTGGTGTACCTGGCGCTCTTCGCCGCCGTCGCCCCCTCGCGACGGGACCCGGACTCGCAGGCGTCTGCCGGATTCGTCCTGGTCTGCCTTTCGCTCGCCACCCTCGGCTGCATCGCGCTCAGTGCCCCAGGGGAGAGCGGGACCTTCCTCCCCGGGATTCTCGTGGCGGTGGTCTTCGTGGGCGGTCTCGGGCCGCGTTGGATGCGGTTCGGCCTCGACGCCTATGCCATCGCCTTGGTGGCGGCGGTCAGCATGGCCGACGGGCTGCGCGGTGAGCTCGCCGCGGCGGTCATCATCGTCTACGCCTCGACCATCGTGCTCGTCACCTGGGTCACCGCCCGGACGGTGGGATCGCTCACCGAGCACGCGGCCTTCCGTCGGGCCATGAGCGCGCTCAACGAGGCCTTCGACGAGATCGGGCAGGTTGCGCCCGACGACGGCGCCGACCTCACCCGCGAGGTTCTGCGGCGGGGCCTCCCGCTGGTCACCGGCGTCCTCCCAGCCACGCGGGTGGTGGCCTTCGCCCGGTCCGGGAGGCTCGGGCACTTCCTGCGTCAGGCGGCGTGGCCCGAGGAACTCCTGGACCCCTCCGACCTCGCCGACCTGCCCGAGTTGGCCGAAGCGCTCCGCGCCGACTCCGTCGTCCTGACCGACGCGTGCTGCGTCATCCCCATCGGTCTGTGCTCGGCGGGCGACCTGGTAATGGTGGTCGAGCGGGCCAGCGGGAACGACCGCAGTGACCGGCAGGCCACCGAGGCGGCGGTTTTCCTCGCCGCCGCGTTCCTGCGGGCGACCACCCGGGCGAACGTGGTGAGCGGCCTCCACATCGAGAGCCGCACCGACCCACTGACGGGGCTGCCCAATCGCCGCACGCTCTTCGAGCGCATTCAGATCGAGATGAACCGTGCCCTCCGCTACGAGACGCCGTTGAGCATCGCCATGATCGACCTCGACCACTTCAAGGGGTACAACGACCGCTTCGGTCATGTCGCCGGCGACACCGTGCTGCGCGCCATCGCCGCGCTGATGGTATCCAACATCCGCGCCCAGGATCTGGTGGTCCGGTACGGAGGTGAGGAGTTCTGCCTGGTCATGCCCGACACGGACATCCTCGGGGGCCACCACCTACTCGACAAGCTGCGGACCGGTGGCCGGGACACCACCACCGACTTCGGCGTCACCCTGTCGGCCGGGCTCACCAGCTGGGATGGCGTGGAGGATGCCACCGCGCTGATCCGTCGTGCCGACGAGGCGCTCTACCGGGCCAAGGAGACCGGCCGGGACCGGGTGGTGTCCATCCAGCTGTCGTCGGAGACGTGATCCCCGGCCCGAGCCCCGGCTACGCCGTCGCTCCGGTCCGACGGAGCACCAGGTAGACGTTGTCGTCGACCGCGAAGGAGTGGACGAGCGCAAAGCCCTCGGCCAGCGCACGGTCGAGCTCGTCCTCGAGCTCGACCCGCCGCTCGGCCACCACCAGGCGGCCGCCGTGCACCCGCACGACCCGGTGGTTCGTGCTCACGATGCCGACCCGAAGCCGGCCAGCCGGGGATCGAGCAGCAGCATGGTCTCCCACCGGTCGTCCGGTAACCGCACCGGCTCGGGGCGCACCCGGATGTACCACTCTTTTCCCCAGACCGTGGAGAAGAGATCGTCGGGCATGGCCAGGAAGAAGCTGGTCTCTCTGATCTGGCTGGCATGGGCCCGCATGGCCTCGCGTTTCGTCCCGATCCAGCGGGAGACGTCGACCTCCGTGGTGAGCCGGCTGGCCGGCTCACCCATGTCCTCGACACCGTCGGGGGGACCGTCGGGGGCGTCCCATCCCGCCGACTCGGCCTGGTCGGCGAGGCTCCGGAAGAAGTCGCGGTTCATGGTGGCCATGTAGACGACCGGCGTGCCGGCCAGCTCGGCCGCCCGCATTCCCACCCGGTGCACCTGCACGTGATCGGGATGGCCGTAGCCTCCGTGCTCGTCGTAGACGACAAGCACGTCGGACGCCTCCTCGCTCAGGACCGCCGCCAGCTCGGCCGCCGCCTCGTCACGATCGGCGGCGGCGAAGGTCCCCGGCTGCTGGTTGGAAGGCTCGCCGGCCATGCCCGAGTCGTGGTAGCGCAGGTACTCCTGGCGGGCCACCCCCAGCAGTCGGCACGCCTCGGCCAGCTCCGCCCGCCGATGGTCGGCGAGCGACTCCCCCGGGGCGAGGATGCCCGAGGGGACCTCACCCAGCTCGCCGCGGGTGGCCGTGACCAGCACGACCCGGTTTCCCTCGTCGGCCAGGCGGGCCATGGTGCCCCCGGTGGCGATGGCCTCGTCGTCGGGATGCGCATGGAAGAAGGTCACCGTGGCCATGGTCGGCACCCTACCGCCACGGGCGACTCGGCCGGCCGGAGCAGACGGCCGCAGCTCCCCCGCTCACTCCAACGGGAGCTGCGGTGCCTCGGCCAGCGACAGACGGCCGGCGACGGCACGACCGGTGCTCCCCCCCGACCCCCGCTTGCCGGTGACGGCGAAGATGCGCTCCGGACCGAACGAGCGGATGGAGCGGTCGCCCGGCCGGCCGCCGATCACCTCGACCGACTCCGTGAGGTTGTGCCGGTTGACGACATGGGCGCGGAACTCCCAGGTGGCACCGCGAAGGTTGATCCCGGCCACGATGACCGGATCTCCAGCCTGGAGGCCGTTCCAGGCCGCCGACCGCTCCAGGTGATCGGCGGCCTCGAGGGCGGCCTGACGGGCCGACGGACGGCGCGGGCGGGTCACCACCGGGCAACGGGACCGGGGAGGCGCCGGCCGGCCGACGGCCGCGGTGAGGGCGCGGGCGCGGGCATTCAGTGACGCTCCCCCCGCACCACCCGGATCCGGTGGGCGAACAGACCGATGACCGCCAGGACGAACAACGCGGCGGCCACGTACCCGGCGTAGCTGAAACCCTTCAGGACCCGGCTGTAGCTGCTGCCGAGGCTGTAGCCGAGGCAGGACAGCGCCGTGCACCAGATGGCGCAGGCGAGCACCGTGAACACGACGAACTTGGCGATGGCCATCTCGCCCAGACCGGCGGCGAAGGAGACGAACGAGCGCAGGAGGGGAATGAAGCGCCCGAAGAACACCACCGGCTCGCCCCGGCGAGCGAACCACGCCTCGGCCCGATCGAGGTCGCGGTGGGTGAGCAGCACGTACTTGCCTACCCGGTCCACCAGCGGACGTCCGCCGAAGTAGCCGATCAGGTAGCCGGCCAGCGAGCCGAGCAGTTCGGCCAGCGTGGCCACCACGATGACGACGACCAGGTTGAGATGGTGGG
The DNA here is from genome assembly GCA_052143895.1 of Acidimicrobiales bacterium. GTDB lineage: Bacteria > Actinomycetota > Acidimicrobiia > Acidimicrobiales > RAAP-2 > Bog-756. The sequence continues at coordinate 22,804 of JBKQRT010000253.1, read as the reverse complement.
GCTCGTCGGGGATCTGCCCGCTGGCCAGCACGCCACCGTAGATGATGGCCACCTCGGAGCCGACGGGCAGGCCCATCGACGAGATGAAGCTCAGGACGAACACCGCCAGGTAGCCCCACGTCTCGAGGAAATGCTCCATCAGGACCCAATGTCTAGTCGGTTCCAACGGCGCACCGGCTCATATAGGTGGACGCCGGGAGGGCCCTCCCGGCTACCGTCGGCCCGGTGACCACCGACGACCACGACCGCCGTCCTCGGCAGGACCGGTGCACGACGCCGGACGGCCTCCGCATCGCCCTCTACGACTTCGGTGGGGACGGGCCGGACCTCCTCCTCGCCCACGCCACCGGCTTCTGCGCGGAGGTCTTCGTGCCGATGGCCCGGCACCTCGGTGCCGCGTACCACTGCTGGGGGGTGGACCTGCGCGCCCACGGCCGGTCCGACCGCCCCCGGGATGGGGACTTCGCGTGGTCGGGGTTCGCCACGGACGTGCAGGCCACCATCGACCATCTCGAACTCGACCGGCCGTTCGGCTTCGGCCACTCGTGCGGCGGTGCGGCCGTGCTGCTGGCGGAAGCGGCGCGGCCGGGCACGTTCCGCGGCCTCTACTGCTTCGAGCCGGTGATCGTCCCCGACCCGCCAGACGGTACCCCCCGCGAGCTCATCGTGGAGAACCCGCTGTCCGTCGCCGCGCGCCGGCGCCGCGAGACCTTTCCGTCCGCCGAGGACGCCTTCCTCAACTTCTCCTCGAAGCCGCCGTTCGCCGCGCTCGATCCCGACGCCCTGCGATGGTACGTAGAGTCCGGATTCGACCTGCTGCCGGCAGACGAAGGCGGGGACGGACACACCGTCCGGCTCCGGTGCCGGCGGCAGGACGAGGCGGCTGTCTACGCCCGGGGCGCCTCCCACGGAGCGTTCGGCCGCCTGCACGAGGTCGCCTGCCCGGTCACCCTCGCCTGCGGCGAGCTCACCGACGCGTTCGGGCCGGCGTTCCTCGAGGCCGACGCCGCACGGCTGCGCCGACCCACGGTCGAGGTGCTCCCGGGTGTCGGCCACTTCGGTCCCCTCGAGCAGCCCGCCCTCGTCGCCAGGTCCGTGGTCCGCAGCCTGGTCACCGGCGCCGACACACCCCGGTCGTAGGCTGGGCCGGTGCCGTTCGAACCACCCCGCTCGCTCTCCCCGTCCAAGGTCTCGTCGTTCCGCGACTGCGCACTCGCCTTCCGGTTCAGCGCCATCGACCACCTGCCCGACGAGCCGACGGTCTGGACGGTCAAGGGCACCCTGGTCCACCGGGCGCTCGAGGGACTGTTCTGGCGGCACCCTCCGGGGCGCCGCACCCCGGCCGCCGCCGCCCTCGAGCTCGACCGCGCCTGGGCGGGGCTGCAGACGGACCCCGAGTTCACCGCCCTCGATCTCGCCCCGGAGGATGCCGACGCGTTCCGGGACGACGCCGGAGCCCTCGTCCGCAACGAGTTCGCGCTGGAGGACCCGGACGAGATCACGCCGGTCGGGGTCGAGCTCCTCCTCGAGGCCCAGCTGGGTGGCATGCGTCTGCGCGGCATCATCGACCGGCTCGACCGCACCGCCGACGGCGACCTTGTGGTGGTCGACTACAAGACGGGGCGGGCCCCCGCGCCGGCGTACGAGCAGTCGAAGCTCATCGGCGTGCACATCTACGCGCTCCTGTGCGAGGAGGTCCTCGGGCGGCCACCCGTGCAGGTCAAGCTGCTCCACCTGCGCGAGCCGACCGTCATCACGGCAGAGCCGTCGGAGCAGGCACTCCGTGGCCACCGCCAGAAGACGCTCGCCGTCTGGTCGGCCATCGAACGGGCCTGTCGGGACGAGGACTTCCGGCCCCGGACGTCGCCGCTGTGCGACTACTGCCGGTTCCGGGCCTTCTGCCCGGCCTACGGGGGCGATCCCGACGAGGCAGCCCGGTCGCTGGCGCTCACCGTGGGCGGCGCGACATGAGCCGGACCGACACCGATCCGGCCGCGCCGGACGCCGCGCAGGACCCCGCGCTGCCGTCCGAACCGTCCGAACCGGCGGCCGGTGCGGGCCGGGCCGCCGGTGGGCCCAGCGGATTCGTGCGTGCGCTCGACGAGCGGGTCGACGGTTGGTTCGAGCCGGCCCGCGGCAACCCCGTCCTCGACGGTGCCGCCAAGGTCATCGCCGGGCTCGGCGACCGCGGCTTGATGTGGGCCGCCACCGCCGCTTGGCGGGCCCGCCACACGGGACCCGAGCGGGCCCGCGCCGTGCGGGCGCTGGCCGTCGCCGGTATCGAGTCGAGCCTGGTCAACGCCGGGCTCAAAGCGGTCATCGGACGGTCTCGTCCCGACCCGGCCGGCCTTCGGCTCACCCCCGGGGGGCTGCCGGTCCGGGCGCCCAAGACGAGCAGCTTCCCGAGCGGGCACACCCTGGCCGCCTTCTGCTCGGCCACGGTCATGAGCCAGCGGGGCGACCGGACCGGCAACGCCCTGCTGTTCGGTGCCGCCGCCCTGGTGGGGGTCAGCCGCCTCCACCTCCGGGCACACCACGCGTCCGACGTCGTCGGCGGGGCCGCCATCGGCACCGCCCTCGGCCTCCTCGGCCGCCGGCTGCTGTGAGCGGGGCGCGACCCTGACGGAATGGATCGGCGCCCCCGGGGGTTGCCTAGCCATGACTACGAGCACAAATTTCGCCGTGACCTGGGACTATCGCTGTCCCTTCGCCCGCACCGGCCATGAGCACCTCCTCGACGGCCTTGCCGCCGGCGCTCCGTGGGAGGTGACGTTCGTCCCCTTCTTCCTCAACCAGCCACACGTACCCGAAGGTGGGACCCCGGCCTGGGACGACCCGGCCCAGCGGCCCGATCTGCTGGCCCTGGCAGCCGGGGTCGTGGTCCGGGACCGCCATCCCGAGCACTTCCACGCCGCCCACCGGTCGCTGTTCTCCGCCCGCCACGACGAGGGCGGCGACCTGCGGGATCCCTCGGTGGTGGCAGGTGCACTGGCCCGGGTCGGCGTCGACGCCGACGCCGTGCTGTCCGAAGTCGAGGACGGGTGGCCGTCCGAGACCGTCCGCAGGGAACACGAGCAGGTGGTGAGCCAACTCGACGTCTTCGGCGTGCCCACGTTCATCGTCGGGGACGACGCCGTCTTCGTCCGCCTGATGCAGCGGCCCGGTGGGGACGGCGAGCTCGCCCGGGCCACCGTGGAGCGGGTGCTCGACCTGGTCCACGACCATCCGGAGCTCAACGAGTTCAAGCACACCCGTCTCTCGATGTAGTGCCCTGTCTGCTCAGCTCCCCTGCTCAGGCGCTTGTCCAAGGCGCACGCTCCACCTGAACTTGAGAGTTGGACCCTCAATATCACGTTGCTGTTGAGACCAGGGAGGCAAGGACCCCAACCGATGCGCCAAATTGCTGCGGCGTGCCGAAGGGCGCACCGCAGAAGTCGGTGACGCCGATGTCGGCCAGCCGGCGCACCTGTGCCCCGACCTCCGCCGCCGATCCGACGAGGGCCACGTCGGCGGGTCCTCCGGCGCCTTCGCGGTCGAGCATGGCCCGATAGGAAGGGAGGTCACCGTAGATGGCCCAGACCTGGGCCGCCGTCTCCCGGGCGGCAGGCGTGTCGTCGGTCACGCACACCGGCAGTCCGCAACCGATGCGCGGCTCGGGCCGTCCGGCCTCGGCGGCCGCCGCCCGGATGGTGGGCACGATGTGGGACTCGATGGTGGCCGGGCCGGTCATCCAGGTGACGGTGCCGGCGGCCAGGCGGCCCGCGATCCGCAGCATGCTGGTACCGAGGGCCGCCACCAGTACGGGAGGAGCCGGCGCGTCGATCTGCAGAGGACCGAAGGTCGACGCGCTCAGCGACTCGCCGGCGAAGGTCACCTGCTCGCCTTCGAGCAGCGGCACCAGGATCGACAGGTACTCGCGCATGTGGCGGGCCGGCTTCTCGAACGACTGGCCGAAGACGTGTTCGATGACCATCTGGTGGGAGAGGCCGATGCCGAGGGTCAGCCGGCCCCCAGTGGCAGCCTGCACCGTGAGGGCCTGGGCCGCCAACATCACCGGATTCCGAGGGTAGGTCGGGACCACCGCGGTCCCGATGTCGATGCCGGGCACCTCCCGACCGACGACCGCCAGGGCGGTCAGGGCGTCGTAGGCGAAGATCTGCGAGGCCCATGCGGTCTGGATGCCCGCATCCTGCAACGACGCCACCTGCCCCACCATGTCGTCGAACGGCTTCTCGGTGTCGAACATCACGCCGATGCGCACGGTGCCTCCCTTTCGCGGCGGCCAGTGCGACCACTCGCCGATGCTGTCGGACGTCCCGCCTCCGGGAACGCGGGGCCCACCGTACCGGTCCGGCCGCCCACGCAGCGGGGGTCCGGACGAATGTGCCTCGCGTTCGGCGGTCGGGCAGAATGCGGTCATGTCCGTCGCCATCATCATGGGAAGCTCATCCGACGCGTCGATCATGGACGACGCCGTCCAGACCCTCCGTTCCTTCGGTGTCCCCGTCGAGGTGCGGGTCCTCTCCGCCCACCGCACCCCCGACGACACCATCGCCTTCGCCCGGGGGGCGGCCGGTGCCGGCATCAGGGTGATCATCGCCGCGGCCGGGGGCGCCGCCCACCTGGCCGGGGTGGTGGCCGCCGCCACCCCCCTGCCGGTCATCGGCGTGCCGGTGGCGCTGGCCAACCTGGGCGGCCTCGACTCGCTGCTGGCCATGGTCCAGATGCCCAAGGGCATCCCCGTCGCCACCGTGGCGGTCAACGGTGCTCGCAACGCGGCCCTGCTGGCGGTGCGGATCCTCGCCCTGACCGATCCCCGGCTGGCCGCCGAGCTGGACCGGTTCGTCCTCGACCTGGCCGACCAGGTCCGGGACATGGACGCCGAGATCGTGGCCCGCTACAAGGTCGACTGAGCGGACCCCCGGTGGCCCGTCAGCCGGGCACCCGCCGCGGCGCCAGGCCCTCCACCGCCTCTTCCAGGGACCCGCCGAAAGGGATGACCGCCAGGGCCGGGATGTGCACCCCGTTGGCCACGTAGCGCCCGACGTGGGCCCGGCACTCGTCGTAGGAACCGTGGACGACGAGTGCGTCCACCACGTCGTCGGGGATGGCGGCGAGCGCCGCCTTCCGGTCCCCCGCCTGCCACGCCGACCACATCGGCTCGAGCTCCGGCCCCCGCCCGAGCCAGCGGTGGAAGGCGGCGTAGACGCCGACGTTGAGATACGCGGCGATCATCCGGCGGCCGATGGCACGCACCGCCTCGGCATCCTCGGACGGGCAGACGAAGATGCGGGCGGCCACCGGGATGTCGGCCCCCACCTCGGGGACGACGGTGGCCACGTCCTCGGCGGACAACCAGTTGATGATCACCCCGTCCGCCTCGCGGCCGGCCAGCCGGAGCATGCCCGGCCGGAGGGCGGCGAGGAAGATCGGCGGTGGATCGGCGACCGGGCGGGCCAGGCGGAAGCCGCGGACCGTGAACGTGTCGTACTCGTGGTCGACCTTCTCGCCGGCCAAGGCGGATCGCAGGAAGCGGATCGTGTCGCGGACCCGCTTGTAGGGCTCGACGAACTCGATGTCGTTCCACCGGCTCACGATCACGTCGGAGGAGGTCCCGAGGCCGAGGGTGAACCGCCCCGGCGCCGCCTCGGCCATCCCCGCCACGCTCTGGGCCAGGAGCGCCGGCCCTCTTGTGTAGGCGGGGATGATGGCCACCCCGAGCTGCAGGGAGGGCTGCCAGGCGGCCGCCAACGCCAACGGGGTGAACCCGTCGGTCCCGTCGGTCTCGGCCGACCAGACGTCGGTGTACCCCAGGCACACCAGCTCCTCGTACCACCGGCGGTGATCGGCGAGGGTGACCCCGTCGAAGGGCACGGTGATCCCGTAACGAGTCGGACCCCGGGCGGTTCGCTCAGCAGCAGCCATGGCACCCGTAATACACCCTTCCTGCATCCTGTACCCATGACCGCTGATCGCAGGACTCGCTCCCGAGCCGTCCAGCCCGAACTGCCCCTGACCCCACCCGAGGCCGCCCCGGGCCAGCACGCCGACGACTGGCGCCTCGACGACGAGACCCGCAGCATCGGACGGCAGGGGGTGGCCGCCGCCCGGGCGCGGCTCGATCGGTCCAGCGCCGTCCACCAGGGGTCGTTCCCTGCCCGACGACCACACGGGCGCGCCGCCTGACGGTCCGCGGCGCTACGGTCGCGTGGATGCCGACCGCGCTTGAGAGACTCGACTTCCCCCCCGAGTCCAAATTGCTGATCCTCAACTGCGCCGACCTTGGGTTCTGCCACGCCGCCACGGTGGGCGTCTACGACGCCCTGCGCGAGGGGATCGGGACCAGCGCGTCGCTCATCGTGCCGGCCCCCTGGGCCCGCGAGTCAGCGTCGCGGTTCCGGGGCGACGACGTGGGCGTCCAGCTCACGCTCAACGCCGAACACGATCTCTACCGGTGGGCACCGATCACCCAGGCCCCGTCTCTCCTCGACGGCGACGGGGGGTTCCCTCGCACCGTCACCGACGTATGGGACCATGCCGACATCGACGAGGTCCGGCGGGAGTGCCGGGCCCAGGTCGAGCGGGCGGTGCTGTGGGGGTTCGACATCAGCCACCTCGACGCCCATCTGGACGCCCTGCTACTGCGGCCCGAGTTCTTCGACGTCTACCTCGAGCTGGCGGTGGACTTCGGCCTCCCGCTGCGGCTCCTCGGCGCCAGCGACGAGCCCAACGTCGGGTTTCCCGTGCGCCAGCTGGCTGCCGACGAGGGGGTGCTCTTCGCCGACCGCTTCGCCACGCTGCCCCCGCGGGGGAACCGGCAGGCCTTCCTCGAGCTGGTGGAGGGCCTGGAACCGGGCATCACCGAGGTCTCCCTGCATCCGGCCATCGACACCCCCGAGCTGCGGGCCATCACCGCCGACTGGGAGGCGAGGGTGGCCGATCACGTCCTGTTGGTGGCCGACCGCGGTCTCGACCAGCAGCTGCGCCGGGCGGGCGTCACCCTCATCGGCTACCGCCCGTTGCGTGACGCCATGCGACGCGGCTGACCGGCCGGAGGGACCCGGCGGCGGTCGCGGGCGCCGATAGCCTGTAGCCACCGATGGGAGCTGCCGTGGCCGAGGGAGACCAGTCGAACCGACGCGGCGTGCCCGCCGCGCCCGGCCGGGGTGGTCCGGCGCCGTTCCGTCTCGAAGGGTTGCTGCTCCTCGACGCCGCCGGCAACGACCCGGTGACCATCGAGGCGATGACCTTCGCCGACGACGGGATCGGCGTGATCAGGTCACCGGGGGACGCCCCCCGGGTACTCCCGTGGACGTCCGTGGCCGCCCACGTGGTGGAACGATGGGTCGGTGGGTTGATCCCCGAGTGGTGGGTCGATCCGGAGCTCAACCGGTCCATCACCGGTCCAGGACGGGCGGAAACGGTCACCGATCCCCGGGCCACCAGCCGACCGCTGCCGTACGCCGACCCCGGCGCGGTCATCGCCATCCAGACCCCGTTCGGGACCTACCGGTTCCTCCTCCCGGGCGGGAACCCCTCCGAACTCTCGCGGCGGATCACCGACTTCGCCGTCCGGCACCAGGGACTGTCGGGCGTGCCGTCGGTGACCACCGTGGCCGGCACCCCCGCCCCCGGCGATCGCCGGGTGGGCGCCCGGGCGGTTCCGTCGCCGTCGCAGTGGTCGAGGGTCCAGCCGTTCCTGGTGCTGGCGCTCATCCTGTTCATCGCGGCGGCGGTGACCATCATCCTGCTGCAGAGCGCCGGCACGATCCACCTGCCGTACCTCGGTGGGTCGGGCCCCGGCGCGGCGGGCGCCGTCAGAACTCGGTGAGCTCGGAGATGCGCCGCCGGAGACCGTGGTACTCGGGGGTGTTGGTCAGCGGCAGCAGGGACATCATGACGGCCATCGAGCCGGCCACCTTCATCCGTCCCTGCATGAAAGCCACGTTCGGGTCGAGCTCGTCCCGATCCATGGCCTGGGCGTCCGACCAGGTCATCGTCAGGGTCACATCAGGCTCGTCGACGGCGCCGGCCCCACTCGACACGAGACGCCCGTCCTCGACGACTCGGAAGTAGGAGCAGTCGCCGTCAGGACCGCCGGTGATCACGTACTGGATGCGGGCCGAGACCCCCGGGCGCACGGGTTGGTCGGCCGCCAACGCCCGGGTCTGGTCGAACCACTCGGTGGACAGCCACTTGGTCACGGCACACCCCAACTCGTCGTCGTCGCCCGGGTCGATGCTACCGGTGGCTTCTGCGCCGTGCGGGCGGTGCCGTCAGCGCTCGCCCGGGCGGACGCCGGCGAACAGATCGGTCTCCAGCTCGCCGTCGGACGATGCCGCCGGGTGCACCTCGATGCGACCGTCTGCACCGATCACCCGCGCCAGCCGGTAGTCGTCGTGGGGGTGGAGGGAGCGCATGACCTCGGGAGGAAGCCCGAACCAGAACCGCGAGTTCGGGTCGACCTGGGTGGCGTGGGCCAGCAGGGCCTCGCGACGCACGTCGGCGAAGTCCGAGATGTCGATCGCGGTGGTGATCGGCTCGGGCGGGATGTCCTCCCACCGCTTGCGCCACTCGTCGTCGAACGGTGACTCGAGGCCCAGCTCCTCGAACTTCTCGTGGATGTCCCGGAAGCGTGCGGCCGAGAACACCGTGTAGTAGAGCTTGCTCGGCTGCCACGGCACCCCTGTGTCCGGATAGCGCCCCGGGTCACCGGCCGCCCCGAAGGCGGCGACCCCGATGTCGTGGACCCGCAGGTGGTCCGGGTGCGGGTACCCCGACTGCTCATCGCCGTACACCACCATCACCTGGGGCCTGGTCCGACGGACGACCGCCACCAGCCGACCGACCGCCTCGTCGAGGGGAGCCTGGGCGAAGCTGGCCGGGTTGGCGTTGGACTCCGACCCGGCCATGCCCGAATCGCGGTAGCCCAGCATGACGACCTCGTCGTAACCGATGATCTCGGTGGCCCTGGCCAGCTCCTCCCGCCGGATGTCGGCGATCCGGGCGTGGACCTCCGGGGTGTCGAGGGCCGGGTTGAGGACCTCGCCCTCCTCCCCGCCGGTGCAGCAGACGAGGACGGTGTGAGCGCCCCCGGCGTGGTAGCGGGCCACGGTTCCCGCCCCCTTCGACGCCTCGTCGTCGGGGTGGGCGTGGACGGTCAGGAGGCAGAGCGGGCCCGGCACGCCGATCACGCTACCGGGCAGGAACGCCCTAAGCTTCAAGGCGGAACAGCGAGGAAGGACCTTTCACTATGGGCGTGATGAAGCGCATGTCGGGCATTCTCCAGGCCAAGACCAACAAACTGCTCGACAAGGCGGAAGACCCGAGGGAGTCGCTCGACCTCTCCTACCAGAAGCAGCTGGAGAGCCTCCAGAAGGTCCGGCGCAGCGTGGCCGACGTGACGACGGCCAAGAAGCGGATCGAGCTGCAGGCCTCCCAGCTCCAGGGCCAGGCGGACAAGCTCCAGCAGCAGGCCAGGGCCGCGCTCACCCAGGGCAACGAGGACCTGGCCCGCGAGGCGCTTGCCCGGCGGACGGCGCTGGCCGACCAGCTCACCGACCTGCAGACCCAGCACGAACAGGTGGCCGCCCAGGAGCAGAAGCTGATCGACACCGCCCAGAAGCTCCAGGCCCAGGTCGACTCCTTCCGGACGAAGAAGGAGACGATGAAGGCCAGCTACACGGCGGCCGAGGCCCAGACCAAGATCGGCGAGGCGGTGTCGGGCATCTCCGAGTCGATGAGCGACGCCGGCATGTCCATGCAGCGGGCCCAGGACAAGATCGACGGCATGCAGGCACGGGCGGGCGCCATGGACGAGCTGCTCGCCTCCGGTGCCCTCACCGACCTGACCAACCCGGTGGACGACATCCAGGCCCAGCTGAACAAAGCCTCCACCACCTCGACGGTCGACGCCGAGCTGGCCGCCCTGAAGGCGGAGGTCGGCACCGGCGCTCCCCCGCCGGCCGAGCTCGGCGCGGCGGGGACCGAGGAGGCACCGTCGTGATCGTCAGGATCCTGGGCGAAGGGCAGTTCACCGTGCCCGACGGCGAGCGGGACGGGCTGGAGGCGCGGGACACCGCCGTGACCGAGGCGGTCGACCGCGGGGACGAAGACGCGTTCAGCCGGGCCCTCGCCGACCTGACGGTCGCCGTGCGGCGGGTCGGTACGCCATTGGCCGACGATGCGTTCGCCCCGTCGGACCTCGTCGTGCCGTTCAGCGATGCCACGCTCGACGAGACCCGGAGCCTGCTCGCCCAGGCGGACGACGCCGCAGGGAGTGACGACCGCTGAGGCGGGACCCATGAGCACGGCGCGCAACATACCCAACGACCGGGGCCTCACCATCCGGATGTTCACCACCGGGCTGATGATCGTCGTCCTCTACGGCGCGGTCATCGGCCTGCTCATCCACTTCGGCATCTCCTATTCCGTGGTCCTCGTCATCGCCGGGGCCATCCTCTTCGCCCAGTACTGGTTCTCGGACAAGATCGCCTTGTTCGGCATGGGCGGTCACCTCGTGACCCCCGAGCAGGCGCCGCAGCTGCACGGCGCCATCGACCGGTTGTGCGCGCTGGCCGACATGAAGAAGCCCCGGGTCGCCGTGGCCGACACCGACGTGCCCAACGCGTTCGCCACCGGCCGGAGCCCGAACAGTGCCGTGGTGTGCGCCACCTCCGGCCTCCTCCGCCGGCTCGACGAGCCCGAGCTCGAAGCGGTGCTCGCCCACGAGCTCTCCCACGTCGCCCACCGCGACGTGGCGGTCATGACCATCGCCAGCTTCCTCGGAGTGGTGGCCGGCATGGTGACCCGGATCATGCTCTGGAGCGGGATGATGGGCGGCTTCGGCGGTGGCCGCGGCGGCGCCAACAACCAGGGTGGGCAGGACAATGCCGCGCTGGTCGAGATGGCCGTGCTGGCCGTGTCCGTCGTGGTCTACGCCATCAGCTTCCTGCTGACCAGGGCGCTCTCCCGCTACCGGGAGCTGGCCGCCGACCGGTCCGGGGCGCTGCTCACCGGCCAGCCGTCGGTCCTGGCCTCGGCACTGGTCAAGGTCACCGGCGAGATGTCCCGCATTCCCACCCGCGACCTGCGGTCAGCTGAAAACTTCAATGCCTTCTACTTCACGCCGGCGATCTCCTCCAAGGGGGTCAGCCTCTCGACGCTGTTCTCCACCCACCCGTCACTCGAGACGCGCCTCGCCCAGCTGGCCACCATCGAGGCCGAGCTGGGCCGTCCTTCGTGAAAGCGGCCGTCGGAGCGGGGCTGCGCTGATGGGCCTGTTCGACACCCTCCTCGGACGCACCAAACCGGTCCAGTCCAACCTCGACGCCCTCTTCGCCATCCCTTCGGCGTCGATCACGCTCCAGAGTGCGGCCGGCCAGTCGTGCTCCGGCCACGCCGGGGTGTGCTTCAAGCCACCGTCGGGCCAGGGGTTCGAGGAGATGCAGTCCGAGGTGGTCAGGCTCCTGTCGATGGACGAGGAGACCGGCTTCCGCAAGGCCGAGGACGCCTACGGCTACCAGTGGCTGGTCATCGAGGACGCCGACATCGAGCAGCTCGTGACCCAGGTCCATCTGGTCAACTCGTCCTTGTCCGACGCCGGCTGGGGACCCCAGCTGCTCTGCTCGGTCTTCGGACTCGCCGACCTCACCCAGGGCGACACGACCGGGACCGCCATGGACGCGCCGGCCGACCCGGCCGTGCCCGAGCCCACCGCTGGGCCCGGCCGGGTGGTCCCCTCGACGGCCTACCTGGTCTACCTGTTCAAGCGCGGGACCTTCTACCCGTTCGTGCCCGACGGCCACGAGCACCGGGACCTCGAGCGCGAGCTGAAGCTCAAGAGCCTGGTGGCGGACGACCTCACCATCGAGCCCGACCTCGACCGTTGGTTCCCCCTCTGGGACCTCCCGGTCGGGTGATCCCCGCCCGGCGAGCCCGCCGCCGGAACGGCTGACGCCGTGGAGCTATGGGTCCGACCCGAGTCGCTCGCTGTCTGCCGGTCGGAACCGTACGCCGACTGTCTTGCGGCACCTCCCGACAGCTCGTTCCACTCGGTGACTCGCACCGACACCGAGCTCTCGGTGGTGTGCCGGGAGGACGTCGTGCCGCCCGAGGTTCGGTCCGAGCCCGGTTGGCGCGCCCTCACCGTCGTCGGCCCGCTCGACGTCACGCTCGTAGGGGTGCTGGAGTCGCTGACAACGGCGCTGGCCACCGCTGCGGTGCCCGTCTTCGTCCTCTCGACCTTCGACACCGACCATCTGCTGGTGAGGGAGGGCGACCTCCCCCAGGCGATCGACGCGCTGTGTTCCGGTGGGCATTCGGTGATCGCCCCCCGCTCCGGTGACGGGACAGGGTGGACCCGATGGCCGCCGGCTCAGGGTGCGACGGGGTCCTCCGCGTCGACCTGGCGGGCCAGATCGAAGTCGAGCCGGGTGATTCCGCCGGCATCATGGGTCACGAGGGCAAGGGTCACCCGGTTGTAGCGGATGTCGATGTCCGGATGGTGGTTGGCCGCCTCCGCCAGTTCGCCCACCCTCGACACGTAGGCCAGCGCCCCGACGAAGTCCCGGCACGCCACCGTCTTGATGAGCTTCCCGCCGATGAGGTGCCACCGGGGTCCGTCATCGGCGGACAGCGCGGCGATCACCGTGGCCTCGTCCAGGACCGCCGGTCTCACCGGCCCGTTCCCGCCCCCGCGTCGACCGACGGCACAGACAGCATCGGCTAACCCGAGGCTCCGACCGGGGCGGTCGGTGTGAAGACCACCGGCATCGACTCGTACCCGGACACGAAATTGGCAGCCCGCTTGGGTGGCTCGCGGTCGCCGGCGAGTGCCAGGTCCGGGAGCCGGTCGAGCAGCCGGTCGAACATGACGGTCAGCTCCATGCGGGCCAACCGGTTCCCCAGACAGAAGTGCGAACCGAATCCGAAGGCCAGGTGGTCGTTGGGCGACCGGGTGATGTCGAACCGTTCCGGGTCGGTAAAGACCCGCTCGTCCCGGTTGGCCGACGGGTAGAGCAGCAGGAGCTTCTGCCCCTTCCGCAGGGTCTCGCCCTGGAACTCGACGTCCCTGGTCATCTGGCGGGCCATGTTCTTGATCGGGGACACCCACCGCAGCATCTCCTCGACGGCACCGGGTAGCAGGCTCCGGTCCGCGGCCAGCAGCGCCGCCTGGTCGGGCTGCCGTAGCAGCTCGTACATCCCGCCGCTGATGACGTGCCGGGTGGTCTCGTCACCCCCGATGAGGATGAGCAACGACTCGTAGATCAACGACGACTCGTCGAGACGGTCCCCGTCGATCTCGGCGTGGACCAGGGTTCCGATCAGGTCGTCGGACTGGCCGTCTCGCCGTCGCTGCTCGGTCACGCCGGTGATGTACTCGGCGTACTCCATGGCGGCCAGGGCGGCGCGGTCCATGGCCCCGGGATCCGGGGACCCGAGCGCCTTCAACATGTCATCGGACCAGCGCAGGAGCGCGTCGCGGTCCTCGGGGGCCACGCCCAGCATGTTGCCGATGACGATCATCGGTAGCGGCGCGGCGATGTCCCGGACGAAGTCGGCCGAGCCGGTCTCGCAGACGCGGTCGATGATGGCGTCACAGATCTCGCGGATCCCCGCCTCGCTCTCGCGGATCCGTCGGGGGGTGAACCCCTCGCTCACCAATCGCCGCCGGCGTACGTGCTCGGGGGCGTCCGTGTCGATCATCATCGGCAGGGCGTCGCTGTCGGGGCGGATGCCGCCGGCGTTGGAGAACGTGTCGGGATCCTTCGAGATCTCCTTGATGTCCGCGTAGCGGGTGATCCCCCACACCCCCGACGACTCGTCGAAGAAGGCGGGGGCGTGCTCGCGCATCCACGCGTACGCCGGGAAGGGGTCGCCGCCGTAGAACGTGCCGTCCGTCAGACCGATGCTCAGGTCGGCGGGCGCAGTGGTCATGGGGCTCCTCGGGTTTGTCGTCGGACGGCATCCGACAGCCGGGCCGGCGCCGGCCGTCCGTCGGGGATCGATCGGGACGGGAGTATACGACGCCTTGGCGGGTCGGTCAGGTCCCCGGCGGGCCGGACCCGGCGGTCAGCAGGCTCAACTCCGCCCGCGGGCCCGGAAGGTCATGGGAACGTGGCAGACCCCGGCGTGCTTGTTGGTGCGCACCCGTTGGACCGGCCCGTCGAGGGAGAAATCCTCCAGCCGGTCGAGCAGCTCGTCGAGGACCACCCGGATCTCCAGGCGAGCCAGGGTGGCGCCCAGGCAGAAGTGGGTGCGGTGACCGAAGGTCACGTGCAGGTTCGGATGACGGGTGATGTCGAACCGGAACGGGTCGTCGAAGACCGACTCGTCCCGGTTGGCCGACGGCCACCACAGCGTCACCTTGGCGCCCGGGGCGACGGCGTGTCCGCCGACCTCGGCCGGACGGGTGGCGGTGCGGCGGTTGTAGAGCGTGGCCGTCGTCCACCGCAGGATCTCCTCGACCGCGGTGGGCATCAGCGAGCGGTCGTCCCGCAGGGCGGACAGCTGGTCCGGGTGCTCGACGAGCGCCACCATGCCGAGGGCGATGGAGTTCCGGGTCGTCTCGCTGCCCGCCACGATCAACAGGTTGAAGAACATCAGCAGCTCGAGATCGGTCAGCGGGCGTTCGACGCCGCTCCCGTCGTCGACGCGGCCGTGGGTCACCACCGAGAAGAGGTCGTCGCCCGGGGCCCGGCGTCTGTCGGCCACCAGACGGTTGCCGTAGGCGGCCATCGCCGCGGCGGCGTCGGCCACCTGCTGGTTGGTCTCGCCGAGCTCCCGACCCTCGTGGTCGAGCGTGGTGTTCGACCACGTCATGAGCGCGTGACGGTCGCCATCGGGAACGCCCATGAGCGCCGCCACCGCCTGCAGCGGCAGCTCGACGGCCACGTCGGTCAGCAGGTCGCAGGAGCCCCGCTCGGCGACGGCGTCCACGATGCGGGCCGCCCGCTGGCGCAGCTCCTCTTCCATCCGGGCCACCGCCCGTGGGGTGAACGACGGCGTCACCAGACGCCGGATCCGCTGATGGCGCGGGTCGTCCATCATGTTGAGGAGCACCCCAGGGGCGAATCCGTAGGGCAGGTCCTGGAGGATCGTGCCGCCGCCGTCGGCACCGGGGGCCCGCTCCGACGAGAAGGTCACCGGGTCCGCCGCCACCGCCAGGACGTCCCGGTGGGAGCTGACCACCCAGAAGCCCTCGCCGTCGGGCGTGTGCACGGTCGGTGGGTGCCACCACACCGGCGCCTCACGCCGCAGGCGGGTGAAGACCTCGTCGGGAAAGCCGTCGGCGAACAGGTCGAGGTCGGTGAGGTCGACCGTCCCGAGATCAATCAGCTCGACTCCACCCGCACCGGCGACCGTGCGTCCATCAGGGGTGGGTCATCGACTCGGGGCGGACCGCCTCGTCGAATTGCTCGCCGGTGAGGTAGCCGAGGGCGACCGCCGACGCCCGCAGGGTGGTTCCCTCCTTGTGGGCCTTCTTCGCCACGTCGGCGGCCTTGTCGTACCCGATGAGCGGATTCAACGCGGTGACCAGCATCAGCGAGTTCTCGAGGTGCTGTCGGATCCGGGGCTCGTTGGGCTGCAGGCCGTCGACGCAGAACCGGGTGAATGCCGCCGACGCCTCGGTCAGCAGGCGCACCGAGTGCAGCACGTTGTGGATGATGACCGGCTTGCACACGTTGAGCTCGAGGTTCCCCCGGGCTCCGGCCATGGCCACCGCCGCGTCGTTCCCGTACACCTGGATGCACACCATGATCATCGCCTCGCACTGGGTGGGATTGACCTTGCCGGGCATGATCGAGGAGCCGGGCTCGTTCTCCGGGAGCGAGAGCTCGCCCAGGCCGCACCGCGGACCGGACCCGAGCCACCGGAGGTCGTCGGCGATCTTGATGAGCGAGGCGGCCAGTGTCCTCAGGGCGCCGCTGGTCATGACCAGCGAATCGTGGGCGGCGAGTGCGGCGAACTTGTTCGGCGCCGAGATGAACGGCAGTCCGGTGAGCTCGGCGATGGCCGAGGCCACCCGTGTGCCGAACTCGGGATGGGTGTTGAGACCGGTGCCCACCGCCGTGCCCCCGGCCGCGAGCTCGTAGAGGTCGTCGAGGGTGCCCTCGATCCGGCCCAGGTCGGCGTCGAGCTGGGCGACGTAGCCGCCGAACTCCTGGCCGAGGGTGAGCGGCACGGCGTCCATGAGATGAGTCCGGCCGATCTTGGTGATGCCGCCGTAGGCCTCCGCCTTGGCCTGCAGGGCGTTGCGCAGCTGTCGCACCGTCGGGAGGAGCCGGTGGGTGATCTCCTCCACGGCGGCGATGTGCATGGCCGTCGGGAAGGCGTCGTTGGAGGACTGGGACATGTTGACGTCGTCGTTCGGGTGGATCGGTACCTTCGAGCCCATGACACCCCCCGCCATCTCGATGGCCCGGTTGGAGATCACCTCGTTGGCGTTCATGTTGCTCTGCGTGCCGCTGCCCGTCTGCCAGACGCTGAGGGGGAAGTGATCGTCGAGCTGCCCGTCGGCCACCTCCCGGGCGGCGGCCACGACGAGTGCCGACTTGTCGGGGGACATCTTGCCGAGATCGGCGTTGACCTGGGCGGACGCCTCCTTCAGGATACCGATGGCCCGGATCAGGGGCTCGGGCATCCGGTCGTCACCAATGGGGAAGTGGCGGAGGGAGCGAGCCGTCTGGGCCCCCCAGTACCGGTCGGCCGGCACTTCGATCGCCCCCATGCTGTCGGTCTCCACCCGGGTCTCACTGGTCATGGTCGGTTCCTTTCGGTGTCGCCCTCGGTCGGGCCCCCGGTGCGCGCGGCGACCCTAGCTTGCAGGGACCGCTCCGGCGGTAGAGGCGGTGACGCCCTCGTCGCCCGGGTGGCCGGCCACCCGGTGGGTCACCCGGCGCCCACCCGACAGGCCGGAGACACGCCGACCTGGTCGAACTGGTGGTCGGTGACCTCGTAGCCCCGCTCCTCGGCCACGGCCGGGGCCGCCTCGGCTACGGCCCGCTCGAGCCGGGGCGACGGCGTCACGTCCTCGACCTTCCCGCATCGACCGCTGGCCAGGTGGTGGTGGCCGGCGAGCTCCTCAGCCAGCTCGAACCGGCCGTGGTCGTCCACCCCGGTCACCCTCCGGACCACCCCCGCCTCGATGAGCGCGGTAATGTTCCGGTAGGCGCTGCTCTGCGGCAGCTCGGCGTTCGACTCGAGGATCTCGGGGATCGAGAGGGAACGCCCGGCGCCGGCCAGCGTGGCCACCGGCGCCTGACGCAGCGGCGTGTACCGCTGCTCGAGACGGGCCAGGCGCAACGCCACCTGCTCGTCGACGGTGGGAGCCGGACTCATGACCCCGAGGATACGGCGTCGGTCGACCGGTGGTGGGCGACGGCGCCGCCCGAGCCCCGGTGGGCACCGGTCAGGCCCGGAGCGCCAGCCCCCTGGCCCAGACCTGGCGGGCCGTGGTCACATCCTCGGCTCGCGGCCCGTCCCCCTCCCCGGGCACCTCCAGGATGGCCGGCAACCCCTGGAGCGCTGGGTGGCCCAACAGCACGGCAAGGGCGTCGGCGCCGATGGTGCCGTCGCCGATGTTGGCGTGGCGGTCCCTGTTCGCCCCGAACGCCACCTTGGAATCGTTGAGGTGCAGGCACTGCAGCCGTTCCAGGCCGACCGTGTCGGAGACCAGCTCGACCAGATCGTCGGCCTCGGCGACGCTGGCGAAGGGAACGCCCGATGCCCACAGGTGCTGGGTGTCCAGGCAGACGCCGAGCCGCTCGTCGCCGCCTGCCGCGTCGATGACCCGGGCCAGCTCCTCGAAGGACCGTCCGACGGTGTCACCGGCCCCGGCCGCGTTCTCCAGCAGGATCGGACACGGATGCCGGTCGTCGTCGATCGCGTCCAGCGCCTCGGCCAACGCCCCGACCACACCCGGCAGCGCCGCATCGAAGCCGCTCCCCCGGTGACTGCCGATGTGCAGCACGAGACCGTCCGCTCCCATGCCCGCAGCGGTGGCGAGGTTGGCGTCGAGGCATGTCCGGGATCTCGCCGCCAGCTCCGGGTCGGGGGTCGCCAGGTTGATCAGGTAGGTGGCGTGACAGAAGGTGCTGGCGACCGTGGGGTGGGCGGCCTGGGCCTCGCGGTAGCCGGCGAGCACCTCGGGACCGTACTGGGAGGGCTTCCACATCCGCGGGCTCTGGGTGAAGATCTGTACCACCTCGGCCCCGATGTCGTCGCCGTGCTGGAGCGCGGGGACGAGGCCCTTACCCGCCCGGACGTGGGCTCCGATGCGCATGCCGGCACGGTAGCAGTGCCGTTGTCGTCGTCCCGACGGGTCCCCTCCGGGCCGGTGGCGGGCGAACGGCGTCGCCGGCCGCGTCGGTAGCATCGGCCGCGGGGCAGGCACGAACGAACCGGGGGGCCGGTGGTCGGGCCCCGTCCGATCCACGACGAGGGAGGAACCACTGCATGACCACGCCGCTCAGCACCAAGGCCCGGGCACTGATCGAGCGGCCGATCATCGCCACCGTGGCCACCGTCGGCCCCGACGCCGTCCGCAGGTCACGCCGGTGTGGATCGATCTCGACGGCGACGACCTCCGGTTCAACACGGCGAGGGGTCGGGTGAAGGTGAGCAACCTCGACAAGAACCCGGCGGTGGCCGTCTCGGTCATCGACCCGGACGATCCCTACAACGTCGTGGTCGTGCGCGGAAGGGCCGAGCCGACCGAGAAGGGTGCCGACGCCCACATCGACGCGCTGGCCAAGAAGTACCTGGGGGTGGACTCCTACCCCATGCGCCAGCCGGGCGAGGTCCGGATCACGTACCGGGTGCACGCGGACAAGGCGGTCATGCAGTCGCCGGACGAGTAGTCCGGCCTGTGCTCGGGCTACCGGGGGCCGACCAGCGGGCCGAGGACGGCGCCGAGCCGCTCGATGCTCCGGAGCTGGTCGTTCCCGGATACAGGAATGATGCAGCCGCTGGCACCGGCGCCGAGGACGTGGCGGAGACGTTCGGCCAGGAGCTCCTCACCGGGGCCGGACGGGGGCCCGTCCTGCTCGTTCCGCCCGGGCGCGGCGAGCCGGTCCTGCCAGATGACGGAAGGAGCACGCGAGGACCGGTCGCCGGACGCTGACCGGACGAGAGCGACCACTTCCTCAATGCGGTCGGCGTCCCCCTCCACCACCACGGCGTCGGTGTGCCCGACCAGGACGGCACCGAGGTCGTGGTCGAGCGCCCGACCGGCGTCGAGCGTCACGACCAGCGGCACGCCACCCGGCTGCGCGGGCCGGGGCCGGTTGACTGCTCCGGACAACCGGAAGTACCGCCCGGCGAAGACCGGCTCGTCGTCCTCGAGCACGGCCCGGCACACCTCGAGCGCCTCGGACAGACGGGCCGGCTGCGTCCCGTCGTCCTCGGGTCCGGTGCGGAGGGTGAGCACCCCGCGGCCATGCGAGATCACGTCGACGCCGGTCACGATCTTGGCCAGCACCGACGGATTCCGGGGCTCGACGCCGGTCGGGAGCGCGCCCAACCGGATGGTCCGGGTGCACGTGGCCAGCGCTCCGAGCAGCGAGTAGGCCTCGGGGGACGGGCTCGACGGGCGGTCGGCCACCCACAGCGAGTCGAACCCCGCCTGTTCGGCGACCCTTGCGACGGCCATGGCACGTTCGAGGAGCCCGTGTCCTGGCGCGGTCGCCGGATCGACGGCCCACAACCCGACCCTGGTCACCGTCCGTGACGGAGGGCGGGGTTCCATGCGGCCAGGGTAGCGAGCGTTGGAGACGGGAGGACGCTCAAGGCCACCCGTCTGGATCCCGATGAATGAGCAGGCACCGTCGCACGAGTGACCGGGTCAGGGCGGACCCTGGGACACGACGCCGCTACAGGGGTGCCGGGGAGGCGACCATGGTGCACGGGCGGATGACGGGTCGGGCGTGTCGCGACGGTCGCGACGCGGGAATGTCGATGGTGGTGACCGTGCTCAGCATGATGGCCACCGCCGTGCTGGTGGCCTTGCTGCTCGGCACGATGCTCGACTCGAGCTCGGGCTCGAGCTCGAAACAGGGGATCGACAACGCTCCCGGGGTGGCCATGGCCACGGGTGAGCAGGCGCAGCAGTCCCTCCAGACCGGCCTGAGCACGGCGGCCTCCGCGGCCGGCGCCGCCGGGGGCCTGGGTTCGGTCGACGCCGCGCAGCTGTCTGCCGCCAACCCTTCGATCACCTTCGTGAACGGCCCCTCGACAGATGCCACGACCGTGAGTGTCGCCGTCGCACCGGGCCCCGGCGGCGAGGCCGGCAGCATCACCCTGGCCGCCCGGGCGTCGGACGGGACCTGCTGGTTGGTCTGGAGTTCCGCCGGAAGCGCCACCTGGTTCGGCGCCCAGACCGGGCTGTCCAGCTGCACCGCGCCCCAGTTGGCCACCGCCCCCACACCCGGGCCAGTCTCCTCGACCGCCATCGGTTGGAATTCGGGCTCATTCCCGCAACCCTGAGCCCGACCTCTCGAGACCGGGCCCCCAAACCGGTCAGCACTGTCTCGACCACCACCCGGCGCCCGCCGCCATCAGTCCGCGTTCAGCCAACCGGTCGCAGGCGTCGGCGGCAGCGGCGATGGAGAGGCCGGACCGCACCAGAATGGTCTCGAAGGTCGTGGGGGTCGGATCCACGGCCCCGAGGACGGCCCGCTGGCCCTCGGTGAGCGCGGCGTCGGTGCCGGAGTCGCGGTCGGTCCCCCGGCGGCGGGATGCCCGGGTGCCGGCCGCCGCACTGGGGAAGGGTGGTCCCTCGCCGGTGCGGGCCAAGGACAACGCCACCAGCACATCGTCGGCGTCCCGGACCGGCGTGCACCCGTCCACGAGGAGCTGGTTGGTCCCGTCCGAGGCCCGGCTGTGGACCGAGCCGGGTACTGCACACACCGGGATAGACCGGCGCGCCGCCGCTTCGGCCGTGTACAGCGACCCGCCCCGCAGATGACTCTCGACCACCACGACCACATGGGACAGGGCGGCGATGATCCGGTTCCGGGCCGGGAAGACCCCCGGGTGGGGCTGCGTACCGAGGCCTGACTCGGCGAACACCACGCCGCGCGCCACGACCTGCTCCCACAGCCCGCGGTTGGCCGGCGGATACACGATGTCGAGCCCCGTACCGACGACCGCGACGGGCGGGGCGCTGTCGACGACCGGCCCCCGCATCGACCCGGCGTGGGCGGCGCCGTCGATCCCACGAGCCAGCCCCGACACCACGGTGACGCCCTCGGCCGCCAGGTCCCGGGCCAGTTCGACGGCGACCTGGCCCCCGTACGGCGTGGGTGAGCGGGTGCCCACGATGGCCACGCGGGACCGGTCGTCCACGACGGAGGGGTCCCCGGCAGCGAAGAGCACGGCCGGGGCGCCCGGATCGCCGACCAGGGGTGCCGGATAGCCGTCCGTGTCGGGCAGAAGGATGGCAACGCCTGCATCCCCGTACCGGGCCGCCACGTCCCCGACGTCGACCCGGGACGCCGCCGACGCGAACCTCCGTGAGGGGTCGGCGGGATGGGCACCGGACCGGACGGCCGTGAAGGCGGTGGTCGGGCAGAACCCGTCGAGGATCCGGGCCAGGCGGACCGGGGTCATCCCCGGCAGCCCGGCCAGGGCGGCGGCGTGCGCCTCGGCTGCGCTCGCCCGCGTCACTGGGCCCCCGATCCGAGCAGGAGATCACGCCGACAGCGGAGTAAGAGCGCCTCGCTCACGTGCTCCTCGCAGACCGCGCCCTCGGCCCCGTCGAGGTCGGCGACGGTGCGGGCCAGGCGGCGCACCCGATGGAGGCCGCGGGGACTGAGCGCACCGGCCCGGACCTGTCGCTCGATGATGGCGGCCGCCGTCGGCTCCAGAGGGGCATTGTCCGCGAGGCCGGTCGGCGACAGCTCGGCGTTGGTCCGCACGCCGCGGCCGTGGGCGCGCCCTCGGGCGACGGCCACCCGGCCGGCGACGTCCGCGGTGGCCTCCGCCGGGGTGGTGCCCATCAGGTCGTCGGCGTCCGGTCGGTCGACCCGCACGGCGATGTCGAACCGGTCCAGGAGCGGCGCCGACAGCCGTCGCGCATACCGCTCGCGGGCTGCATCGCTGCACCGGCAGGCCCCGGGAGCGCCTCCCTCGCCGCACGGGCACGGGTTCATGGCCCCTACCAACACGAACCGGGCGGGAAAGGTGGTCGCGCCCCGGGCCCGGCTCACCCGGACCTGGCCCTCCTCGAGCGGTTGGCGGAGCGCGTCGAGGACGAGGGGAGAAAACTCCCCCATCTCGTCGAGGAAGAGCACCCCGCCATGTGCGAGGCTGATCTCGCCGGGCCGCATCCAGCTAGTCCCTCCGCCGATCATCGCCACCGGCGAGACCCCGTGGTGCGGCGCGCGGAACGGAGGACGGACGATCGGCCCGCCAGCCGGAAGCCGGAGACCGGCCACCGAGTGGATCCTCGTCACCTCCAGCGCCGTGGCGGCATCGAGATCGGGCAGCAGGCCGGGGAGCCGGGTGGCCAGCATCGTCTTGCCAGAGCCCGGAGGTCCGACCAACAGCACATGGTGGCCACCGGCCGCCGCCGTCTCGAGTGCCCGGCGCGCCAGCCGCTGACCTCGGACCTCGGAGAGGTCGGGGCCCGGCTGCGCCGGAGCAGCGGGGTCCGGGCCTCGTCGGGCCCCGACCTCCAGCCACGGGCGACGGCCGGACAGCTGCTCGACCAGTCCGCCCAAGGAGCCCGACGCCCGCACGTCGATCTCTCCGGCCAGGACGGCCTCGTGCATGCTGGCTTCGGGCACCACCAGCCGGTGGC
>JBKQRT010000252.1:0-17766 GCA_052143895.1 Acidimicrobiales bacterium | reverse complement strand
ACTGCGATGTGCGCCGGTGCGCCGGTGCTGGCACCGCCATGCCGTCCCGCCGCAGGTCCGCCTGGCCGCCGGACCTGCGGAGCACCGTGCCCCGGAGCGTGCCCGGGTCGGCGTCACACCCACTGTGTAGGGTCCGGAACCGTGATGCGCCTCTACTCGGCCGGGCACCCCGGACCCCTCGCCGCCCGGCTCGCCGAGGTCGTGGGCGGTGGCCGTCTGGACGACCCGATGACCCCCGAGTGGCTGGCGGTCCCCTCCGACGGGATGCGGCGGTGGCTCATGCTCGAACTGGCCCGACACCTGGGGAGCTCCGGTGCGGGTCGTGGGGACGGCATCGCCGCCAATATCGAGCGCGCCTATCCCGGGACGCTGCGCAGCCGGGTCCTGAATGCCGAGCGGACCGACGCGGCGGCCGACCCGTGGAGCATCGACCGGCTGGCGTGGTCGGTACTGGAGGTGGCCGAGCGGGTGGTCGACGAACCCGCACTCGCCGCCTTCGCCGCCGTGCCGCAGGGCGCGTCACGGTTCGCACGGGCGCGGCGTATCGCCGACCTCTTCGACCGTTACCACCTCCATCGTCCGGACATGGTCCGGTCATGGGCCGCCGGTGCGTTCGTGGACGGACGCGGCATGGAGATCGACGAGCACGCCGTCTGGCAGCCCCGGCTCTGGTGCCTGGTCCGCGACGAGGTCGGCGAGGAGAGCCCGCCGGAGCGGCTCCCCGAGCTGCTCGCCCGGATCCGAGCCGGCACCCTGGCCCTCGACCTGCCCCCGAGGCTGCTCCTGTTCGGCTTCACCCAGCTGCCGGGCGAGGGCTTCCTGGATCTGGCCGAGGCGGTGGCCGCACAGCGGGACGTCCACCTCTTCCTGCTGCAGCCCAGCCACTTCGACCCCGCCCGGATGCGGGCACGGCCGGCGGAGCAGGTCCGCCACCCGCTGCTCCGGTCCTGGGGGCGTATCCCCCGTGAGACGGCGCTCCTGTTGGCGGACGCGGAGGCCGCCGGGTCGGCGCCCGTGGAGCACGTCGGTCTCCGTCCCGACGCCCGACCGGCGTCGACGCTCCTCGCACGGCTCCAGCACGACATCCGGTCGGATTCGGTGCCCGGTCCCGGTCCCGTCGCGCCCACCGACCGGTCGATCCAGGTCCACGCCTGTTACGGCCCCATGCGTCAGGTGCAGGTGCTGCGCGATGCGCTCCTGCACCTCCTCGGACAGCCGGACTCCGATCTCACCGAAGAGGACATCCTCGTCGTGTGCCCGGCCCTCGACCGTTTCGCACCGCTCATCGACGCGGTGTTCGGCGCGGGGTCCCTCCCCGGCGAGCCCGGTCGTCCCGATGCCGGCGCCGAACCAGACGGGACGCCGTCGCTCCGCTTCCGGATCGCCGACCGGTCGATCCGGACGACCAATCCGATGCTCGGGGCGACCGCTGCACTGCTCGAACTGGTGTCGGGTCGTTTCGAGGTCCCGGCCGTGCTCGACTTCCTGGCCCTCGGCCCGGTGCGCGAGTGCTTCCGCTTCGACGACGACGACCTGACCACCATCACCGAGTGGGTCGTCGGCACCGAGGTCCGGTGGGGGTTCGACCCCCGGCACCGCGCCCGGTTCGGTGTCCCCGAGGCCATCGTGGCCAACACCTGGCAGTTCGCGCTCGACCGCCTGCTGCTCGGGGTGGCGGTCCACGACGACGACCACCACCTGGCCGTTGGCGACGTCGCGCCATTCGGCGTGGAAGGCGCCGATGTCGACGTTCTCGGCAGGCTGGCCGAGGCGATCCGGCTCCTGGCCGGACTGGCAGACGGTGCGCGCTCGACGCGCTCGGTCGGCGAGTGGATCGCTGTCGTGCGGTCGGCCGCCGACGCCCTGTTGGCGGCGCCACGCGACGCACCCTGGCAGATGGAGGGTCTCCGGAGGACCCTCGCCGAGGTGCTCGAATCGGCGACCTGCGACGGCGTCATCTCGACCGTGCCGCTCGAGTTCCTCGACCTCCGACGACTCGTCGACGACCACCTCGATGGCAAGGTCGGACGTCCCGACTTCTTCCGCGGCGGGATCACGATCACGTCCATGACCCCGTTGCGATGGGTGCCCTTCCGGGTGGTGTGCGTTCTGGGGATGGACCAGGCTGCATTCGGTGCGCCCGCAGCGGCCGCCGACGACCTGGCGGCCGCCGCCCCCCGTCCGGGTGATCCCGACCCGAGGGCCGAGGTCCGCCAGGCGCTCCTGGAGGTGGTGCTCGCCGCTGGCGACCATCTCCTGGTGGTCCGCGACGGCCGGGACGTGCGTACCAATCAGGACATTCCCCGGTCGGTGGTCCTCGCCGAGCTCCGCGACGCCGTCCTCGAGCTGGTCGAACCCGAAGGCCGTGCGGACGTGGCCCGGGTCCTCGAGGTCCACCACCCCCGTCATCCGTTCGACGAGGCATGCTTCAGCCCGGGGGCACTGGGGGAGGCCGGAGCGTGGGGTTTCGATTCGTCCGACCTCGACGGGGCACTGGCCAGGCGGCACCGATCGGTCGGGTCGCGACCGTTCCTGGAGGACCGGCTGCCACCGAGGTCCATCGAGGTGGTCGACCTCGCCGAACTGCACACGTTCCTGGCCCATCCGGTGGCCGGGTTCGTGACCCGCTCGCTCGAGGCGCGGCTGCCACATAGGGAGGAGCGTCTGTCGGCCCTGCTGCCGGTCGCGCCGGACGCACTCGAAACATGGAGGATCGGCGAACGGATGCTCGCGTCGAAGCTCGACGGCGTGGGGCGTGCCGACTGGCTCGAGCTCGAGCGGGCGCGTGGCACGCTTCCCCCCGGACTGCTCGAGACGCGCCTGGTGGGGGAGTTGGACGACGTCGTGGACGCCATCGTTGCCGAAGCCGATGCCCTCGGCGTCCGTCGCGGTTCGCCCGAATTGGTCGACATCGACGTGGTGCTGGACGACGGGACCCACATCGTCGGAGCGGTGCCGATTCGGCTGGACCCGGATACCCCCGGGCCGGCCCGTGTGCAGTACGGCGTCGTCAAGCCTGTCCACCACGTCGCCGCCTGGGTGGACCTGATGGCCCTGGCCGCGACGGATCCCGTAGCCGGCTGGCGATCAGTGGTTGTCGGCAGACGGCCCGGCGCCGCGTCGGCGGTCGACGCCATCGAGCTGACCGTCGCCGGCCCCGACACCGCCGACCGCGTCGACCCGCGGGGCGCACTCGGGGTTGCGGTCGACTGCTACCGGCGTGGCATGTCGGAACCGATTCCGCTGTTCCCCCGGCTCTCGCACGAGCAGCACCGGTCCGAGGCGAAGTCGGGGCACTGGGTGGCGTTCGGAGGCGGCGGGGACGGTGAGCACGCCGCCGTGCGGCTCGCCTTCGCCGGCATGGACTTCCGCTCGCTCATGGACCTCCCCGCCCGGGAGGACGATCCACCCGGGGCCGGCGGACGAGTGCAGCGGTTCGCCAGCTACCTGTGGGGCACGATCGACCGGTCGGTGACGGCGTTCGACCGTGCCAGCGCCGCCGCGCAGGACGCGGTCCCCGACGGGAAGCCGTGAGCGCATCCCGGCACGCAGCATTCGACCTCGCCGGACCACTGCCGAGCGGCTGCATGGCCGTCGAGGCGAGCGCGGGGACCGGCAAGACCTACACGCTGGCGGGACTGGCCACGCGCTACATCGCCGAAGCCGGTGTGCCCCCTTCCGAGCTCCTCATCGTCACCTTTACCCGGGCCGCCACCGGTGAGCTGCGGGGTCGGGTCCGTGAACGGATGGTCGAGGCCGCCGCGTTCCTGGAGGAGGCCCCGCTCGCGCCGGACACTGATGACGTCCTCCTCCGGCGCCTGGCCGGCTGCGATCGGGCCGCCGTGTTGGATCGCCTGCAGCGGGGTATCACCGAGTTCGACGCCGCCACCATCACCACCATCCACGGGTTCGCCACGCAGGTACGGCAGACGCTCGGAGCGACCGCCGGCATCGACCCGGACGTCCGTCTGGTCGACGACTCGAAGGAAGTGGTGGACGAGGTGTGCGCCGACGTTCTGGCCGCGGCGTCCGTGCAGGCCAGCGGTGCTGGAACACTTCCGGACCTCGCCGGCCTCCGCGCCGCCACCGCGCTGGCCGCCGGCCAGTCGGACCTGGTGCTCGAGCCGCGCCGCATCGACCAGGGCGCCTCGGCCGACCCGGTGCTCCTGGCCCGGCTCGTCGAGCAGTCGCTGCACATGGTTGACGAGCGCCGACGCTTCCGGGGATCGGTCAGTTTCGACGACGTCCTCGTCCAGTTGCGGGACACGCTGCGCGGTCCGGGGGCGGCCTCCGTGGTCGAGGCGCTGCGCAGCCGGTTCACGGTGGCGCTCATCGACGAGTTCCAGGACACCGACCGGGTCCAGTGGGAGATCTTCTCGACACTCTTCGGGGTCGCGGGAAGCGCAACGACCCTCGTGCTGGTGGGTGATCCCAAGCAGGCCATCTACCGGTTCCGCGGTGCCGACATCGACGCCTACCGCGGAGCCGTCAGGCGCCAGGGGACCGAACGCCGCTCGTTGGCGGTCAACTGGCGCTCCGACGGCGCACTGCTGACAGCGCTCGAGGCCCTCTTCGACGGTTCGACCTTCGGCGCCGACGACATCGACTTCGTTCCGGTCGAGCCGTCGCCGGCCAATCGTGAACGGCGGCTTGCCACCCGGACGAACAGACCACTCCCGGCGCTGGTGGTCCGTCTGGCCATCGGATCGGGCATCGACCGGAACGACAAGGGCACCCACGTGCTCACGGAGCCGGCCGGGCACGCTATCGACTGCGACTTGGCGGACTACGTGCGATCACTCCTTGAAGCCGCCGTCCTGCCGGCGCCGAAGGAGGGGGACGATCCACCCCGCGTGCGGCCGTCGGACATCGCCGTCCTGGTCCGCACCCGCGATGAGGGATCGGCAGTGCAGGCGGCGCTCCGGCGCGAGGGGATCCCGGCTGTGGTGGCGACCAGTGGCAATGTGCTCGAGTCGCCGTCGGCCGTCCAGCTCCGGTACCTCCTGGACGCCATGGGCCGGCCCTCGGATGCCCGCGCCGTCCGCACGTACGCGCTGTCATGGTTCGTGGGCTGTACCGCAGACCAGGTGGCCGCTGCGTCCGACGACGAGCTGGTGCCGCTGCAGGAGCAGCTGGCGGACTGGGCCGCGCTGCTGGCCGGACATGCCGTAGCCGATGTGCTCGTCCGGGTGTGGGCGGACTCCGGGGTTGTGGCGCGGGTGCTCGGTGCCCCCGACGGCGACCGCAATCTCACCGATCTCGACCATCTCGCCGAGCTGCTGCACGCCGGTGCCCCCCACGGAATGGCCGGCGTGCCGGGACTGCTCGCCGTGCTCGATGCCGAACCCGAAGTCGACGCCGACGCCGACGCCGAAGACAACGTGGCCGCCCGACGGATCGAGTCCGAGGCCGATGCCGTCCAGATCATGACCATTTGGAAGGCCAAGGGCCTCGAGTTCCCGATCGTGTGTGTCCCCACCCTGTGGCGGCTGGGCAACACGAAGCGCGATGCACTCGTCTACACCGACCCTGTCTCGGGTGACCGGACGTGCGACCTGACCAAAGGAGCCGCATGGCCCGACAAGGAGGCGGCCAAGCTCCGGAAGAAGCTCGCTGATCAGGAGGAGGCCGGCGAGCGGCTGCGGCTGGCCTACGTGGCTCTCACCCGGGCCCAGCACCAAACCGTCGTGTGGTGGGCCAATGCGCCGTCGAGCTCCAAGACCGCACTGGCCCACCTGCTCTTCGCCCGATCCGATGGGACCATCGACCACGACGCCTTCACCCGGCCCACGGTGCCGATCCCGTCCGACGCCGACATCGAGGACGCCCTGTCCCCGCTGGTGGCGCGGGCACCGGACGCCATCCACGTCGTGCCCATCGACGACACGCCGCTTCCGTCGACGACCTGGGAGGACCCTGCGGCGCGACCCCAACCGGAGCACCTCGAGCTGGCGACGTTCGACGGGGAGCTGGACCACTCGGTGCAGCGGTGGTCGTTCTCTTCGATGACCCAGCAGACGTCGGCGTCCTTCGATCCGTATGACCCGTCGCTGGCCGACGGCGGTGCCCACGACGAGCAGGACGACGAGGAGCGGACGCCGCCGGGTGGCGACGCCGCTCCGGACCTCGTGACAGCGGTCACCGACAGTACAGCGGCCCAGGTGTCCACCATCCCCGGGCCCGGGCCCACCCCCGGGCCCGGGCGCCTCGCCGCCCTCCCGGCCGGGACGGCCTTCGGCACCATGGTGCACGCCGTGCTGGAGAAGGTCGACTTCACCTCGGCCACGCTCGAGGAGGACCTCCGGGACGCACTCGACCAGGAGCTCTCGTGGCGGGCGCTGGACCTGACCCCGGCGCACGTTGACACGGTGGCTCCCGAGGACGGCGTCCGGCTGACGGTCGAGGGCCTGTCGGACGCCGTCCGCACGCCGCTCGGCAGTCTCTTCGCCGGGCACCGCCTGGCCGACCTCGTGGCGGGGGAGCGGCTCAACGAGCTCTCCTTCGACATGCGGCTGGGGCAGGCCGGGCCGCCGGCCACCGTGGAGGACATCGGCCGACTCGTCGCCTCCCACCTCGACGCGACCGATCCGCTCGCCTCGTGGGCCGCGGCGCTGGCGGACGGGGCAATCCGGGCTGAGCTGGCCGGGTACCTCACCGGCTCCATCGACCTGGTGGCCCGGGTCCGTGACCCAGCCGGAGGGGAGCGGTTCGTCGTGGCCGACTACAAGACGAACCAGTTGACGCCGCGCGGGGCGGCTCCCCACGCCGACGACTTCGGACCGGCGAGCCTGACCGAGGCGATGACCGAGCATCACTACCCCCTCCAGGCCCTGCTCTACGCGGTGGCGCTTCACCGCTACCTCCGGTGGCGCCAGCCCGGCTACCGACCCGAGCTCCACCTCGGCGGCGCGTCGTATCTGTTCGTCCGCGGGATGACCGGCCCGGAGGTGGCCACCACGGACGGCGCCCCCCACGGGATCTTCAACTGGGCGCTGCCGCCGCAGCTGGTCATCGACGTGAGCGACCTCCTCGACGGCCTCCGGCAGGAGGTGTCGTGACGGTGGGCGTCCTCGCGGGCGGCGCCGGGACCCGGCCGGGAACGACGGACGGGCTCGCGCCGTTCGTCGACGCCGGCGTGCTCGGGCCACTCGAGCAGCAGCTGACCGCCGCGGTGGCCCGGCTCGAACCCGGAGCGGGACCGCTGGCGCTTCTGGCGCTGGCCCTCGCCGCCCGTGCGCCTCGCTTCGGCCACGTGTGCGTCGAGCTCGAGCACGTCCGCGACCAGGTCCTCGAGAGCGATGACACTGCCACGCCGGATCGCGACCTGCCCTGGCCGGATCCCGTGGTCTGGGCCCGAGAGCTCTCGGTGTCGCCCATCGTGGCCGTGCCGGCGCGGGCCTCGGAGCCGCCCCTGCGCCCCCTGGTCTGGGACGGCCGGCGGGTCTACCTTCAGCGCTACTGGCACTACGAGGCGCTCGTCGCCGGCGATCTGGAACGTCGAGCCGCCTGGACCGCCCCCGTCCTCGGCACAGGGGACGACTCCCGGACGCAGGAATCGGTGGAGCGCACGCTGGACGCGCTCTTCGTGGGTGGGGACACCGACGGGCCCGACCTCCAGCGCGTGGCGGCACGGCGGGCACTGACCCAGGGCGTGGCCATCATCGCCGGTGGGCCGGGGACCGGAAAGACCCATGCGGTGGTCCGGATCCTGGCCGGTGCCCACCTGCTGGCCCGCGACCAGAGCCGGAACCTGCTCGTGGCGTTGGCCGCTCCCACCGGCAAGGCAGCGGCCAGGATGGGGGAGGCGGTGCGCGCCCAACTTGGGGACCTGGTCGCCGAGGGAATCGTCGACCAGGCGCTGTGCGACGTGCTGGCCGCCACGGATCCGACCACGGTCCACCGGTTGCTCGCCCGCGCCGGCCGGACCCGCTTCCGCCACGACCGGTCGAACCCCCTCCCACACGATCTGGTCATCGTCGACGAGACGTCGATGGTGTCCCTGCCGCTCATGGCCAAGCTCCTCGACGCCATCCGCCCCGATGCCCGGGTGGTGCTGGTGGGCGACCCGTTCCAGCTGGCCAGCATCGAGGCCGGCACCGTCATGGGCGACCTGGTCGGCCCGACAGACCCGACGAACCCCATCGACGCCACCGAGTCGTCGAGCCCTGCGGGCGCCGGGCCCGTCATGGCCCTACCACTGGCCGGTCGGGTGACCGAGCTCCGTCGCCGGCGGCGCTTCGCCGACGATTCCGCCATCGCCGGACTGGCCGATGCGGTGCGGTCGGGGGAGCCGGACCGTGCGATCCGCCTCTTGTCCGAGGGGCGTGACGACGCCCGCTGGGTACCCGATGCCGGCAGCGCCGCCGCGACCGAGGTGGGTGCTTCGGTGGTGTCGGCCGCCGTCGAGGTGGCAGAGGCGGCAGTAGCGGGGGACGCGGCTGCGGCGCTCGGCGCTGCCGGCCGCATCAAGGTCCTCGCTGCCGTCCGCCGCGGCCCCACTGGCATGTACGGCTGGCGCGACCGCATCGAGGCCGCGGTGGCAGCGGCCGTGCCCCGGGCCCGGCGGACCGGTCGCTGGCGGCTCGGCTCACCGATCATCGTGACCGGAAACGACCCGGTCAACCGGGTCTTCAACGGCGACGTGGGGGTGGTGGTCACCGTGGATGGCGTCCTGCGGGTGGCGCTGGCCACCGGCGACGGTGCCCGATTGGTCGCGCCGGCCCGGCTCGAGCAGTGGGAGACCTGGTGGGCCATGACCATCCACAAGAGTCAAGGGTCGGAGTTCCCGCACGCCGTGGTGTCGTTGCCCGCCCCCGGCTCGCCCATCCTCACCCGCGAGCTCCTGTACACCGCGGTCACGCGCGCACGGGACCGCCTGACCTTGATCGGCAGCGAGGAGTCGATCCGCGAGGCTGTCGGCCGGCCCGTGGCCCGTGCCTCGGGCTTGCGGGACCGACTGTGGTCGAGCACCGACCCGACCTGACTCCTCGGCGAGCTTCGGAACGCAGCGATCGGGCGATCGATCGGCAAGTATTGGGGGATGGCCGCGGCATCAGGTTCTGCGTCTGGTCGGGCCGGCAGCTGGACCGATCCTCAACGGGTGGAGGCGTACCTGGGACGGATCGGAGGCCTGGAGCCACGGGCTGCCGGTGAGGACGTCCTGCGGACCCTGCTCCCGGACCGGGCCCGGTCGCTGCTCGACCTCGGCTGCGGGGACGGCCGGCTTGCCGCCCTGGTCCTCGACGTCTGCCCCGCCGTCTGCCGGGTGGTCGCCGTCGATTCGTCCCCGGCCATGCTGGAGCGGGCGCGCCAACGGTTCGCCGACGATCCTCGGGTCACCGTCCGGTACGGCGACCTGGCGGACCCGCTGGAACCGTGGGGCCTCTTCGACGTCGTCGTCTCCGGGTTCGCGATCCATCACCTGGCCGATGACCGCAAGCAGACGTTGCTGTGGGAGATCGTCCGGCAGCTCGACGCCGGTGGCCTGTTCGCCAACCTCGAGGTCGTGGCCTCGGCCACCCCGCAGCTCCACCAGGAGTTCCTGCGGCTGATCGACAGGCCCGCCGACGACCCCGAGGACCGGCTCGTCGACGTCGAGACCCAGCTGAGGTGGATGCGGGCTGCCGGCTTGGCCGACGTCGACTGCTTTTGGCGTTGGCGGGGCTTCGCACTGTTGGCCGGCACCGCCCGCTCGCCGTCCGGGCTCCCGCCGACCGGTGGAGCGCACCCCCCGGTGTGAGTAACTTCGGGTGTTGAGCGAAGGAGGAGCGATGACCACCATCGACGAGACCGTCCGGCAGCACAAGTTCATCCTCGACGAGAGCGAGATGCCCACCGCTTGGTACAACATCATCCCCGACCTGCCCTCACCACCACCGCCGGCGCTCCATCCCGGCACCCTCCAGCCGGCCGGTCCCGACGACTTCGCCCCCCTGTTCCCGATGGACCTGATCCTGCAGGAGGTGAGCACCGAGCGGCACATCGACATCCCTGGTGGCGTCCTCGACGTCTACCGCCAGTGGCGGCCGTCACCACTGTTCCGGGCCCACCGCCTCGAGCGGGCCCTCGACACCCCGGCCAGGATCTACTACACGTACGAGGGCGGCTCGCCAGCCGGTTCGCACAAGCCAAACACGGCGGTGCCGCAGGCGTACTACAACGCCAAAGCCGGTGTGAAGCGCCTGACCACCGAGACGGGCGCCGGCCAGTGGGGCACGGCCCTGGCGTACGCCTGCGCTATCTACGGCCTCGAGTGCGAGATCTGGCAGGTCGGCGCTTCGTACGACCAGAAGCCGTACCGCCGGCTGATGATGGAGGCGTTCGGGGGAAGGGTCCATCGCTCGCCGAGCGAGCTCACCGCCGCCGGCCGGGCCGTCCTCGAGGCCGACCCGGACAGTCCGGGGTCGCTCGGCATCGCCATCTCCGAGGCGGTCGAAGTGGCCGCTCCGGACCCCGAGACCCGGTACGCGCTCGGCAGCGTGCTGAACCACGTGCTCATGCACCAGACCATCATCGGCGAAGAGGCGTTGCTGCAGCTGGCCAAGGCCGGCGAGGCCGCCCCCGACCTGCTGGTCGGCTGCACCGGTGGCGGATCCAACTTCGGCGGGCTGGCTTTCCCGTTCCTTCGGGAGAAGCTGGCGGGCCGGATGGACCCGGTCATCCGGGCGGTGGAGCCGGCGTCGTGCCCGTCGCTGACACGCGGCGTCTACGCCTACGACTTCGGCGACACGGCCGGTATGACCCCCCTCATGAAGATGCACACCCTCGGGCACGACTTCATCCCCGATCCCATCCATGCCGGCGGCCTGCGCTACCACGGCATGTCCCCGCTCATCTCCCACATCTACGAGCTTGGGATGCTCGAGGCGATCGCCATCTCCCAACTCGAGTGCTTCGCCGGGGCGATGCAGTTCATCCGGTCCGAGGGCATCCTGCCCGCGCCCGAGCCCACCCACGCCATCGCCGCCGCCATCCGCGAGGCCCAGGCGTGCAAGGAGTCGGGCGAGGAGAAGGTGATCCTGACCGCCCTGTGCGGCCACGGTCATTTCGACCTCGCCGCCTACGACTCCTACCTCAGCGATCGGATGGTCGACGAGGAGGTCACCGAAGCCCGCTTCGCAGAGGCGCTGTCGACCATCCCCGTCGTGGCCTGAGGCACCGGCGGTCAGGGGCCACACGACCGTTGCCTTCGCCTACCAGACATGGAGCCCGGCATTGGATCAACAGAGCTCCATCCAGGTGCGCGCCGCCTTCTACCAGCAGGTTCGCTCGTCGATGAGTTCGGGCATCCTGTCGGGCGTTGGGCAGACCTACAAGGCGCTGGCGACACGATGAACCGAACCCGATGCCCCAGATTCGGGACGGATGCGACGCACCCCCGTCATTCACCGGCGGATCGTCCATCCGTGAATCGGCTTGTCAGCTGGACGAGGGTGTCGCCACGAACTCGCCTGACGAAGGTACGTAGGTCCAGACCACCGTGGAGTTCGCTCCCTGGGCGCAGTCCGGACTGCAGTTGTCGTAGGTCGACAGGAGGGTGTTGCCCTGGAACCGAGGATTGCGAGCCACGACATCGCCGCCGGAACCTGGACCGTTGAAGGGCACGTAACGCCAGCTGCCACCGTCCTGAGATACGACGACACCCGGTGTGTTGTCAGCGGCTTCAAGGAAGATAAGGAAATCCGGTCGACCATCGCCGGTCACGTCGGCGACCGAGACGGGCGTGTTGGGGAGGAGATACAGGACACCAGCAGGTATGTTCGCTCCGGGCTGGCCGCTCGGGGAGAGAAGGGCGGCGAGTTGCGACCAGGATCCAGCGTGGTACCCGAGCACCTGGACCGGGTGGCCACCAGGCTCGTAGGAGAAGGCGACAACTGCGACCAGGCTGCCGTCATCGAGCACCGGATCGCTGTGGATCGCGGCAAAGGGTGCGGGCCGTCCGGCTTGGGTAGCCGCCGCGGAGTCCCTGGCTGCTTCTGTGGCAACGAGTGCGGCCAATTGGGAGGCGGCCTGGGCCAGACTCGTCGTTTGGGTCGTTCCTTGTGGGGCCGTGCTCGGTGGAGCGCTTGTGACGGTCGTGCTCTTGGCCTCTGGAGCGGCGACCTGGCTGCTTGTGCAACCTGATACGAGCGAGGCTCCTACGGTTAGCGAAGCCACTCCGAGCGTTGCCCGCCTCCAAAGACTCTTCCGAGTCGATGTCGTCAAGCGGCACTTCCACAGAACAGGGCGTCCCCGAAATCGAAGACTCCGCCGTCGGCGGCCACGAGGCGGTACCCGAGCCCGGTGGTGGCGCCGATGATCGCCGTGATCGGCTTGTTGAGGCGCAGGCCTCCGGTCGATCCGAGGAACGGAGCATCGAAGCTGAAGACACCGCCGTCGGCGGCCACTTCCCAGTACCCGCCGGTCTTCGGGTCGGGCGTCATTCCGACCACCGGCTGGTTGAGCGGGTGACCACCCATCGAGCCGGAAAAGTGGGCGTCCCCGAAGCTGAAGATGCCCCCGTCGGCGGCCACCTCCCAGTACCCCTGACCGTCGGCGGTCGACGCCATACCGACCACCGGTTGGTAGGGCTGGGCAGGTCCGAATGACCCAAAGGAGTGGGCGTCACCGTAGGGGTACACGGCACCCTCCGATGTCACCAGCCAGTAGCCCTTGCCGTCAGGGGTGGCCGCCATGCCCATCACCGGAACGCTCACAGTGCCGGCCGTAGACAGCGATCCATAGAAGCTGGCATCACCGAAGGCGAAGACACCTCCATCGGAGGCGACCAGCCAGTAGCCCTTGCCGTCAGGGGTGGCCACCATGCCCACCACCGGCCAGTCGGGAGGGGTCGCTCCCAGCGACCCGTAGAAGGACGCATCGCCGTAGCTGTACACGCCGCCGTTGGATTGGGCCAGCCAGTACCCCTTTCCGTCCGCCGTCGAGGCCATCCCGACGAAATGGGGCGGCTGGGGCGGGGTGACCGTGAACGGTACGGAGACAATGACCTCGGTGGCCGGGTTGTTGGTCGTGTCGCAGGCGAGGACAAACATGTATTGGCCGGGCGAGACCGGTGCGTTTTGATCGGGCCCGGGATCCCCGAGGACGTTGGGAATGACGAAGTCCTGGCTGCCGTGGTCCCCGACGTAAGGCAGCATCGCGGTTCCCCCCGTGAACCCCGCCGCTGACTCGAACAACGGCCCGGCGCAGCCGTTGCCCGGCGGACCGAACTGCACGGTGACGATCGAGCCGACCGGCCCAGAGCTGGGGCTCACGGTCAGAGTAGGGGTCACGGTGGCGCCGGCAGAGGAGGGCACGATCACCGCCAGTCCTATGGCGACGAGTACTGCTCCGACGATGAGAGCCGCCACAGTTGGAAATCGGTATGTGCGTTGCTTGCGGACTTTCATGGAACGCCTCGATTCTGTGATGTCGCCTTGCCGCCATTGTGAGTTGAACCTCGAACGAGTCGACGAAAGGGATCGTGCCGCCGACGCCAGGCGACGCGACTCAGTCCAGCCCCCTGGCTGAGAGACCTTCTGGGCCGGACGAGATCTCCGGTGACGCACGGTACGGCGAGGACGTGCCGTTGCATCGCCAGCGTCGGAAGAGGATCCCCTCATCACGGACGTGCACCTTGCCTCCATAGGACCGATGAGCGTCCGTTCGGTTGGATGGCGAGCAGCGCAGATTCGTCTGCAAATCCATTGCCGTAATCGGTATCGAGGTAGATCGTTCCATTGCGGTCCACCGCAATCCCGTCGGGTGAGAAACCATAGATTCCGTCTAGCTCGGTCACGGTGGTCTGAGGGAACGGGGGCACGGTTGTGACTCCGCGTCGAGTCACACGTACAACCGAGAACGTGCTGATGGCTAGAACGCTTCCGTCGGACGCAACCACGACGCCGCCATCCCCCTGTGGTGTGATGAACGGGCCCTGGGAACCGACCACCGGGCTCACCGTGCCTTGAGGACTGACCACCAGGAATGCCCCGGTGTTGAAGCCTGCAATGTAGAGGTTGCCAGAAGAATCGAACGCGAGTCCGTCCGGGGAACTTCCGGCAGCGTCCGTTGCCGGTCGATTGGCGAGATTGGCGAGATTGAAGCCGTCGTACCCCTGCGAGCCGAGCTCCCTCGTGAACAAGCCGTCGGACCCTAGGCGCAGAACTTCGGAGTTTGCCGCAACGTACAGGTCGCCGTCGGGCCCGATGGCCACGGCGCTGGGATTCAGTGCGGTCGAAAGCGCCGGCGTGCCACTTGCCGTCCACGATCCAAGCGCCCCGTTTCCGGCCACGGTAGTGATGATTCCGGATGGAGAAATGACCCTGACCCGGCGATTGCCCGAGTCGGCGAAGTACAGCGCGCCGCTCGGGGCGAACGCCATCCCTTCGGGCTGGTCGAGTGCAGCATGTACGGCAGGGCCGCCATCACCTGAAAAGCCTGCCGTACCATCACCAGCGACAACGCGAAATCGTCCTGTTGGCAAGCGTGCCAGGATCTGATTGCGAGCGTCGTCCGCAATGTAGAGCATCCCGTTCGGTGCAACAGCGAGCGGTCCGGGTCGCTCCGGCTCTGTTCGGGGAGTCGATGTAGCGGAAGTCTGAGCGATGGGAGGCGGCTGAACAGTGGTCGTCCCTATCGGGTCCCAGAGCCACACGACCAGAAGAACCGTTTCCATCGCCACGACGATCAGTGAGATCAGGATGATCGCCATGGTCTTCCGCCGGCGATGCTGCCTCTGTCGGGCCTCCTTGATGACAGCTTCGGGGCGTGGGGGCCCAAGCGGTCGGTCCTCGAGGGCGGTAGATCCAGGCAGCATATGGTGATACTCTGCATGTCACCATGAACGATGTCAAGCTACAGCGCACCGATTCCGCCCCACTCCATGAGCAGGTGGCGGCTGAGATTCGTCGTGACATCGCCAACGGCGATGTGGAGACAGGTCAGCGGCTCCCTCCTGCCCGTCACATGGCGGCAGTCCTGGGTGTCCATCACAACACTGTGCTCCGCGCTCTGAGACTTTTACGAGACGAAGGGATCTTGGAGTTTCGACGAGGACGGGGTATCACTGTCGCTGGCGAGCCGGAACGAGGAGTCGTGGCAGCCCAGGCGAAGGAGTTGGTGGCTCTTGCCCGGAAGCACGGTCTTGCCAGGGAGGAGTTGGTGTCGATGCTTCAGAGCCTCCCCTGATCGGTGCAAGGGGCCGGCCGAGGCTTCTTCAACTTCGAGCTATCGACTCCGTGTACTGCTGCACACAGGTGGAGTCACGTGGCCACGACGGCCCTCGCCGCCGAGGATCAGAACCCGCTCTCCCCAGTTGGTCGCGAAGCTGGCAAAGGGTCTCCGACGATCTGGACTGGCAGCGATAGTGGTCGTCGCTGAGATGGAAGGCCTCTACACAGATAGCCCAGGCTCACCTATTCCGGTGATTCAAGGCCTCAAGTGACCGTCGTCGTCAGTTACTCATTGGCGGGTCCAGCGATTCCATCACGACCACCGATCTGAGCCAGGTTCCTCACCAAGGACCGCTCCGGTAGTCGTGCACCCACGAGACGGGCGACAGACTGAACCGGCCCGGGTTTGACGTGTGCTCTGACCGTTTGGGTTTCTCATGCCGCATCGGGCTGAGACTGGTGACGGTAGTCGGCTTCATCACTTCGATCACAAAGAACTGCGGATTGTGAACGAAACGATCGGAGCGCCCTACCCAGCGTATGGGTGGTCTGGGATCCCAATCGGACGCCCAGCCACCAAACCGGTGAAGGCCAGATGCGGCTCCTGCATGATCCGACGTTCCGGGGACTCATGGCGCAACGACAGGACGCGTCCCTCCCGGGGTAATGGCGGCGACACCTGCTGGCTGGGACGTGTACGAAGACCCGATTCCGGTCACGAGCGCGTCGCCCGTCGTGGCCACGCCCGACCAGATCGGTCCGGGAACGGCAACCGTGTCGACGAGGTCGCCCGACGCGGCGTCGCGGACTTGGAGGACGTTTCCGTCGAGCGCCGGCCCGTTGAAAGTCATGCCCCCGGCAACAGTGGTGGCGCTGAACGAGGGGGAACCGTCGGCCTGCCAGGCAACTGCGCCGGTGGCGGCGTCAAAGGTATTCACCGTCGGCTGCTGTTTAGGAGTGTCCCGGGGGTTGCTCGGGTCGCACAGGACCTGGACGTCCTTCTCGAAGTTGCCGAAGTCGCCTATGGCGGTCGTGCCGTAGACCCGCTGACCGTCGAACGCGGTGGAAGCAATGAACCCGCCAGCGAATCCGCCGAAGACGACGTTGGTCGCCCATCGGAGCCGGCCGGTGGTCGGGTTCAACGAGTAGTAAGTCCCGTCTTTGCTCCCCGCGCCGAGAAAGGTGGCGTTCCCCTGTGCCGTGATCCCGGCGTTGACAGAGGCCCCGAAATCCCAGTCACAGGCGAGGTTGGGGAGTTGCGGGCGGTACACCCATGCGAGGTGCCCGTTGTCGATGTGGAGGGCAAGGATCGATTCGGACAGGGGCCCGGTCTCGGAGAAGTCGCAGTCGGCAGTGTCAAACACGACCAGTCCGAGACGGGGAAGCACCGTGCCTGACGACCACACGCTGCCGCAGCCGTCGTTGAGCACGTGGCCGGCGGCGTCGACGTCGGTCTGGAACTCCCACACCGGACCCCCGGTGTCGAGGTTGGCGGCGGCTATGTACCCCCGGGAGTTCGCTTGACCGTCGACGTCCACTCCGAAGAGCACCTTGTTCCCTACAACCACCGGTGAGGAGAAGATGCGGGTGCCGTCCTTGTTGGGATTGGGAGATTGGTCGGGTTGACCCGTGTAGTCATGGCGCCAGTAGAGGGCTCCGGTAGAGGCGTTGAGCGCATACAAGGTGTAGCCGCCGCCGAAGATCACGAGGTCGGGACGTGTGCCGTTGCCAGGCTGGTACCAGGCCGATGAGGTCACGAGCCCACCGTCGGATGTGGAGTCACGAGGCTGTTCCCCAGGGTACGGGGTCACGGCGTTCTGGGCGCTCAGTTGGTACTTCCAGCGCACGGCACCCGTTTCGAGATCGAGCGCATAGAAATAGTCGTCCCACGAGCCGACGTAGACGGTGCCGCCGACCACCGTCGGGGTGGCGGTTACCGCGTCGCCAGTGGGAAAGAACCACGCCACTTTGAGCCTCTTCGCCCTCGCCTCCGTCAGCGTGGTGCGGCCATGGAAGGTGTGTTGGGCGTCGTGACCGTAGGTGGGCCAGTCCCACGGGCCCGGCACCGTGGGACTGGTGCTCACCGCCTTGGCGCTCGAGGAAGTGGGACCACTGCAACCGGCCAGCATGACGGCGACCAGTAGACCGCTGGCCAGAGAGCGCCACGAGAGACGGCAGGACCACATGGTGACCGTCATCGATGCTGCCTTCGTTCAGGACCGGCGGGGTCAGCCGAAGCCGGCCTTGCCTGTAGCGTTGCCTTGGCCGGCACACACACCATCACGCTCGTCGGGAAGTCGGACCCCGTCGCTATGGCCACCGGTGCGGCAGGTTGGCCGTTGGTGAAGGCCACCTTCATCACCCGACCCCCATAGTTTGCCGACCCGCAACCGGTCAGCGGCCCGGTGCAGGTGAAGTGAATGTCGATGAAGTACAGCGTCCCGTCCGGGGCGAAGGCCATGCCGAACGGATTGTACAGGTCGGGGCTCTTCCCGAGGGGCTTCGATGCAATGCCCAGGTCGCAAACGCCCAGCGGCCCTTCTTGCCAAGGTGGAGAGTCGCGCCGCAGTTACATCCCTCCGTGGCTCCCTCTCAGCTCACTGGCCTTTCAGAC
>JBKQRT010000251.1:0-9523 GCA_052143895.1 Acidimicrobiales bacterium | reverse complement strand
TTCGTGTTGACGCTGATCATCAACCTGGCAGCGTCGGCGATTGTCAACCGGTCCAGGAGCGGAGCGGGAGTCGATCTGTGACAGCCAGAACAGACGCACCCGCAGCTCGACGAACAGGATTCCGCGTTCCCGGATCGTCATCGTCAGGTTCTGAACCTGCCGGCCCGACGACCGCCGGGACCGCAGATGGGCCCCCGGCGGCGTCGCCACCGGTGCCGAGGAAGCTGCCATCGCCACTGCGCCCGACCGACTTCGGGTGGACGGACATCGGCCTGTTGGTCGCCGCCGCACTCTCGTCACTCGCTCTGGTGTGGGTGGTGTTCTACCAATTGACCCTGCTCTCGGGCGCCCTGGGATTCCTCATCTGCTGGTATGCGTGTTTCTTGGCCATGATCTGGATCTGCACGGCGCAGGTGATCGAGCGCCAGGTTGCGACAGACCGAGTCGTGGCGGTTCTCGTCGTCAGCGCTGCCCTCTTGGTCGTGGGACTCGTCATCTTCGTGGTGGCGTGGGTCGCGGCAAAAGCGATCCCGACGATCCACTGGGAGGCGCTCTTCACGAAAGATCAGAAGAACTTTCAGGTTGCGGACCCAAGTGCCCTGTCTCATGTCGGAATCCTCCACGCGATCATCGGGACGTTTGAGCAGGTGCTCGTCGCGGCCATCATCGGCGTACCGGTGGCCATTGCGACGGCGGTGTTCCTCAACGAGGTCGGAGGACGAGGGGTGCGCATCGTCCGCACCGTCGTGACGGCCATGAGCGGAACGCCTTCCGTAGTCGCCGGGATCTTCATCTACTCCATCCTCATCCTCAGCCACGTGCTGACCTACTCCGGCTTTGCCGCATCCCTTGCCCTCGTTGTGATCCTTCTGCCCTCCGTGACCAGGGTGGTCGAGGAAGTCCTCCGTGTCGTTCCGAGCGGGTTGCGCGAGGCATCACTTGCGCTCGGTGCGCCGGAATGGCGAACCGTATGGTCGGTGGTGTTGCCGACGGCGAGGTCCGGCGTCGTCACTGCCGTCCTGC
This sequence comes from Acidimicrobiales bacterium, assembly GCA_052143895.1. Classification (GTDB taxonomy): domain Bacteria; phylum Actinomycetota; class Acidimicrobiia; order Acidimicrobiales; family RAAP-2; genus Bog-756. Next base: position 8,500 of record JBKQRT010000251.1, on the reverse strand, counting down.
TGGGAGTGGCCCGAATCGTGGGCGAGACCGCGCCCCTTCTCTTCACCGCCTTTGGCTCCCAGGTGATCAATCTCAACGAGTTCTCACATGCGCAAGGAGCTCTGCCGTTGGTCATCTGGTCGGACGTTCGTCAAGCGCAACCGATTCTCATCGACCTGGCCTTTCAGGCCGCATTCGTGCTGATGACCCTCGTGCTGATCTTGTTCGCTGCCGCCAGGTTCTTCAGTCGACCCCGCGGAAAGAAGTCCAAGCGGCGCGACGACGATATCGTTGCACGATTCTTCGTACCGGTACCGATGGAAAGGGAAGAGAACGGATGAAAGCGGATACGGCGCTGGCATCCGAACAGTTTTCGAGCGGGTCGGCGTCCGGCCCGGGTGCATCGCATGGCGCAGCCGGGCAGATCGAGGCGAAGGGCGTGTGTGCCTGGTTCAGCGGCCGGCTGGTGCTCGAACTGGTCGACCTGATGATGGACCGGTCCGAGGTGACGGCGCTGATCGGCCCGTCCGGCTGCGGGAAATCGACGTTCCTCAGGATCCTCAATCGGATGCATGAGGTAGTCCCCGGGGCGCAGCTTGCGGGTTCCGTCAAGCTCGATGGGCTCGACATCTATGGTGCCGGACAACGCGCCGTGGACACCAGGCGTCATATCGGCATGGTGTTCCAAAAGCCGAATCCATTTCCTGCCATGACCATCGCGGACAATGTGCTGTCCGGACTCAAGTTCTCGCGGATTTCGCCGGCCAGTCGCGACGATCTGGTCGAGGAGATGCTGACAAAGGCCGGCCTGTGGAACGAAGTCAAGGATCGCCTGGGCGAATTGGGCGGAGCCTTGTCGGGTGGCCAGCAACAGCGACTGTGCATTGCGCGGGCGCTGGCCGTCCGTCCGCGGATACTGCTCATGGACGAGCCGTGTTCGGCGTTGGACCCGACGTCCACCCTGCGCATCGAGCGCACGATCAAGGAGATCGCCAACGAAGTGACGGTCGTGATCGTGACCCATAACATGCAGCAGGCACAGCGGGTATCCGAATACTGCGCCTTCTTTCTGGCGGAGGAGAACCAGCCCGGCAGGGTCGTCGAGTCGGGTACGACCAAAATGATGTTCGAAAGCCCTTCCGATCAAAGGACCGCCGACTATGTCAATGGCCAATTCGGCTGACCGGTTGATGCGCCTGCTCTCGCTTCGACGGCTCGCGGCGCTCGCCGCGGTCTCAGCGGTCATGATCGTACTGTCGCAGGCAGTGGCCGACACCTCCGCGGGAGCGAGCCCGTCGCTGCAATCCACGGGTTCGAGCTTCGCGAGTGTCGCCATCCAGCAGTGGGTGGGCCAGGCGAGTACGCTCTACGGGCTCAACATCAACTGGCAGGTGTCGTCGTCTGTCGTCGGCCTGAATAACTTCGCCCAGAATCAAGTCGACTTCGGAGCGTCCGACATTCCCTACAGCTCGGGCCAGTCTACCTACTATCCGAATATCCCCTACCAGTACATGCCCGATGTCGCCGGTGGCCTGTCGTTCATGTACAACCTGAATGGGAACGATGGCCGGCAGATCAACAATCTCGTCCTCAATGCCCATGTGGTCGACCAGATCTTCCTGGGTGAGATCACCACCTGGAACAATCCGGCGATTGCGGCCATCAACCCGCAGATCGCTGGGGACCTTCCGAACACGAAGATCGTGCCCGTCTATCGCTCGGATGCCTCCGGAGAGAACTACCTCTTGTCCGACTACATGCTCCACCAGGACGGCCCCGATTTCACCTCTGCCCAGGCGGACTTCCAAGCCGGAATCCCCGGCCAGCCGAGTGCTTCGTGGCCTGCTCCTATTCAGGGTCAGACGAAGTACAACACGCAGACCTATCCGGGCTGGAGCCAGGGGAATCTGGTAGGCGAGTCGGGCTCGGACAACGCCGCGAACTACGTTGCTGCGCTTTCGAGTTTGGGTGCGATCACCTATGTGGAGACCGCGTTCGCCAAGGAGCACAACTTTCCCGTAGCATCGTTGCTCAATGCGAGCGGTCGGGCAGTCCAACCGACCTCCGTCGACGTCGCGACGGCGCTGGAAGCAGCGGTGCTCCATGCGGATCTGACCCAGGACCTCACCAACGTGTATACCAATCCGCTGCCGAACGCCTCTCCGCTGTCGGCGTACAGCTATCTGGTCACTCCGTGCTCGCCGACGCTCGCCGCTGCGCAGCGCGTCAATTGTGCTGCGGATCCGAATGGGGCGCCGTCGAGCTTCGCTAGCCAGAAGGGGCAGGCGCTCGGTCAATTCGTGGCGTTCCTTGCCTGCGCCGGCCAGGAGAAGATGGCGACCCTGGGCTATTCCCCGTTGCCGCCCAATCTGGTGCAGGAGGACTTCAATGCAGTCGGCCGCCTGAACGGCGGCCAGGAGCCCCCGCCCGTATCGGCCGCCGATTGCAGGAACCCCTATGTCGACGGCGAGATCCCGCTGCCGGGTGAGCCGGCGATCGTCGGCCAGACCGGCGGCGGCGTGACCGGCGCCGCGACGGGGGGGGCCGCGGCCGGCCCGGGCGCCACCGGCGCATCGGCTGGTGCAGGTTCTGGATCAGGGGGCCGGGGTAGCTCCGGATCTGGCGGTTCTGCTGCGGGGGCCGCTGGATCAACCTCGGGCTCGGGAACCGAAGGGCTGACGCCGGCACAGATCGCGGCAGGCTACCGGGTCGTGAACGGGCATGTGGTACAGGTCTTCCGTCCAGCGTGCCCGGACAAGTACGAGTGCGCGGATGCGCTCGTCGCCGCCACCAGGTCGGTCCCCGGGCCGCGGTCCGCAGAGCTTTTCGGTTGGACGCTTCTCGTGCTCGCCGTGCTGGCGATCCCGCCGCTCCTCGCCACCTACCGGCGCCGTCGCGCCACAGGGGACATCGCCCCCGGTGACACCGGGTCGACGGGGGGGACTCCGTCATGAGCCCTTTCGGTACCGGCGGTCTCGGCCAGGAACGCAATGCCGCACGCCATGTCCCGACAGCGGGGTCCTCCTGGGGACCGCCCTCTTCGAAGCCGCTGTGGAAGCAGCGTCTTGCCGTATTCGGACTGGCACTGGTGCTGCTCACGGCGGCGCTCGCTGTCGTCGGGCCAGATGCCGTGTTCTCGGGTCGTCGGGCTGAAGCCGGTGCAGCGACCGCGTGTCAGAGTGACGGATCCCTGGGCTGCACGGTGACGCTGCCGTGCGCCACTGCGCCGTGTCCTTCGGTCGATGTGAGTCCGGCGACCGGTCTCGACGACGGTCAGTACGTGTACGTGAAGGCGACGAATTTTCCTGCCGGCGACAGCATGCGAGTCGCAGTGTGCTCGACACTCACCTCGGCGAGCGATCCGTCTTGCCTTGATGGTTTTTGGCATTCGGAATTCTGGGATCCCGTCCATGTCCCCATCAACGTCAACGCTGCAAGCAGCAATCTGACCCAGGCCGCTGTACCGGCATTCCTCGATCCATCAGGTGAGGGGGACAACCCGTTGCCAGCGCATGACATCACCAATGAGCAGGGCGCGGTCAGCGGCTTCTTCTGTGACGACACGACCGATCCGTGCACCCTGGAGGTCACCGACGAACAAGGAGTGGGCACGGCCGTGACCAACCCGTCGGTGACCGCTTCGAACACGGCGATCATCCCGCTGCAATTCGCGGCACAATCCAGCGGCTGTCCGTCGAGTGATCCAGTCATCCAGAGCGACAGCTCCTTCAGCCTCGAGCACTTCATCCCGACCGCGGTGGAGTCCAGCTGCACGGGAAAGGGTGAGGTCATCGACCTCAACACGGCGACCGACAACCAGACCGTTGTGTCCGATCTCGCCGACGGTGGCACTGATCTCGGGTTCGTGGACGATCCGGGTGATCCGTCCCTGCAGAAGACCCTCACGAACACCCACCAGCCGTATGCGTACATCCCGGTGGCGGTCTCTGCGACCGCAGTCGCCTTCCTCGGCGGGTATTCGAACGAGGGGCAGCCATATCCGGTGTCGGACTTCGACTTGACGCCCAACATGCTTGCCGGCCTCATCACGACGCAGTACGAAGGCCCTCACGGCTCGATCGTAGGAAACCCCCCGGAGATCATCGGCGAAGACACGCTTATACCGCCACTGAACTGCCTCAATCTGCTCGGCTGCCCGGGAACCAAGCACGTACCCCAAATCGACAATGAAGTGCAGTTCGATGCGTTTGATCTCTTGAACCCGTTCATCGGACCCACTGCCATCCAGCCGCTGGAATACGGCGCATTCATGTCCAACGTATCGAATGGCGCCAGCTATCAGGCAACCGACTGGCTCTGCAATGCACCGAACACGCCGTATTCGGTGGATGTCGATGAGATCCATCTTGCCAAGCACCAGACGAACCCGGTCGCTGTCTCCGTCACGGACAACAACGTGGCGACGGCGACATTGACGAACACTCCAGAGACATCAGTGATCTGGCCACCCTACGAAGGCGCAGCCTGGGTCTATCCCACCTGTCACGCGTATCCGCAATTCCCGGACATTTCCAGTCGATCGAGCAGCTACGCCGAATCGCAGTCGCCTGCCCTGCAGGCGAAATCGTTGCGGTCCTATGCATACAACGGCGGGTCGCTGCCGTCCTTCACCGATCCCAGCGAGCCGACGATCGGCTTCGCCATCATGGATGCATCGGAGGCGGCGTTCTACGGTCTCAACGATGCGTCCTTGGAAACGCCGGACGGTAGCTTCGTCGCGCCGACGACGGCGAGCATCGAGGCGGGATTGAGCAACATCAGCCCGTGCGCATCGGGTCAAACCTCGTGCCCGGAGGGAACCTTCAGTGTGGACTACGGGACGACCTCAGATGCCGATGCGTACCCGATGCCGGACATCACCTACGCCGTCGTCCCGACCTCTCCCCAGCCTCCAGAGAAGGCAACCGCTCTCAAGAGCCTGTTGAACAGTCTCGTCAATTTCTCGCACGGCAGCGGAGCGTCTCTACCGGACGGCTATGCGCCGCTCAGCACGGACCTCTATCTGACGGCTGAGTTCGACATCGCGACCGAGATCACATCGCTGCCGGCGAGCGCACCGGGCTCTCACTCTCCCACCAGCTCGTTCCCGACGGCCGGACAGTCGGCCCCCGAGCTCACGGGGAGCACCGCGACGACTAATGCCGAATACGGAAGCTTCGGCACCACTTCGTCGGGTGGTGTGCCCTTCACAGGTGCTGGGGCAGTGCCGGGCTCGTCGTCATCGTCCGCGGCGTCGGCGTCGGCGACGCCGTCGCAGAGCTCCGCTGCAGCCGCCTACTCTTCACCTGCGGGGATCTCCTTCGTCAGCCTCGACGAATTTGCACGCTTCCTACTGCCCGCCTTGCTGTTGCTCGCGCTCGTGTGCCTCGTCGCCGGCCCACTCCTCGTGTTCGTGCCCGCTCTCAGACGTCGCCGGAGGGACCTCGGAGGAGGGCCGTGAGCGACTCCCAGGCGACCATCGCGACTCCGGTACCCGACGGGGACGAGGACCTCTCGCAGTCTCGTCCTAATGGTTCCGGGCATCGACCGTTCCGTCCCGACGACGACAGCGCCCCCGTGAGCGGCGCATCGCCAGCCGGTCCATCAGCGGATGACATCACTGCCGAGGAGCCTCCGGGGCGAACGCTCCGCATCCCGGATATCCCCCTCATGCGACTTGCCGGGCTCGCCCTCATCGGTGTCGGCGCGCTCATCGTCTGCTTCTTGATCTACCTCCTCGCGTTCACGCCGCTCAGCGCGAGCAGGAACCAGCAGCGATTGTCGCTCGAACTCCTCGGGCAACCTCTGACCGTGTACGGGCTGGTGGGCGGAAGAGTGCCGAGCGAAGGCAGTGCGGTGGCGGTGCTGGAGGTTCCGGCACTGCACCTCCGACAGATCGTGGTCGAGGGTACGAGTGCGGCGGATCTCATGAACGGGCCAGGGCTCATGCCGGGGACGGTGCTTCCCGGAGGCCCCGGGAACTCGGTGATCGCCGGCCGCCGGGTGACGTTCGGCGCCCCGTTCGGCTCACTCGGTCAGCTGCGAGCGGGTGACAAGGTTCGCGTCGTGGACGGTGCGGGCTCCTTCAGCTACCGGGTCACGCGGACTCGTGTGGTCACCGGAGGCGAGCGCGACGTCATCGCCCCGACTCTGGACAATCGCCTGACGCTGGTGACGTCGAATTCCACCGTGGCGCCCAACGGACGACTCGTCGTGGTCGCCAGGCTGACCGGTCGCCCGGTGGCGGTGACCTCGAGCGCCGTCGCTGTCCCCAGCTACGAGCTGGGGCTGAGCGGGGATCCCGCGGCTGGCGGCCTGACGGTGATGTGGGCACTGCTCACGGTCATCGTCGTGGTCGTTGCCGGGGTGGCGGCGTGGCGCTGGCGCCGTCCGGTCGTCGTCTATCTGTTCGCCGCCCCGCTCGTGATGGCCTGTGGACTGTTCGCCTGTGAGAGCCTCGCCCGAGCACTGCCTGCCACATTCTGACCACTCAACGCGGTGACTCGACCTGCGTCACCCCCCTCCGGGGATGTCACAAAGATTTCATTGCTGCAGGACGGTTCCGTGACGCTGCGATTACCTGGGTTCCATAAGGTGGCCAGTGAAGGTACGGCACACGGAACACCTCGGCCACCTTCATCAACCAACCCCTACAGAGGAGATGCATCGATGTTCAGAAAGCTCTTTACGCGTCGAAGGGGCGTGGTCCTCACCACCGTCGCCTTGGGCGTCTCAGGCATGACGCTGGCGCTGACCGGTGGCGCCGCGGGCGCCGCAACGCCCGCCTCAAGCGCCCTCAACGGTAGCGGCTCCGAAACGACGTTTCAGGTGATGTCGGACGCGGGCCTCCTGTACAGCGAGGACACGATTGGCTGCAACCTCGGCGGCGGTACCTACTCCAGTGGGACCCAGCCACTCGACCTGAGCTGCACGACCCCCTACCTCGCTTCCCTCACGATCTCCGGTGTGAGCTCGGCCGCGCAGGCGGTTGTGACGACGACGGCCGTCGCCAACAACATCGCGGCCGGCCAGACGGTGCGGATCACCGGTGTGGGCGGTGCGACGAACGCCAACGGCTTCTGGACCGTCCTGGCTGCGCCGGCCCCGACCGCGACCACGTTCGCAGTCGGCGCCAACACCTCGAGCCAGACGTACACCTCTGGCGGCACGGTGAGCCGGCTCAACCCTGCGGGTGGAGAGAACGGGCTCAACGAGTCGTATGAGAACCCGTACAACGACGTGACCTATCAGGAGCCGGCCATCGGATCCGGCAACGGCTTGGACCAGCTGCAGGGGCTTCCCAACACGGATCCCAGCACCACCAACCCGACCCTCGCCATCTCGTACGCACGGTCGTCGAGCGGTGTCGGTAGTGCTTCGACCCCGGCGCAGAACTACATCGCCTACGCCGAGGACGGCATCTCGTGGGTGCACTTCACGAAGCTCGGCGCCGTCGCGACAGACTCTGCCGCCGTCACCACCATGAGCCAGACCCAGCTCCAGGAGATCTACGCCAACACGCTTCAGTGTGCTCCCGGTGGCGGCCCTGGCACGGGTGAGCTCATGAACTGGCAGTGCCTCGGTGGCGCGAACGCGCCGATCGCCTGCTACATGGCGCAGGCCGGCTCCGGCACGGAGGCCACGTTCAGGGCAGACGAAACCGGTGGAAGCGACACCCCCCCGTGCACGGCGCACGAGCCAGACGGCACCCAGGCCAGTCACACGGGCCTGTTCGAGAACGAGGTTTCGTCGCTCGTGGCCCCCGGGGACCCGAAGAACAACGGTGATGCGTCCGAGGCCATCTACTTCTTCTCGTACGGGAGGTACTCGACGCTGTGCCTGGCCGGACACTGCCCGGGCGCGACCGCCGACACTGCTGCACTGGGTCAGCTCAGCGGCGGATCGGGGGTCTGCGCGGCTTCCTGTGCGGTGGACCAGGCGACCATCCAGGGCACGACCGGTGGTGGTGTGCACGGGCCGTGGCCGATCTTCCGCTACATCTACAACATCTACAACAACGCCCTCGCCGGTACGGTGACGGATCCGGCTCCTGCCACGCCTGCCACGCAGGGCAGCGTCAACTTGGTCAGCGAGTACGGCTACCTCTGCAGGCCGGAGACCGCCACGGACATCGATCCTCTGACGTTGGTGAGTTACCGGTCAGAGATCGAGACGGGGATCAAGCATGACGGCTTCTTCCCGATCGATGTCTCGCCGACGGTGAAAGCGACCACGACGGGCAAGGGTAAGAAGAAGAAGACCACGTACAGTGGTGGGCCGTTCAACGAAGGTTCGCTCGGTGGTAACGGTGCAGCTTCGCTCGTCACAGATCCGAACTACCAGTTCGTGATGCCGACCTCGCAGCAGTCGCTGAACTTTGCGAGTTCATCCAATGGCGCGAAGGTAACTGTCGCCGGCACGGTGCTCAACCCAGCCGGGTACTGCCTCGACTTCGCGGGCTGAGCCGCACAGCACAGTAGTCAGAGCACACCGGGCACCTACTCAGGCACCCGGGAGAGGG
>JBKQRT010000250.1:0-5220 GCA_052143895.1 Acidimicrobiales bacterium | reverse complement strand
GCTGGCATCGAACTCGGCCAGGCGTTTGCGCAACAGGGCCAGGAGGACGCTCACCTTGAAGGGCAGTGTGCGTCTGGCCACCAACCGCGGAAACTCGGTCGCGTCCTGGTCGACGAACTGACTGCGCAGGTAGGCATACCCCTCAGCCTCGTCGACGACGACGTTCAGGCCGAGCACGGAGACATAGTCGCCGACCTGGTTCCGCAGGCCGAGAAGGTGGCCCCACTGCTTCTCGTGCACATCACGGTAGAGCGGACCCTTCATCAGATGGACCAACACCAGCGACAGGTCCGTCGCCTCATTCGGAGCGTCGATCGGCGTGTCCGTCACGACGGCTCCGAACGGTCCCGACTGAACGAGACTGCGGGCAGGTCGGCCGCTCGCTCGATGTCCCCGGGGCTCCACTGAATCTGATCACGGCGTTCCTCGTCGAAGACGACGGTGAGGCCGGGCTCCTGCAACGACAAGTACCCGACCAGCTCAGCCAGGCCCTGCTCGAGCGGCTCACCCGCGACCACCTCGCGGAGTCCGACCTGGTCGTCTCTTCCGAGCGAGCTGAACACCCGCTGCACGAGCATATCCCGATCGACATACAACTGGCTCAGCATGGCCGAGGCGTCGAAGTCTTCGTCCCCGTGTTCCATCGGCTCAGTCTCGAGTCGGTTGCGACGCGAACGACGGAAGAGCGGACGCTCCATGGGCAAACCGACGGTGACGCCGGTGTCGTCAAGTTCCATTGCGACCACCGGTTCGGGTTGGTTGCGAACGCGCAGGGCCTTGCCCTCGATGGAGCGGAGCAGTTCGAAGACCCGCCGATTCTCGAGCCACACTTGATCATCGAGGAAGCGGCGGAGCTGGTCGGAGAGGAGACGAACAGTTGCCTGGGTACGCTCGCTGGCGTCGATCCAGTCGAAGTGGACCCGGCGCAGTCGCCCGTCCTGACTTCCGAGATCCTCGATCTGTTGGAGTCGCTCGAGTAGCTCGGTGAGTTCGGCCTGCCTGTGATGGGACAGCAGGAAGTCGTAAAAGGCTTGAAAGCTTCGGCCCTGGTCCGACTCGGTGATGCTGGCGCGGCTCCCCAATGCCTCATCGAGCAGGGCGCCCTTGGATCCGGACCAGCCTGCGATCTGCTCGCGGAGTGAGCGGTCGAGTCTGCGAAAGTTCTCTTCGACCTGTCGAAAGTCGGCAAGCAGCTCACGGGCGGTGCGGGAGAACTGCTGGTACCGATCGCGCTGGCTCACTGCGTCGAGCATGGTGAGTTCCCCCCGCTGGGCGGCAGCGATCTCCCCATCGATCTGCGCCCGCCGCCGCTGAAGTTCGGAAAGGCGGCGCTCGGGGTCGTCATCGGCGCCGAAGACCATCTGACGCAGCAGTTCGAAGATCGTATTCAGACGTGACTCGGTCCCGATGAACTCGCGAGCCGGAAGATCTTGGACCCACAGAATTGCCTTCTCGACTGCGGGAGCCAGGTCAAAATGGGCTTCATCGGCACCGGCCGGGTAGTACTTCCGTAGCCAGCCGTGTTCGGGCGACGCCCAATCATCGAGGTAGGCGGTCGCCGACCGCGGAAAAGCGTCTTCCCCGAGCCGCTGGTTGAGCGCGAACAGTTCGTCGTCCAACTGAGCAGCGAGGTCGCTCACCGGAATCCCACTGGCGTTGCCCTCGACAAATACCCGACCGAGGAAACTGAGTACGAGGGCGACGTTGTTCGAGCGCAGGAGGACCCACGCCGGGTGTTGGCTCCTCAGGAGGGCGATCTCGTCGTAGTTCATCGTCGCCGAACGTCCCCGTCAGAGGAAAGGGAGGACTCCCGGATCGGGCACGGGCGTCTGGTCACATGAGAATCGTACGTCGCAGGTGTGACGCCGGACGCGGTTCCGTGGCGGCTACGGCCCAGTTGCCAAACCAGTGGTGGAGATCCTCCCGCTGTGCCCCAGTCCTGGGTCCCGCTCGGGCGTGGCCAGGTGCCGGCCTGCGTTCTCATGGTCCCCCGCGCGCTCAGGCGACTCGATCTGGGCCCGGAGCTACGCCGAGCCTCATGGTCATCAGACGGACTACATGGCGGGGCGTCCCAGTTCGCTTCTCCGCATCCCTTCGAGGATCAAGGGCAATGTTGGCTTTTCGTCAAAGGGGAAAAGGGGCCAGATGAGTCGCCTGACATGGGCTTTCGCGGTTCCCCCGAGACGCCCGGACACGAAGTGTTGGCTCGGTTGCGTCCGCAACTACTCATGACAGCGCTCTGACCAGGATGTTTGGCGCGCTCGGCAGGATTCGAACCTGCAACCTTCTGATCCGTAGTCAGATGCTCTAGTCCGTTGAGCTACGAGCGCTGGTTGCCACCTCAGCGATCCTGTTCTGCCGACGAAGCACCACCACGACGTGATGCCAGCGGAGAACCGGCGCTGGAGCAGTTGCCCACTCTATCCGACTGCTCAACGACCGACTCCGAGCGTCGGCCAGCCCGCACGGGCGTGGTCCAGCCCTTACCGCCAACCAGCTTCTGACGGACCGTCAGATAGAATCGACCACCGTGCCCCCCGACGCACCACTCCACGGCATCCGCATCATCGAGTGCTCGGCACTCGGCCCAGCGGCCATCACCATGCCGCTGGTCGACCTCGGTGCCGAGGTCATCAAGGTCGAGCCCCCCTCCGGCGACTACATCCGCGAGATGACCTGGCCCATCGTCGAGGGCGTCTCCCTCATGCACCTCCACATCAACCGGGGCAAGCGCAGCATCGTCATGGACCTCCACACCGACGAGGATGTCGCCACCTTCAAGGAGCTGGCCAGGACCGCTGACGTGGTCGTCGAGGCCATGCGACCAGGCGGACTTGCCCGCCGCGGTGTGGGCTACGAGCAGCTGCGCGAGCTCAACCCGCAGCTCGTGTTCTGCACCATCTCCGGCTACGGCATGACCGGACCCTACCGGGACCTCCCCGCCCACGGCATCGCCTTCGACACCTGGGCCGGCATCGTCTCGCCGCAGGTCGACGAGGACGGTTTCGCCTACCTGCCCGAGCACGCCTCCATGGGGATCCACGCCGGCCCCCTCTTCGGTGCCCTCGGCATCCTGGCCGCCGTGCTCCGCGCCCGCACCACCGGGCAGGGCTCCTTCCTCGAGGTGGCCCAGTCCGACGCCGCCGCCGCCATGGACTGGTACCGCTCGGAGACCTGGCGCGCCTACGAGCGCCCCGAGTCCGAGGTCACCGGCAACAAGGCCGACAACTACGACCGCCGCGAGCCGGGCACCGCCGGCATGTTCGAGGGCGTCCGCTACCAGGTGTACGAGGCCAAGGACGGCAGGTACGTACTGTTCATGGCCTCCGAGCAGGCCTTCTGGAAGAACTTCTGCGAGGCGGTCGGCCGCACCGACCTGTTCGAACGGTGGCCGGGCTCCAAGTTCGCCGACCACGCCCGCAACAACCTCGAGCTCCGCGCCGAGCTCCGCGACATCTTCCACACCCGCACCGCCGAGGAGTGGATCGACTTCGGGGTCACCGCCAATTTTCCAGTCGGCCCGGTCAACTCCCCGAAGACGATCGCCGAGGACCCGCAGTTCAACGACCGGTTCCACTGGTTCACCACCCAGCAGCTCGGCGCCGAGCAGCTGCCGACCCCACTCAAGTTCGTCGGCGAGGAGCTGCCGACGCCCGACCACGCCCCGACCGTCGGCCAGCACACCGACGAGGTGCTCCGCGACGTGCTCGGGTGGGACGACGCCCGCATCGCCGAGTCACGGGCCCGGGGCGGCCTCGGCGGGCCGGGCACCTGACGCCCGTCGGGTGTCCGCGCCGAGCGGCGCCGCCAACGCCCGCAATCTGACGGAGCGTTAGGATCCGCCCATGCCTCCGGCCAAGACCCGACTACCCGCCGTCGAGGGATGGTTCACCCTCGACGACCACGCCCCCGCCCTCCTCGGCAGCAGGTGCACGACCTGTGGGACCTTCGCCTTCCCCAAGGAGACCTTCTTCTGCCGCAACCCGCAGTGCCAGGGCACCGAGTTCGCCGAAACACCGCTCAGCCGCACCGGCACCGTCTGGTCCTACACCGACGCCTGCTATCAGCCGCCCAAGCCCTACGTGGCCGCCGAGCCCTACACGCCGTTCTCCATCGCCGCCGTCGAGCTGGCCGCCGAGCGGATGGTGGTGATGGGCCAGGTGGTCCCCGGCGTGGGCGTCGACCAGCTCCGCGTCGGCGACGAAGTCGAGCTGGTCCTCGACACCCTGTACGAGGACGACGACCACGAGTACGTGGTGTGGAAGTGGCGCCCGGTGGGTGCGACCGGAGGAGAGGAGCGGGCCGATGCCTGACGACAAGCGGGTGGCCGTCCTCGGTGCGGGCATGCACCCCTGGGGCAAGTGGGGCCGCAACTTCGTCGAGTACGGGCTCGCCGCCGCTGGAGATGCCCTGCGCGAAGCCGACGTCGACTGGACCGACGTGCAGTTCGTGTCCGGGGCCGACACCATTCGCAACGGCTACCCCGGGTTCGTGGCCGGCGCCACCTTCGCCCAGGCCCTCGGCTGGACCGGGGCCCGGGTCTCCTCCTCCTACGCCGCGTGCGCCTCGGGGGCCCAGGCCATCAACAACGCCCGCGCCCAGATCCTGGCCGGCCTGTGCGACGTCGCCCTGGTGGTCGGGGCCGACACGACCCCCAAGGGGTTCTTCACCCCGGTCGGCGGCGACCGCAAGGACGACCCTGACTGGCTGCGCTTCCACCTGATGGGAGCGACCAACCCGACCTACTTCGCCCTCTACGCCCGCCGGCGGATGGAGCTGTTCGGCGCCACCGAGGCCGACTTCGCCGCCGTCAAGGTCAAGAACGCGAGACACGGGCTCGGGAACCCGAACGCCCGCTACCGCAAGGAGGTCACTGCCGACGAGGTGCTCGCCTCCCCCATGGTGGCCGACCCGCTGCGCCTGCTCGAGATCTGCGCCACCTCGGACGGCGGGGCGGCGCTGGTGCTGACCAGTATGGAGTTCGCCAAGCGCCACACCCACACCGCCGACCTCGTCACCATCGACGCCGTGTCCACGGTCACCCCACGGTTCCCCCAGACCGTCATCGAGATGCCCAACTTCGCCACCGACTCGGCCGTCTCCGTCGACGGCGGCACCGGCTCCGGCGTCCGCCATTCCATCGCCCACGCCGCCTACGAGGAGGCGGGCATCGGCCCCGAGGACGTCGACCTGGCCGAGGTCTACGACCTCTCCTCCGCC
>JBKQRT010000249.1:0-40480 GCA_052143895.1 Acidimicrobiales bacterium | reverse complement strand
CGAAGTCCATCTCCGCGTCGTCTCCGGCATCGTTGGTCACCACCGGTTCGTGCGACTCGTCGCCGGGACGCACCAGCGTCCGGATGTGCGTGCGGGAGAACTGGGGGATGACGTCACCGCCAGCCATGGCGGCGGCGTCGTCGCTCGACATGGGTCGGGCAAAGAAGAACCCTTGCGCCGCATCCGCATTGAAGGCACGGACGATGGCCACCTGCTCGGCCGTCTCCACGGACTCGACGATGGCCGACATCCCCAACGAGTGCGCCATGTGGATGACGGTCTCCACTACCAGTCGGTTGATCCCCTGGTTCGACTCCAGGCCGGAGATGAACGACCCGTCGATCTTTACCGTGCTGATCGAGTTCCGCTTGAACGGCTCGAACGACGACCAGTTGGTGCCGGCGTCGTCGACCGACAGCTGCACACCCATCTGCGAGAGCGCCCGTAGGTCGGCTGATGCAGCCGGATCGACGATGGCGTCCTCGGTCACCTCGACGGTCAGCTGTCCGCTGCGGAAACCGGTCCGATCGAGCGCGTCGGACACGGCCTTGGACACCTCCCCCCGGCGTAGCTGGTGGATCGTGCAGTTCACACCCAGCTGGATGCTCGGCGACCAATGGCACGCCTGCTCGCAAGCCTCCATCACGATCCACCGGGTGAGCGGTCCGATGTCCCCGCTGGCCTCGGCGTGGGGGATCAGCTGGTTGGGCGAGATGAGCCCTTCGGTCGGATGGTGCCAGCGCACCAGGGCCTCCATCCCGAGCAGCCGCCCGCTGGAGAGATCGACGACCGGCAGGTACTCGAGGTATGGCGCGCCGGCGAGGGCGAAGGTCGGCTCGGTGTCCGTCAGCACCGCTCGACCGACCTGGCGGAGGTGGGGCGTCGGCCGCCTGCCATCGGCAGGACGGCTGGGCTCTCGCGTGTCACAAGGGGAACATCGACCTGCTCAGGCTTCCACTTGAGAGGTTTCGGGCCAGCTCGGCGCCGTCTCCGGCGGCGTCGAGGCGGCGGTCGGCCCGGTCGATCCCCGACGCCCCGCTCAGGAGCGGTCCTGCCCGCCTGAGCTGGGGCTCCGGCCCGTCGCCCGTTCGACGGCGGCCAGGAACGCCGGACGCTCGCCGCCGCCGTGGGCCACCACGTTGGCACCGGTCACATAGGCGGCGAGCGGCGAAGCCAGGAACAGGCACACGCCGGCCACGTCGGCGGGCGTGGCGAACCGGCCCAGCGGCACCGTGGCCGCCACCTCGGTCATGCCCTCCGCCCCGCCATAGTGGTCCTCGGCCGCCTCGGTCGTCACGAGGCCGGCGCTCACGCAGTTCACCCGTACCTTCGGGGCCCACTCGATGGCCAGCGACTGGGTCAGGTTGATCAACCCGGCCTTGGCCGCGCCGTAGGCGGCGGTGCCCGGCGAGGGCCGCAGCCCGCTGACCGATCCGATGTTGACGATCGATCCCCCATCCGTCTGCCCCTGCATGACGGCGTTGGCCGCCTGGGCTGCATACAACGGGGCCAACAGGTTGAGCGTCACGATCGACGCCGAAAAGCGCGGTGACGCCACTGCGGCGGCCGCCTCGGGCGAGCCCCCCGCGTTGTTGACCAGCGTGTCGAGCCGCCCGAACCGCGCCGTCGCCACGTCGACCACCGAGGCGACCTGCTCCGGCTCGCGGACGTCGGCCGTCACGAAGACGGCACGTCTCGTCCCCCCCGAGCGGTCCCGTGCGGCGGGCAGCTCGGTGTCGGCCACCTCGGAGCGTCCGCACACCACCACGTCGGCCCCGGCGGCCAGGAACGCCTCGGCAATCCCGCGTCCGATCCCCCTGACGCCGCCGGTGACCACCACCGCCCGCCCGGTGAAGTCCAGGGCGCCGGTCTCACGGGCGAAATCGAACGTCGTCACTGCTGCCTCCCGGTCTCCGACTGGTACTGTCCTGACGCTGTATCAGATCACGCCGAGTGCGTGCCCGCCCCGTCTGCGACGCCCGGTGCCACCCGGGCGGCAGCCGGCACCGGGTCCACGCCTCCGAACCACCCGGAGCAGTGCATGCCCATCACGACCCATCAGCCGGCGCCCGGCATCGCCGAGGTGGTCATCGATCATCCCCCGGTAAACGCCCTCGACGTGGCCGGCTGGTTCGGCCTGGCCGACGCCGTCCTCGCCGCCGGCCGGGTCCCCGACAACCGGGTGGTGATCGTCCGGGCCGAGGGACGCGGCTTCTGCGCCGGGGTCGACATCAAGGAGATCCAGGCCCGCGGTGACGAGGCACTCATCGGCGCCAACCGCGGCTGCTTCGCCGCCTTCGCCGCCGTCTACGAGTGCGAGGTGCCGGTCATCGCCGCCGTCCACGGCTTCTGCCTCGGAGGAGGCGTAGGCATCGTCGGCAACGCCGACATCGTGGTGGCATCGGAGGACGCCACCTTCGGGCTACCCGAGGTCGACCGCGGTGCGCTCGGTGCCGCCACCCACCTTTCGCGTCTGGTCCCCCAGCACCGCATGCGGTCGATGGTGTACACGGCCAAGCCGGCCACGGCCGCCGAGCTCCACCAGTACGGCTCCGTCCTCGACGTGGTCCCGGCGGGTGACCTCGTCGACGCCGCCCGCCGGGTGGCCGCCGACATCGCCGCCAAGAGCCCGACCATCATCCGGCGGGCCAAGGAGTCGCTCAACGGCATCGACCCCGTCGACGTGCGGCGTAGCTACCGGCTCGAGCAGGGCTTCACCTACGAGCTCCACGTGGCCGGGGTGGCCGACGAACAGCGCGCCGCCTTCGTCGAGAAGCGCGACGCCGACACGACGAAGTGAACGGGGCACCGGCACATGACTGACAAGCGACTGTCGCTCGACGAATTGGTGGGTGAGCTCCGGAGCGGCATGACCGTCGGTATCGGGGGATGGGGATCGCGGCGCAAGCCGATGGCCGCGGTCCGGGCCATCCTCCGGTCCGATCTCAGCGATCTGACGGTGGTGTCCTACGGAGGTCCCGACGTCGGGCTCCTGTGTGCGGCCGGCAAGGTGGCGAAGGTGGTCTTCGCCTTCGTCACCCTCGACTCGATCCCGACCGATCCGCACTTCCGCGCCGCCCGCCAGAACGCGACCATCGAGAGCACGGAGGTCGACGAAGGGATGTTCTACCTCGGCCTGTTGGCCGCGTCGCAACGCGTGCCCTTCCTGCCCACCCGGGCCGGCCTCGGGTCCGACGTCCTCCGCGTCAACCCGTGGTTGCGGACCGTGCGCTCCCCCTACGACGACGGCGAGGAACTGGTGGCGATGCCCGCCCTGCGGCTCGACGCCGCCATCGTCCACGTGAACCGGGCCGACGCCCACGGGTCGGGTCAGATCCTCGGTCCCGACCCCTTCTTCGACGAGCTGTTCCTCGGCGCTGCGGACCGCCGGTTCCTGACCACCGAGCGGCTGATCGGTACCGACCGGTTCGCCGCAGAGGGCGCGCTCCAGACCATGTGCATCAGCCGGTTGCTGACCGACGGCGTGGTGGAGACGCCGCGGGGCGCGCATTTCACCGCCTGCGTCCCCGACTACGGAAGGGACGAGGCCTTCCAGAAGGAGTACGTCACTGCCGCCGGCGACCCCGACGCCTGGGCCGAGTTCACCCGGCGCCATCTCGACGTGGACGAGGCCGGCTATCAGGCCGCCACGGCGGCCGACGCCGAGCAGGTGCCGACGTGAGCACCCCGACCGGCGTGAGCCGGGCGGAGTACTGCGCGGTGGCCTGCGCCGAGGTCTTCCGGGGCGGCGGCGAGGTGATGGCCAGCGCGTTCGGCACGGCGCCGGCCATCGGGGCCAGGCTGGCCCGGCTGACCTTCGCCCCCGACCTCGTCCTGACCGACGGTGACGCCGCACTGGTCGACGGTGCGCCGGCACTCGGGGCGGCGGTCTCGACACTCGTGCTCGAATCGCACATGCCGTACCGCAAGGTGTTCGACGTCGTGTGGTCGGGACGTCGCAACCTCATCATGATGGCGTCGCAGATCGACCGCACAGGCAACCAGAACATCAGCGCCATCGGCGACTGGGCCCGGCCCACGGCCCAATTGGTCGGGGTGCGCGGGGCCCCGGGCAACACGGTCAACCACTCGACGAGCTACTGGGTGCCGCGCCACTCGACCCGCACGTTCGTCGGCCAGGTCGACGTGGTCTCCGGCGTCGGGTACGCGCGGGCGGCGGCGGCCGGACCGTCCGCCACCCGGTTCCACGAGATCCGCCATGTCGTGTCCGATCTCGGGGTGTTCGACTTCGAGACCCCCGATCGGACGATGCGGGTGCGTTCCGTGCACCCCGGGGTCACCGTGGCGGACGTCGTCGAGGCGACCGGGTTCGAGCTCGTCGTACCCGACGACGTCCCCGACACCCGCGAGCCCACCCCCGAGGAGCTCTGGCTCATCCGCGAAGTGCTCGATCCTCGGGGTTTGCGGGACCGCGAGGTCAAGGCGTGACCGTCCCGCCGCCCGGCGACGGCGGGGCCCGCCCGGTACCGCCGGCCCTCCACACCCCGTTCTGCGACCTGGTGGGCATCCGCTACCCCATCGTCCAGACGGGCATGGGATGGGTCGCCGGCCCGCGGCTGGTGGCGGCCACCGCCGAGGCCGGCGGCCTCGGCATCCTGGCCTCGGCCACCATGACCTACCCGGAGCTGGAGGCGGCCGTCGCCGAGGTACGGGCGCGGACCGGCCGGCCGTTCGGCGTCAACCTGCGGACCGACGTCTCCGACGTGGGCGAGCGGATCTCACTCATGATCGGCAACGGCGTGAAGGTGGCCAGCTTCGCCCAGGCGCCGAAGCCCGACCTGGTCTCCCGCTGCCAGGACGCCGGGCTGGTGGTGATGCCGACCATCGGGGCCCGGCGTCATGCCGAGAAGGTGGCCGGGTGGGGCGTGGACGCGGTCATCGCCCAGGGCGCCGAGGGCGGTGGTCACACCGGCGCGGTCCCCACCACCCTCCTGACGCCGGCCGTGGTGGATGCGGTGGGCGACCGGGTGGCGGTGATCGCCGCCGGCGGGTTCTTCGACGGACGCGGCCTGGTGGCGGCGCTGGCCTACGGTGCCTCGGGCATCGCCATGGGCACCCGCTTCCTGCTCACCCAGGAGAGCCGGGTCCCCGATGCGGTGAAGCAGCTCTACCTGGGCACGCCGGTAACGGGCACCGTCGTCTCCACGGCGGTCGACGGCGCCCCTCAGCGGGTCATCCGCACCGAGCTGGTCGACCATCTCGAACGGGCCGGCTGGTTGCGCAACCTTCCCCGTGCCCTGGCCAACACGCACGCCTTCCGCAAGGAGACCGGCACGTCGATGCTGTCGCTGCTGCACGAGGGGCGCGCCCTCAAGCAGGGCAATGAGCTCTCCTGGTCCCAGGTCGTCATGGCCGCCAACGCCCCGATGATGACCAAGGCTGCGCTGGTCGACGGGCGGACCGACGTGGGCGTGCTCCCCACCGGGCAGGTGGTCGGCGAGATCGACGAGCTGCCCACGGTGGCCGAGCTGGTCGATCGGGTCGTCGCCGAGGCGGTCGCCGTGCTCGAACGGTTGGGCGCCGCCGACCGTCTCCGGACCCCTCGCTGACCGGTGCCGGTGCGCCCCGAAAGGGCGCCTGTTCCGCAATCGACGGCGCTCTCAAATACCCTGTCAAACACCCTATTGTGCCCGCCAAAGGAGTGCGCCATACTGTTGCTCCGCCTGATACGCGGACGGCATGACACATGTCATAGCCAAAACCTGCCATTCCGTAATGATCCACCCGCCAGATCGATGAGACAGCGCAAACGTGCGGCCGGATTGCCCGGGCAATCCGGCCCGGAGGAGGTCTGATGTCCGACGCCATCCGATCGCACGCTTCCGATGCCGCACCTGACCCGATCGGACGAAATGCCCCCGTCAGCATCACCGGAATCGGCGCGGTCACCGGCTATGGCTGGGGCCGCAAACACCTTTGGGACGGATTCCTGCTCGGGGAGAGCGCCGTCAAACTGGTCACCGGCCTCGACGGATATCTCGAGGGCGGCCAGGCCTACCTCTCGCTGATTGCCGACGAGGGCGACCGGAGCGACGGGCCCAGCCGCTTCATGCGGGCGGTGCGCTTCGCCGCCCGCGAGGCCATCACCGATGCGATGGAGCGGGGGTGGAAGCCGGGTCCGGTGGTCGGGGTCGTCCACAGCCTGGAAAAGGGCGACATCGACACGTGGAGCGAGTTCTACCGCTCCGGCGAGAGCCGGGTCCGGCCGAAGAAGTGGGTGAACATGATGCCCTCCACCGTCATCTCCCAGATGATGAAGGAGAACGACTTCCACGGTCCGGCCATGTCGGTGTCGGCCATGTGCGCCAGCGCCAACGCCGCCATGATCACCGCCAAGTCGTGGCTCGACACCGGCATCGCCTCCGACGTGATCCTGCTGGCCACCGACCTCTCGGGCATGCCCCAGAACCTGCGCGCCTTCCGCGACCTCGGGGTCGCCGTCCTCGACACCCCGCCGTTCGACGCCTGCCGTCCCTTCCAGGAGGGCAGCCGGGGCTTCGTCGGTGGCGAGGCCGCCGTGGCCATGGTGCTGTCCACGAACCAGCGGGGCTCCTATGCGACGGTGCTCGGCGGCGGCATGACCATGGACGCCTACAACCTGGTGGGCGTGGCGCCGGACCTCCAGGAGATGTTCCGGTGCTTCCGGATCGCCGTCGCCAGCGCCGGCATCGAGCCCGACGACGTCGCCTACCTCAACGCCCACGGGCCGGGGACCGGCATGTGCGACGCCGCCGAGGCGAAGATCCTCGACGAGCTGTTCCCGGACGCGTCCGGGATCTACTCGGTCAAGCCGCTCATCGGCCACTGCCAGTCGGCGGCGGCGGCGGTCGAGACCCTGGCGACCATCTACTCCTTCCAGACCGGCTTCATCCCCGCCCCGCCCCGGGTGGCACCCGGTCACCCGAAGCTCGTGGACGGGCGCACGCCGCGTGTGCCTGGCGTCACGCTGAAGTCGGCACTCGGGATGGGCGGCTACAACACCGTCGTGGCCCTCGGCGAGCCGGACGGCTGACGCCTGACGGCGGCCGGTCGGTCCGTGATCGGGACCGACCCCGACCCGGCCCGGTCCCACCCGCGTTCCGGAGGCCCGGCGGGAATGCCCTCGAAGTTAAAGATCGCTGCTCAACGGGCCGATACCTCAGTCCTATGGCCACGACGAGCAGTTTCGGCGATCCCCGGTCGAAGGTCTCCTACGACCGGGTCGAGTTCGAAGAGCTGCCCTTCGGAGACCGCACGTTGGCGCTGTCCCAGGGCGTCGACCTGGTGGCCGACGACCTGCACTCGGTGACCTGGGTCTACGACGTGGACAAGGACTCGGTCATCTGGTCGTCCCCCGTGGAGACCTTTTTCGGCTTCGAAGAGGGCGTGCGGGGGTTCTCGGTGCTCCGCGAAGGGTCCGAGGCGCTCGACACCGGCGATGCGGAGCTCACCTGTGATGAGGACGCGGACCGCGGCGGTGGGGCGCAGCGGTTCGCCTCCGGCACCGAGGCCGGCGAGGCGCTCCTCGCCCCCATCCTCGCCCCGATCCGCCACGGGGCCCCGCCTGCCGAGTTCGACCTGCGGATGATCGTGCGTTGCCCCGACGGCGTGGACCACAGCGTGGTCGTCCGGGCCTCGCCCATGATCACCCCGGGCGAACCCTCGGACGGGGGGCCGAACCCGGCAAAGCCCTTCTACACCGGCGTCGTGGTCGACGTGACCGCCCAGCAGGAGTTCCGCCGAGAGCTCGGCGAGATGGTCGACCGCTACCGGCTGCTGACCGAGGTCTCTCCGGACGTGGTGTTCGTGCACCAGAACGGGCGACTGGTCTACGGCAACCGGGCGGCGGCCCGGCTGGTCGGGGCGGGCAAGACGGACAAGGAGTACGGCGAGACGGTGGCACAGTACTACGGGCGCCCGATGACCGACTTCATGCACCCGAGCGACATCCCCGACGTCGCCGAACGACTCGCCCGGCTCACCGAGCCCGGGCAGTTCTTCGAGCACGGCGAGGTCCGGGTCGTCGCACCGAGCGGCGCCGTCACCGTCATGGAGGTCACCAGTGTCCGCACCAGTTGGGGTGGCGAGCCCGCCTACCAGGTCATCGCCCGGGACGTATCCGAGCGCCGGGCGGCCGAGGCGGCCAACCGCTACCGCGCCAGCCTGGTCGCGCACGTCTCCGACGCCATCATCGGTATCGATGCCGACGGCAAGATCGAGAGCTGGAACGAGGCAGCCCAGGCCATCTACGGCTGGACCGAGCACGAGGTGTCGGACCTCTCCCTCGGATCGGTGGTCACCGGCAACCGCACCGACAGCGCGGCGGTCCTCGAGCGCGGGCAGCGCACCCACTGCCGCAAGGACGGCTCCGAGGTCGACGTGCTCGTGTCCATCGACCCGCTCATCGACCACGACACCCAGCCCTCCGGCTGGGTGGTGGTGTGCACCGAGCTGACCGACGCCCGGCAGGCGGAAGCGGGGCGGCGGGCCGCCGAGGAGCGCTACGAGGCGGTGGTGGCGTCCCTCAGTGAGGGCATCGTCCTGTTCGACGAGCTCGGCAACATCTCCGCCCACAACGAAGCCGCCAAGCGCATCCTCGGTGACCGCCTGGCCGCCGGGCGCGGGCACGAGATCTTCACCGGACCGTCCATCGCCATCGCCGGCAACGGCCACCCGCTGTCGGCCGAGACGTTCCCCCATGCACGGACCCTGGCCACCGGTGAGTCCGAGGACGACATGGTGATCGGGGTCACCGACGGCAGTGGACGGCGGCAGTGGCTCTCGCTCAGCTCGCGGCTCCTGTCGGGCGCCGGGCAGAACGACGCCCCCATGGTGGTGTGCTCCTTCACCGACGTCACCGACCGCAAGGCGGCCGAGGCCCAGCTCCACTGGCTCGCCTACCACGACTCGCTCACCGGGTTGGGCAACCGCTCGCTGTTCAACGACGAGCTCGAGCGCGAGCTCATGGTGTCGATGCAGAAGGGCACCAACCTCGCCGTCCTGTTCATCGACCTCGACCGCTTCAAGCTGGTGAACGACTCGTTCGGCCATGCCAGCGGGGACGAGGTCCTGCTCACCCTGGCCCAGCGGTTCAAGTCCGCTGTGCGGGCCGGCGACCTGGTGAGCCGCTTCTCGGGGGACGAGTTCGTGGTGTTGTGCCGCAACGTCCACGACGTCAGCGTGGCCGTGAGCCTCGCCAACGAGTACTCGCGGCTGCTGGCCGAGCCGGTCCAGCTCTCCACCGGGCGCAACGTGGTGGTGACCTCCAGCGTCGGCGTGTCGTTCGTCATGCGGGGTCGCCAGAGCGCCCAGGACATCCTCCAACAGGCGGACGTGGCCATGTTCCAGGCCAAGAACAAGGGGCGGTCACGTGTCGAAGTGTTCGACGAGTCGCTGCGCGCCAAGTCCGTGGCCCGCCTCGAGATCTACGACGACCTCCGCCACTCGATCGACCACGACGAGCTGGCCGTCCACTACCAGCCGATCGCCTCCGTTCACGACGACCGCATCGTGGCCATGGAGGCACTCGTGCGGTGGCACCATCCCTCGCGTGGGCTCCTCGGTCCGATGGAGTTCATCCCGTTCGCCGAGGAGACCGATCTCATCTTCTCCCTCGGTCGCTGGGTGCTCCGGGAGGCCTGCCAGACCATGGCCACGTGGCGCAAGGAGCTGTCCGGGGCCGAGGACGCCTACATCACCGTCAACCTCTCGGCCCACCAGCTGAGCGACCCCGAGCTGCTCGAGAGCATCGCCTCGGCGCTGGCCGACTCGGGTCTGCCTCCCGACGCCCTGGTGATGGAGGTCACCGAGAGCATGCTGATGAGCGACACCTCGGCGTCGATCGCCGTGCTCGGCGGCATCCACGAGATGGGCGTCGGCCTGGCCATCGACGACTTCGGCACCGGCTACTCGTCACTGGCCCAGCTCAAGCGCTTCCCGGTCAAGATCCTCAAGATCGACAAGTCCTTCGTCGACGGCCTCGGGACCTTCGACAACGACGAAGCCATCGTGGGCGCCATCGTCCAGTTGAGCAAGGCGCTCGGCCTGGTGGTGCTGGCCGAGGGCGTCGAGACCCCGGTGCAGCTCCAACGGGTGGCCGAGCTGGGCTGCGACCTGTACCAGGGCTACCTCATGTCCCGGCCCACCCGGGCCGACCGGGTCGACTTCCACAAGCACGCCTCGGTGGACGAGCCAGTCGACGTCACCTGACGGCCGTCACCTGACGGTCGGGGTCCTGGGCTCGGTCCGGGCCCACGCCCCCGGTCAACCCAGCCGTTCGATGATGGTGGCGTTGGCCTGTCCCCCGCCCTCGCACATGGTCTGGAGCCCGAAGCGGGCCCCGGTGCGCTCCATCTCGTTGAGCAGCGTGGCCAGCAGGCGGGCGCCCGACCCGCCGGTCGGGTGCCCGATGGCGATGGCGCCGCCATTGACGTTCACCCTCTCCATGTCCGGGTGGTGCTCCTTCTCCCACGCCAGCACCACCGAGGCGAACGCCTCGTTGATCTCGACCAGGTCGATGTCCTCCAGCGACAGCTTCGACTTCTCGAGGACCAGGGTCGTGGCCGGGATCGGCGCCGTCAACATGATCACCGGGTCGTTGGCGGCGACGGCGAAGGTATGGAACCGCGCCCGGGGACGGAGTCCGAGCTGGCCGGCCCGCTCCTCGGACATAATCAGCACGGCGGCGGCGCCGTCGGAGATCTGGGAAGAGCTGGCCGCCGTGACCAGACCGCCCTCGACGAACGCCGGCGGGAGCGACGCCAGCTTCTCGTAGGTGGACCCGGCCCGCACCCCCTCGTCGATGTCGAGCGGTCCCTCGCCGGACGGGTCGCCATCGTCGGTGCCGGCCACCGCCACCCGGTCCTCGACGCGGGCCCGGCGGGTGGCCAGGGGGATGATCTCGTTGCGGAAGCGGCCTTCGGCGATGGCCCGGGCGGCCCGCTCATGCGACTGCAGTGCGAACCGGTCCATCTCCTCGCGGCCGATCCCCCACCTCCGGGCGATCTCCTCGGCGCTCAGTCCCTGGTGGATGAAGTCGAACCGGTCGTGGACCGTGGGGCCGTAGGCGTCGCCCGGGCCGTGCTCGGTGGTCGAGCCGATGGGCACCCGGCTCATCGCCTCCACCCCCCCGCCGATCACGACGTCCATGGCGCCCGCCAACACCGCCTGGGCGGCGAAGTGCACGGCCTGTTGGGCGGATCCGCACTGGCGGTCGACGGTCGTCCCCGGCACGGTGTCGGGAAAGCCGGCGGCCAGCGCGGCGTTGCGGCCGATGTTCATCGCCTGCTCCCCGACCGTCATGGTGCAGCCGTACACGACGTCCTCGACCAGCCCCGGGTCGAGGTCGTTGCGCTCGACGAGGGCCCGGAGGGGCTGCGCCGCCAGGTCGACCGCGTGCCACCCGGACAACCGGCCGTTCTTCTTGCCCACCGGGGTACGGACGACGTCGACGATCACTGCGTTCGGCATTCCGACATTCTGGCCGATCGGGCGTGGTTGCCGGAAATCTGGCGGTGTGTCAGATTTCATCCCTTCCCGCCCGCCGACCGATGGATCCCACATGGACCTCCCGATGGACCTGCGCTTCACCGCCGACCAGGAGGCGTTCCGTCGCGACGCCCGGGCGTGGCTCGAGGCGCACGCCCCCGCACCCCGCTCCCTGCCGTCGCTCGACACCGCCGAGGGGTTCGAAGCCCACCGGGCCTGGGAGCAGACCATGTTCGAGGACCGCTGGTCGGTCGTCTCGTGGCCCGAGGAGTACGGAGGGCGCGGCGTCGGCATCCTCGAGTGGCTGATCTTCGAAGAGGAGTACTGGCGGGTCCAGGCGCCCCTCCGGGTCAGCCAGAACGGGGTGTTCCTGCTGGCGCCGACCCTCTTCGAATTCGGGAGCCCGGAGCAGAAGGCGCGGTTCCTGCCCGCCATGGCCTCCGGGCGGGAGATCTGGTGCCAGGGCTGGTCCGAGCCCGACGCCGGCAGCGATCTGGCCGGCATCCGCAGCCGGGCGGTCCGCTCTCGAGACGACGACGGCTGGCTGCTGACCGGGCAGAAGACCTGGGCGTCGCGGGGCGCGTTCGCCGAGTGGTGCTTCGGCCTGTTCCGCACCGACCCCGAGGCGGAGCGGCACCGGGGCCTGACCTACTTCCTCGTGGCCTTGGACTCGCCGGGGGTCACCGTCCGGCCCATCCCCCAGATCGACGGCGAGACCGGATTCGCCGAGCTCTTCTTCGAGGACGTCTTCGTCCCCGATGCCCAGGTGCTCGGCGGCGTCGGGATGGGCTGGCACGTGGCCATGGCCACCGCCGGATCTGAGCGCGGTCTGAGCCTGCGGAGCCCCGCCCGCTACACGGAGGCCGCCGGCCGGCTGGTGGCGCTGTACGCCGCCCAGGAGGTCGACCACCCGGCGCGGGCGGCCCGCTGCGCCGACGCGGTGGCCCGGGCGTGGATGGACGCCGAGGCCTATCGACTGAACACCCTGTGGACCGCCACCCGGGTGCTGGACGGCGGTGCGGTCGGTGCGGAGGCGAGCGCCAACAAGATCCACTGGTCCGAAACGGACCTCGCCATCCACCGGGCCGCGCTGGCGCTGCTCGGTCCCGAAGCGGAGCTGCACGGTGGCGGCATCGACGCACCGTGGCTCGACGGCTACCTGTTCGCCCTAGCCGGGCCCATCTACGCCGGCACCAACGAGATCCAGCGCAACGTGGTGGCCGAGCGGATGCTCGGGCTCCCGCGCGGCTGAGAGCGGAATGGACGGTCATGCACTTCGCCTTCACCGACCAGCAGCTCGAGTTCCGCGACGCGGTCCGCCAAGTGCTGGCCAAGGAGTGCACCACCGACGACCTGCGCCGTGCCTTCGACCGGCCGGCGGCCCGCACCCCGCGCTGGGCGACGCTGTCCGCCCTGGGCGTGGTCGGGCTGTCGGTGCCCGAGGACCACGGCGGTCTCGGGCTGGGGCTGCTCGACCTGGTCCCGGTGCTCGAGGAGTGCGGGCGGGTCTCCTTGCCCGAGCCGCTCCTCGAGACCACGGCGCTGGCCGCACCGCTGCTGGCCGGGTTCGATGCCGCCAGCCCGGCCTCCGAGGCGGTGTCGGGGTGGCTGGCCGGCATCGCCGCAGGGCGTGTTGCCGCGGCCGTGGCCCCGGGGTCGGGGTCGGACGCCGTGGCCGGGGCCGACGGGGCCGACCTGCTCGTGCTCGTCGCCGCGGGTGACGACGGTGCCCCCGAGGTGCACGCCTGCGGGGCGGCCGGCGTCGGCGTCACGCCGTTCCCGTCCCTCGATCCCACTCGCCGGCTGGGGGTCCCGCAATGGGCACCGACCGGCGAGACCCGGGTGGCGGCGGGACCGGTGGCGGCGGCGGCCCTCCGCCGGACGGCGGACCGGGCAGCGGTGGCCACGGCCGCCGAGCTGCTCGGCCTGACCGACCGGATGATCTCGATGGCGGCGGCCTACGCCAAGGAGCGCCACCAGTTCGGCAAACCGATCGGTGGGTTCCAGGCGGTCAAGCACCTGCTGGCCGGTGCGCAGGTGGCCCTCGAGTTCGCCCGGCCGGTGGTCTACGCCGCGGCCTGGTCGATCGACCAGGGCGAGGCCACGTCGTCCCGGGCCGCCTCCACCGCCAAGGCCCACGCCTCGGAGGCGGCCACCGAGGCCGCCCGCGTGTCGCTGCAGGTGCACGGGGCCATCGGCTACACCTGGGAGTGCGACCTCCACCTGTTCCTCAAGCGGGCCTGGGCCCTGTCCGAGGCATGGGGGTCGGCCGCCGAGCACCGCCAACGGGTGCTGGCCTTGCTGCTCGGGCACTGAGGCCCCCGGTCCCGGGACGCCCCGGCACCGTTTCCGAAGCGGATCAGCCTCCTAGGGCTGGGCGAAGGCGTAGACGGGGAAGCCGTTGTAGCCCGGCGACACCGACGGGAGGAAGGGACCGTTGATGACCACCGCCAGCGAGCCCGTCGGCCCGGGCCCGGCGTCCCCCTCGACGGTGACGATGGCGCCGTCCGGCCACACCTGGACCACCACGCCGACGTGGACGGAGGTGGCCGTCGAGTAGGGACCGGTGCCGTAGAGCACGTCGTCGCCCGGCGCGGGCGTGGCCCCCGGGGGGGACACGGCGGTGTTGGCGGCGGCCCAGTCGAAGATGCTCCCGGTGAAGGGATAGGACGGGATGGGCACCCCGGCGGTGCGCCACGCCCAGGTGGCGAACAGCGCGCACCACTCCTCGCACGGACCGTACGGGTTGCAGAACGACCCCGGGTCCGGGTCGGAGTTCACCTGGCTGCCGGCGATGGACACGATGGCCGACGGCGTGCCCGGTGGGCTGGCCGGATTGGAGAACCCGTACGACCAGCCGTCCGGTTCGAGCAGCCAGTACCCCTGCCCGCCCGGGGTGAGGGCGATGCCGGCCACCGGTGGCACATCGGTCGGATCGCCCCCGAAGCCGCCGGCCAGCGAACCGTAGGAGGGGGCGTCACCGTACGGGAAGATCCCGCCGTTGGACAGGATCAGCCGGTAACCGAGGTCGTGGGGCGACGCCACCATCCCGACCACCTTGTCGGCGACGTTCTGGCCACCCGCCGAGCCGTAGAACGGGGCGTCCCCGAAGGTGAAGACACCACCGTCTGCCGCCACCATCCAGTAGCCCCCGCCGTCGGTGGTGGTGGCCATGCCGGTGACCGGCGCGTCGAGCGGGATGCCGCCCATCGAGCCGTGGAAGGCGGCGTCACCGAAGGAGAACACGCCGCCGTCTGCGGCCACCAGCCAGTAACCCCGTCCGTCGGGGGTGGCGGCCATGCCCACGACCGGCTGGTTGAGGGGATGGCCACCCATCGAGCCGTAGAAGTTGGCGTCACCGAAGCAGAAGACGCCGCCGTCCATAGCCGCCAGCCAGTAGCCCCGACCGTCAGGGGTGGCGGCCATGCCCACGATGGGGCCCTGGAGCTGGAGCGAGCCGAGCGAGCCGTAGAAGCCGGCGTCGCCCTCGGTGAACACACCGCCGTCGGCCGCGGCCAGCCAGTACCCCTGCTTCGCGGGGGTCGACGCCGGGTTGGTCGCCATGGCCACCATCACCGAACTGAGCGGCGCGCCGATCGGTGTGTTGATGGGCTGTGCGTCGCCGAACCCGATGACGCCCCCACCCAGGTAGACGTGCGGCTGGACCAGCGTCTCGGCACGGGCCGGCACGCCGGGGAGGAGCACGGCGGCGACCACGGCGACAGCGAGTGCCGCCACGACGGCCCTCGCCCCGCGGACGGAGCGACGCGCCGGAGAGCCGAGGCGGACCGGGTTCGGCCCGCCTCGGCTGTGGATTACCACGCTCCGTGGTCGATTGCCGGGTCCGAGCAGGTCCGAGGAGGAGCGCATCCTGCCATGGTAGGCAACGGTGCCGGCCAGGGGAAGCCCTACCTCGTGCAGCGTCGGGGCTGTTCACAGTCTTTCCTGATCACATACTGTTTCTGCCGCCGATCCCCGACTCCCGACCTGCTCGGGAGCATCGGTCCACCGACAGCCGGCGCCGCGGCGACCCCCACGGCCGACCGGTGTCGGGCAGGTGAAAATTGTCATGCTCCGTGGTAATGTGGTCGCACCACTACCGATAGTGGTTGCGGCGACAGGAGGATCACATGGAAGGAAGTCAGCGAGCGGTGGCGGTTCGACCGGTGCAGCCAGAGCCCTTCGTCCGGGGCGCCCCCTACCGTCCCGTGGGCGACGTGCCCTACCCGCGGGCCAATCCCACCGACACCGCCCGGCTCCCGTCGGACCTCTGGCGGGCGGCCATGGTCCCGGTCGGCGTCCGTCTCGAACTGGTAGGCGACGCCGAGGCCGTCGACGTCGCCTACCGGACCACGACCGGCAACCTCGGCTACCGCGGCGACGGCGCCGGCATCACCTTTTCGGTGTGGCGCGGCGGGCACCGCGTGTGCGAGGAGGAGGCGGTCCTCGGTGACGGGCTGGTGCGCCTGGGCCTCGGGTTCACGTCGCCCGACCGGCCGGCGATCATCTACCTTCCCGAGGGGATGCAGCCGATCGTCCAGTCGCTGACCGCGGTCAACGGCAGCATCGCCCCGGCGCCGGCCCTCCCCCGCTGGATCGCCTACGGCGACTCGACCACCCAAGGCTGGATCGCGTCGGGGCCGTCCCAGGGTTGGGCCGCCATCGCGGCCAGGAAGGCCGCGCTCGACCTGGTCAACATGGGCTACGCCGCGGCCGGCCGCGGTGAGATCGCCACCGCCGAGCACGTCGCCGCCCTCGACGCCGAGATCATCTCCATCGCCTACGGCGCCACCTGCTGGACGCGCACCCCCTACAGCGGCGGGATGGTGGCCGAGGGGCTGCGCTCGTTCCTCGACATCGTCCGCCAGGGCCACCCGAACACGCCGATCGTGGTGATCAGCCCGGTGCTCCGCCCCGACGCCGAGCACGTCGCCAACCGGCTTGGTGCGTCGCTCGCCGACATCCGCCGGACTATCGAGACGGTGACGCGGGAGCGGATCTCCGGCGGGGACCGGGCGCTCTCGTTGGTGGCCGGGGCCGGCATCATCACGGCCGATCACCTCGGCGACGGGATCCACCCGGACGACGAGGGCCACAAGCGCATCGCCGCCGCGGTGACCAAGGCGCTGGTGGCGGTCATGAAGCCGCGGGAGGACCCGTTCGAGGACGCCCCGCCGGAACCGGATCCGTTCGACGGGCAGGAGCCGTTGCCGTTCGCCGTCGACGCCGAGGCGCCGGTCGACCCGCTCGCGGTCCGACCGGAGGTCCCCCGGATGACCGAGTTCACCAGCCCGGAACCAGCCAGCCCCGAGGACCCCTTCCTCACCGGCGAGCCCGAGGTGCCGGCCACGAGCTCGGCACCCTGACCCCGCTGTCCCCCGCGCCGCGCAAGCCCTACTGTTCCCGTCGGCGGGCGGCCGTCGCCCGTCGCCCGGACGCTGTCCGCGAGGGCCGGAGGTAGGGACCGCACCATGCACGCCAGCACACTCATCGAATCGTTCCGCGTCGACCGGAAGGTCGCCGTCGTCACCGGGGCGGGCAGCGGCATCGGCAAAGCCAGCGCCCTGGCCCTGGCCGGCGCTGGCGCCACGGTGGTGTGCGCCGACGTCGTCGCCGACACGGCGCGCGCCACCGCCGAGGAGATCGTGTCCGCCGGCGGGGTCGCCGAGGACGCGGTCCTCGACGTGTCGTCGCGCGAGTCCGTGGACGCGCTGGCCGAGCGAGTGGCGGCCGAGCGCGGCGGCATCCACGTCTGGTGCAACATCGCCGGCATCATGGTCGAGGGACCCTTCCTCGAGGCACCCGAGGACGACCTCGACCGGATCATCGCCGTCAACCTGAAGGGCGTCTTCTTCGGGTGCCAGGCGGCCGGTCGGGTCATGGTCACCCAGCCCGAGGGCGGCAGCATCATCAACGCCTCGTCGGCGGCCGCCGACACCCCGAGCCCCAACATCGTGAGCTACGCCATCTGCAAGGCCGGCGTGGTCCAGATGACCAAGTCCATGGCCATCGAGGTGGGCAAGAAGCACGTGCGGGTCAACGCCGTGGCCCCCGGCTTCGTCCTCACCGGCATGACCGGGAGGTACTTCGTGCGTCCCGACGGGACGGTGGACGAGGAGATGCAGGAAGCGGTGGTCGCCCCGATGCGCAAGTTCACGCCCCTCCGGTCCATCGGCGAGCCCGAGGACATCGCCGCCGCCGTCCTCTACCTGGCCTCGGACGCCTCGCGCTTCATGACCGGCCAGGTCC
Source organism: Acidimicrobiales bacterium (assembly GCA_052143895.1). Lineage (GTDB taxonomy): Bacteria > Actinomycetota > Acidimicrobiia > Acidimicrobiales > RAAP-2 > Bog-756. Next base: position 22,744 of record JBKQRT010000249.1, on the reverse strand, counting down.
TTCGGCCCAACGGCGGCGTGGCCATGGTCTGAGGTCGCCACGGTCGACCGCTACGCCAGCTGCCCTGGGGAGTCCAGCTGACGGACCGTCAGAAGGGGGTTACACTCGGCCCATGGCCGACATGCCCTGGATCATCTCCGTCGACGACCACGTGGTGGAACCACCGAACGTGTGGATCGACCGACTGCCGAAGAAGTACCACGACGTCGGACCCCGGGTGGTCCGGGCCCCGATGGGCGAGATCACGTACGTCGGAGGCAAGCTCACCGTCGTCCCCGGCTCGGAGGGCCGGCCGACCGACTGGTGGTACTACGAGGATCTCAAGCGACCCCTACTGCGGGTCGACTCGGCCGTCGGGGTACCGAGGGACGAGGTCACCATGAAGGGCATCACCTACGAGGAGATGCGCCCCGGCTCCTACGAGGTGGCGCCACGGCTCGAGGACATGGACACCAACCACCTCGAGGCGTCGATCTGCTTCCCGACGTTCCCCCGCTTCTGCGGCCAAACCTTCACCGAGGCCAAGGACAAGGAGCTCGGGCTGCTCTGCGTCAAGGCGTACAACGACTGGATGGTCGAGGAGTGGTGCGGGCCCGAGGCCAAGGGCCGGCTCATCCCGCTCACGCTCATCCCACTGTGGGACGCCGATCTCGCCGCCGACGAGGTACACCGGAATGCGGCCCGCGGGGTGCGGGCCGTCTGTTTCAGCGAGATCCCGCCGTTCCTCGGACTGCCGTCGGTGCACGATCCCGACCACTACTGGGACCCGTTCTTCCGTGCGTGCGCCGAGACGGGCACCGTCGTCAACATGCACATCGGCTCGTCGTCCAAGATGCCGTCGACGTCGGCCGACGCGCCGCCGGCAGTCGGGTCCACGCTCACCCATTCGAACGCCACCTACTCGATGGTCGACTTCATGTTCTCCGGCGTGCTGGTCCGCTTCCCCGATCTCAAGCTGGCCTACGCCGAGGGCCAGATCGGGTGGATCCCCTACATCCTCGAGCGCGCCGACAAGGTGTGGGAGGAGAACCGCGGCTGGGGCGGCGTGGCCGACATCGTCCCCGAACCGCCGTCGACCTACTTCCACCGCCAGATCTTCGGGTGCTTCTTCGACGACGCCTTCGGGCTCAAGAACGTGGAGGCGGTCGGCGTGGACAACATCACCTACGAGTCGGACTACCCGCACTCGGACTCGACCTGGCCCCAGACCCGCCAGATCGCCGAGAAGCAGATGAAGGACCTCACCGACGAGCAGGTCTACAAGATCGTCCGGGGCAACGCCATCAAGCTCTACGGCCTCTCCTTCACGTGACGCCACGGGCGTAGGCCGACCCTCCTCCCATGGACCTGCGTTACACCGACGCCGAGCAGGCGTTCCGGAGCGAGTTGCGCCACTGGCTGGCCGAGACGCTGCCCCGGTTACCGCTCCGGCCGTCGCCGTCGGACTGGCCCGGGCGCCGCGCCTACGACACCCACTGGCAGCGGCTGCTGTTCGACGCCGGTTACGCCGGGGTCGACTGGCCGGTGGAGGGCGGTGGCCGGGGCGCGTCCCCGGTGGAGGAGCTCATCTTCAAAGAGGAGCTCGAACGGGCCCACGCCCCCTACGTCGGGGTCAACTTCGTGGGCCTCCTGCACGCCGGGCCGACGATCATCGCCGAGGGGACGCCCGAGCAGCGCCAGCGCTACCTGCCCGCCATCCTGAAGGGCGAGGAGGTCTGGTGCCAGGGATTCTCCGAGCCCGACGCCGGGAGCGACCTCGCCGCCATGCGCACCCGGGCCACCCGGGACGGTGACGACTACGTGGTCACTGGCTCCAAGATCTGGACCTCCCATGCCGAGGTGGCGGACTACTGCGAGCTGCTGGTCCGCACCGGCGCGGACGACAGTCGCCACCGGGGGATCTCGTGGCTGATCATGCCCATGGACAACCCCGGCGTGGAGATCCGGCCCCTCGCCACCATCGCCGGGTCCACCGAGTTCGCCGAGCTGTTCCTCGACGAGGTGCGGGTGCCGGTGGCCAACCGGGTCGGCGACGAGAACGACGGGTGGCGGGTGACCATGGTGACCCTCAGCTTCGAGCGGGGCACGGCGTTCGTCGGCGACCTTCTGGAGGCCATCGAGCTGTTGTCCCGGACCGTGGCCCTCGCCCGGCGGACCGGCGCCTGGTCCGATCCCGCCGTCCGCCGCCGCGCCGGACACCTGCGCGCCGAGCTCGACGCCCTCACCGCCCTCACCAAGCGCAACGTTTCCCAGGCCGCCCGCACCGGTGTGCCCGGCATCGGCGGCACGTTCTTCAAGCTGGCCTACTCCGAGACGAGGCACGAGCTCGGCGAGTTCTCGCTCTCGCTGCTGGGCCGGGCCGGCCTGGCCGCCGACGACCTCGAGGGCGCCGACGGCCTCGGCCCACTGCCCTCGGAGAACATGGTGGAGGACTGGCTCCGCGGGATCTCGCTGACCATCGCCGCCGGCACCTCCCAGATCCAGCGGAACATCGTGGGTGAGCGCATCCTCGGCCTGCCCAAGGAGCCGGTGGCGACCACCACCGCGCCGGCCGCCCGGTGAGGACCGCCCCCCAGCGGGACCGGGCCACCGGTCCGACGGCTGAGGACGGGCACCCGTGGACTTCGAACTGACCGAGTCCCAGACCGAGCTGGCCGAGGGCGTGCGACGGCTGTGCGAGGGAGCCTTCCCAATGGAGCGGATCCGGGCCGCCGAACTCACCGACACGGTGGTCGACCGGGACGGGTGGCGGCGGCTGGGGGAGGCCGGTGTCTTCAACCTCTGCCTGTCCGAAGAGGCCGGCGGGGTCGGACTGGGCCTGGCTGAGGCCGCCCTGGTCTTCGAGGAGCTCGGACGGGCGCTGGTGCCCGGCCCACTGGTCGCCTCCCACCTGGCCGCCGGGCTGGTCGAGGGGGCCGACGACGGCTCGGTGGTGGTCGGCCTGGTCGAGGGGACGGACCCCGGCGGCTCCCCGGCCCTCCCGGTCGTCGTCGAGCACCTCGCCGATCTCGACGTGCTGGTGGTGCTGTCCGACGATGGGATCGCGGCGTTGGATCCGCGGTCGGTGGCGGCCACCGCGCTCCGACGGCCGATGGACCCGCTGACGCCGGTCTGGGCCGTGCCGGAGCTGCCCGCGGGCATCCCCCTCGCCGGACCCGACATCGCCGCCTGGTGGCGGCGGGACGGCACCGTGCTCACCGCCGCGCTGCAGGTCGGCGCGGCGGGGTGGACGACCGAGCTGGCCGTCGGTTACGCCAAGGAGCGCCGGCAGTTCGGCCGCCCCATCGGCGGGTTCCAGGCCATCAAGCACCTCTGCGCCGACATGGCCGTGCGCGCCGAGGTGGCCCGGTGTGCCGTGCACGCCGCCGCCGTCACCGTCGACCAGCCCGACGTGGGCGACCCCCTGGTGGCCGCGGCCGGGGCGAAGCTGCTGGCCGACGAGGCGGCCGTGGCCAACGGGCGGTCCTGCATCCAGGTCCACGGCGGGATGGGGTTCACGTGGGAGGTCCCCGCCCACCTGGCCTACAAGCGGGCGCGGGTGCTCGCCACCCGCTTCGGGACCGACGACCAGCTGGCCGAGTCGCTCGGCGAGTCGCTGGCCGGGTCACCGGCACCGCCGGTCGCCGGGACCGGTGCCGGCCTACTGTGAACCGATGACCTCCTCGCCCATCGTGCCCCCTGCCGACGTCGTGACGGTGCTCCCGGAAGGGCGCACCGTCTTCGGGATGCAGCTGCCGATCCAGTCGCAGTCGACCATCTACGTGCAGCCCTGGGAGGTGTCGGCCGGCCCCGAGGAGCTGGCCGCGGTGGCGCTGGCCTGCGAGGCGGCCGGGTTCTTCTACGTCGGGGTGTGCGACCACACCGTCATCCCCGAACGGCTGGCGGGCGCCATGAGCACCACCTGGTTCGACACCATCGCCACCCTCGGTTGGCTGGCCGGGATCACCACCGAGATCCGGCTGCTCTCCCACATCTACGTGGTGGCGCTGCGCCACCCGCTGCGGGCGGCCAAGGAGTTCGCCACCGTCGACGCCCTGTCCGGGGGTCGGGTGATCTGCGGCGTCGGCGCGGGCCACGTGGCCGAGGAGTTCGAGCAGATGGGGCCTGAGTTCGACCACCGCGGCGCGGCCACCGACGAGGCGATCGCCGGGCTGGCCGACGGGCTGGTCCACGAGTTCCCCGTGTTGGAGGGACCCCGGTGGCGGGCCTCGGGACTCGGCCTCCGGCCGCGACCGGTGCAGGCACCCCGCCCGCCCATCTGGGCCGGCGGCTCGTCGCCGGCCGCGTTGCGACGCACCGCCCGGTTGGCCGACGGCTGGCTACCCCAGTCGCTCGGTCCGAACCTCGACCTGCTGGGCGACCTCCGCCGGATGCGGGAGGAGTTCCGAGGGGGTGCCCCCCTCGACATCGGAGGCATCGCCGACTGCCTCCACGTGGGCGCCCCGCCGGCCGGTCTCGCCCTGCCCCCGGGCACGGTGGCCGGCCCCCCCGAGCAGCTGGCCGAGTATCTGCGGTCCTTCGCCGAGGCCGGCGTGGGCCAGGTGCAGGTGCGCTTCCCCTCGCGTTCGGTCGACGAGCTGTGCGACCAGATCGCCGCCTTCGGCGCCGAGGTGGCCCCCCTCGTCCACCGCTGAGTTCGTCCACCGGGCCCGCCGGTCGCCGTCCAGACGGGTGGCCGCCGGGCCCTACGGCGACGTGGTGGTGGTCCCGGAGCGGAGGCCCGGCCCGGACGTGGTGGTCGTCCCGGAGCCCGATCCGGTGGTGGTCGTCCCGGAGCTCGACGTCGTCGTGGTGGTGGCCGGCGGCCGGGTGGTCGTGGCCGGCGGGACGGTCGTGGCCGGCGGCTGTGTCGTCGTGGTCGTGGTGGTGGCCGGCGGGACGGTCGTGGTCGTGGTGGTGGACACCGTCTTGACCGCGTTCGGCACGTAGTACTCCTGACCGTCCGACCCCTTGATGATGGCCCCGCCGCTGCTCGCCGACGTGCTCTGCGGCGGGTTGAAGTAGAGGAGCGTGCCGAAGGCGACGAACGCCACCGCCATCAGGAGGGTGGACCGCCGGACGGGGACGCGCCGGCTGACCGGTACTGACATGAACCCGACCAGGGCGCTGCGGCTGACCTCGCCGGCGTCGGCACGGGTGGCCGCCTCGCCGGCCGGACTCCCGCGCTCCAGGCGCGCCGTCTTCTCGTTCGCACCCGACGCCGGGCGATGGTCGTCGGACGGGTCGCTCATCACGCCCCGGTCGTCGAGGCGTCGCCCATCGACGGGGAGCTGATGTCCGCGGCGCGCAACGCAGTGGCGGCCCGCAGCCGGAGCTCGCGTCCGACCTCGAACTGGCGCCCCGGAAGGGTCCGTGCGATGAGCCGGAGCTGCACGTAGCCGACGTCGATGGCCTCCACCCCGGCCACCACCGGGGGCCCGAGCAGCAGGTCCTTCCACTGGGGATCGGCCGCCATGTGCGCCACCACCTCTTTCAACAGCGCCGTCACCCGCTCGAGGTCCTCGGTCACCGCCACGGGGATGTCGATGACCGCCCGCGACCAGTCCTTTGAGAGGTTGGTGACCTGGCGCAGCGCGCTGTTGGGCACGACCACCAGCTCACCCTGCGCCGTCCGGACCTTGGTGACCCGCAGGGTGAGCTCCTCGACGGTGCCGGTGATGCCCGTCGTCTGCCCGGGCACGGACAGACGGATCAGGTCACCGAAGGCGAACTGGTGCTCGGTGAAGAGGAAGAACCCGGCCAGCAGGTCGCCCACCATCTGCTGGGCCCCGAAGCCGAGGCCGATGCCGATGACGGTGGCCGGGGCGACCAGGGTGGTGAGAGGGATCCCCAGTCGGTCGAGGGCGAGGATGGCGGCGATGAACCCGGTCAGCGCCACCACCACCCACTCGATCGCCGAGCTGACGGCGCGCGAGCGTTTGAGGTTCTCCGAGGCCACCATGCCCGATTCGATCTGCACGCGGATCTGCTCGTCGATCCAGCGGCGGCGGCGTGCACCGGACCAGTGGGCGAAGCGCACGAGTAGGCCCGCACCCAGGAGGAGCACGACGACCGGGAGCAGGTGGTTCTGGAGCCAGTGGTGGTCGATGCCCGGAAATTACCATCGACCGTCGATCCGTCCCCGATCCGGCCCCGCCTCCGGGCCACCCCCCGGCGGGCGGCCCGGCCGTGCCGTAAACTGACGGTCTGTCAGGTCGGCCCCACGGCCGGCGACGGGATTGCTCCGGCGCACCGGAGACCGTCGCCATCCGCCCGGTGTGCCGGCACCGCACCCCACGGAGGGAACGCCACATGCTCGACTACGTGATCCGCAACGGCCTGGTCGTCGACGGGACCGGGTCCCCGGGCCGACGGGCCGACGTCGGCATCCGCGACGGGAGGATCGTCGCCGTGGGCCCCGTGGACGAGGCCGGCGCCACCGAACTCGATGCCGAGGGCCTGGTGGTGGCGCCCGGCATCATCGATCCCCACACCCACTACGACGCCCAGCTGTTCTGGGACCCCACCGCCTCGCCGTCCAACCTGCACGGCGTGACCACGGTGATCGGGGGCAACTGCGGCTTTACCCTCGCCCCCATCAAGCCCGAGGACCACGACTACATCCGCAGGATGATGGCCAAGGTCGAGGGCATGCCGCTCGTCGCCCTGGAGAACGGCATCGACTGGAACTGGACCGACTTCGGCGACTACCTGGCCCGACTGGAGGGGAACCTCGGGGTCAACGCCGGCTTCCTGGTCGGCCACTGCGCACTGCGGCGATGGGTCATGGGAGCGGAACGGGGGTCGGAGGTGGCCGACGACGCGGATCTGGCGGCCATGACCCGCCTCCTGGCCGAGTCGATCGAAGCCGGGGGGCTCGGGTTCTCGTCCTCCCAGTCCCGCACCCACTCCGACGGGGACGGCAACCCGATCTCCTCGCGGCATGCCGACCGCCGTGAGATGCTCGCCTTCTGCGAGGTGGTGCGCGACCACCCCGGCACCACCCTCGAGTACATCACCGACGGCTGCCTGGACACGTTCAGCGACGAGGAGATCGACCTCATGGTGGCCATGACGACCACGGCGCGACGCCCCCTCAACTGGAACCTGCTCACCGTCGACTCCCGCACCCCCGACAAGACCACCCGCCAGCTCGAGGCGTCCGCCCGGGCCGCCGAGGCCGGGGGTCGGATCGTGGCCCTCACCATGCCCACCCTGGTCCCGATGAACATGAGCGTCCGCACCCACTGCGCCCTCTTCCTCATCCCCGGCTGGGGCGACGTGATGGGACTGCCGGTCGAGGAGCGGATCGCCAAGCTGCGCGACCCCGAGGTACGCACCCGGCTCGACGAGGCGGCCCACTCGGATGACGCCGGCGTCTTCCGCCGGCTGTCCCACTGGGCCAACTACATCATCGGCGACACCTTCGCCCCGGAGAACAAAGGCCTGAGCTGGCGGGACGTCGGCTCGATCGCCGAGAAGCAGGGCAAGGCCCCCTTCGACGCCCTGCTCGACCTGGTCATCGCCGACGACCTCCGCACCGTGCTCTGGCCCAAGGCCTCCGACGGCGACGACGCCTCGTGGCGGGCCCGGGTCGAGGTCTGGAACAACCCGGGCGCCATGGTGGGCGGGTCCGACGCCGGCGCCCATCTCGACCGGATGTGCGGCTCCAACTATCCGACGTCGTTCCTCGGCGACTGCCTCCGACGGCGCAAGCTGGTCCCCATGGAGCGCGCCGTGCAGCTGATGACCGAGGCGCCCGCCGAACTGTTCGGCCTCGTCGACCGCGGCCGGGTGGCCGAAGGACAGTACGCCGATCTGTTCGTGTTCGATCCCGAGACGGTGGGTTCGGAGCCGGCCACGCTCGTCCACGACCTCCCCGGGGGCAGTCCGCGCCTCGTGGCCGGCGCCGTCGGTGTGGTGCGCGTCCTGGTCAACGGGGTCGAGACCGTCGCCGACGGCAAAGCCACCGGCAACCTGCCCGGTGCGCTGCTCAAGTCGGGCCGGGACACGGTCACCGTCGATCCGACGCCGGCCGGGACCTGAGCCGCACCGGCCCGGGACGATCTGTCGCCCGTGTGTCGACGACCTACACTGCTGACGGCGCGTCAGATCGGTAGCGGTCACCCCGCCGAGCGCCATCCACCACCGCGAAAGGGGACCCACCATGGGTAGTCAAGTCACCAGGGACGAGACGCAGCTGCTGATCGGCGGCAAGTGGGTCGACCCCGGCAACGGCACCTACGACATCGTCAACCCGGCCACCGAGCAGGTGGTGGGGCAGGCCCCGGACGCGTCGGCGGATGACGCCGCCGCCGCCGCGGCCGCCGCCCGAGAGGCGTTCCCGGCTTGGGCCGCCACCCCGGTGGAGGAGCGGCTGGCTCTGTTGAAGGCGGCCAGCGCAGCCATCCGGCTCAAGAACGACGAGCTGGTGCCGCTGGTCATCGCCGAGACGGGCGCCACGGCGGCGGTGGGCTCACGCATGCAGGTGCCGGTCTGTGCCGACCGGTTCGAGCGCTTCTCGCGGGACATCCGCCACGTTCAGGAGTCGATGCTGCCGCCGATCGCCACGGCGGCCACCCCTCTCGCTCCCGGTGGTCTGATCAGCGCCCTGGCCTACCGCCAGCCGGTGGGGGTGGTCGCCGCCATCGCCAGCTACAACTTCCCGCTGACCAACATGGCCGGCAAGGTGGCACCGGCCCTCGCCATGGGCAACACGGTCATCATGAAGCCCGCCCCCCAGGACCCGCTGGCCATCGTCGAGCTGGCCCGGGTGCTCGAGGACGTCGGGTTCCCACCGGGCGTGGTCAACCTGGTGAACGCCTCCGGGCCCGAGCCGGCCTCGGTCCTGACCACGTCGCCCGACGTCGACATGGTGTCCTTCACCGGGTCGACGGCCGTCGGCCAGCGCATCGCCGCCGCCGGGGCCCCCACCATGAAGCGGATGCTCATGGAGCTCGGGGGCAAGGGCGCCGCCGTGGTCTTCGATGACGCCGACATCAAGTCGGTGGTCACCGCCATCGGCTCGACCTGGGCCTTCCACTCCGGGCAGATCTGCACCGCCCCCACCCGCGCCGTGGTGCAGCGGAGCATCTTCGACCAGGTGGTCGAGGGCCTGTCCCGGTTCGCCGGCCACCTCAAGATCGGCGACCCGACCGAGCTCGAGACGGTGGTCGGCCCGCTCATCTCGGCCGCCCAGCGCCAGCGTGTCCTCGACCACATCGAGAGCGGTCGCCGGCAGGGCGAGATCGTGGTCGGGGGCGGCCGCCCGGAGCACCTCGAAACGGGCTACTACGTCGAGCCGACACTGATCACCGGCACCAACGACATGACGACGGCCCGCGAGGAGATCTTCGGACCGGTGGTGGTGGCCATCCCCTTCGACGACGAGGAGGAGGGCATCGCCATCGCCAACGACTCGGAGTTCGGTCTCTACGACTACGTGTTCTCCGGCGACACCGCCCGGGCGTTCCGGGCGGCGAAGCTACTGCGGGCCGGCCATGTCGGCATCAACACCGCCCAGCGCAACATGGACGCGCCGTTCGGTGGGTTCAAGATGAGCGGCATCGGCCGGGACGGCGGTGACTACAGCCTCGAGGCCTACTCGGAGCTGCAGTCGATCATCTGGGCCGGCTGAGGGTCAGCCGGCGCCGTAGAACGGCGCGCCGAACGAGAACACGCCACCGTCGGCGCCGACCAGCCAGTAGCCGTCGTCGGAACCGTCACCAGCCATGCCCACCACTGGTGCGTCGAGGGCCATCCCCCCGGTGCTGCCGGCGAACCGGGCGTCGCCGAAGCTGAAGATGCCGCCGTCGGAGGCCACGAACCAGTAGCCCCCGCCGTCGGGGGTGGCGGCCATGCCGTTGACCGGCTGGTCCAGCCGGAGGCTGCCGGTCGAGCCGTCGAAGGGGGCGTTGAAGGAGAAGATCCCGCCGTCGCTTCCGACCAGCCAGTAGCCGCCGGTGGCGTGGTCGGCGGCCATCCCCACCACCGGCGCGTTGAGCGGGTGCCCGCCCATCGAGCCGTAGAACGTGGCGTCGCCGAAGCTGAAGATGCCACCGTCGCTGGCCACCAGCCAGTAGCCTCCGCCGTCCGGCGTCGGGGCAATGCCCACCACGGGTGCGTCGAGCGGGTGCCCGCCCATCGAGCCGTAGAACGTGGCGTCGCCGAAGCTGAAGATGCCACCGTCGCTGGCCACCAGCCAGTAGCCCTTCCCGTCCGGGGTGGACACGATGTGGGCGACGGGCGCGTTGAGCGGCGTCCCCGCCATGGAGCCGTCGTTGACGGCGTCGCCGTGGGCCGAGACCGAGCCGTCGGCCCGGGCCAGCCAGTAGCCCTTCCCGTCCGGGGTGGCGGCCATCCCGACCACCGGGGCCGGCGCGTCACCGTTGGGCTCGCCGGGGACGCCGGCGACGGCGTACGGGTACGGGTACTGGCCGCCAGTGGCGGTCACCTGCCCGTTCGGGCCGATGGTCTGCCCCGGGCAGTAGACCGGGTCGCCGGTCTGGGTCCCGGCCACCATCGGGGTGGCCGGGACGGGGTCACCCTGCGTCGAGTCCTGGCTGACCTGGCGGGCATTGGCGGAGGGGTAGTCGCCGTAGGCGTAGCCGAACAGCTCGACCGTCCACGCCTGGTTGGCGCTGCAGGTCACGCCCACGCCGACGTACTCGTAGGCGGCACCGAGCTCGTTTTGGCGGTGGCCGGCCGAGCCCATGTAGTCGGCAGCCATGCCGTCCGAGCCGTCACCCGGCCAGAAGCCGTCGCCGGAGTCGCCGGAGTTGGCGGCGAAGGCGCAGATCTGGGTGGGGTCGCCCGTGCAGCCGCCGAGCGGCGGATCGGCCACGGTGCCCATGGCGGCCAGATGGGCCGACCAGGCCTGGGCGGCGGCCTCCAGCCCGGGGTCCACCTGCAGCTGGGGGACGGGCACGGCCCCCGAGTCGCGGGCGCCGCGCTCGGCGTTGATCCTCGCCACCAGGTCCTGGGCGTAGAGCGACTGGACCGCGGCCACCGGGGGTGGGGCGGCGGCTTGGGCCGGGGCCGCGTGCAGCACGGACAGCGTCGTCGGGACGCCGCCCGCCAGGGCGCCGAGCCCGAGGGCCAGGACGAGCGCCGGCACCGCCCGGCGGGACACGCGGGTGCGGTCCCCGGCCGGCCCGCGTCGTGTCCCGACAGATGCGGCAACGCGGCGCAGGAGCGCTCGGGTTCGGACTGGGTGGATTCTGTGCATGGCCTCGGCCCCTTCAAGGATTCGATCGGGCCCCTCGAAGATCTCTATCGGCCGGGTCGGCCGAAAACTGTTGCGCGAATGGGTTAGAAAGGTGCGTGCCCGTCCCGGTCCCGCCCTCGATCCCGGCGTCCTTTGCCGAGGTGGCCACGCGGGTGAGCAACTGGGGGCGGTGGGGCCCCGACGACCAGATCGGCACGCTCAACCTGGTCGATTCGGCCGCCCGGCTCCGTGGTGTGGCCGCGGTTCGTGACGGACGCGCTTTCCCGCTCGGGCTGCCCCTGTCGGCAGACGAGGGCATCCAGATGGGCTTCATCAAGGGCCGCGTCAACCCGACTCGGACCATGATCTACGTCAACAACCCGCTCAGCCCGGACCCGGCCTGGATCGCGTCGTCGGAGGACGTGGTCACCCTCGCCACCCAGTGCGCCACCCACTGGGACGCGCTCGCCCACGCCGCCTACGGCGCCGGTCCCGATGGGCCGCGGCTCTACAACGGGTTCCCGGCATCGTCGGTGACCGACGGCGGCGCCGCCAAGCTGGGCATCCACCTCGTCCGCACCCTCGTCTCGCGCGGGGTGCTCCTCGACGTGCCCCGGGCCAAGGGGGTGGAGATCCTCGAGCCTGGCTACCCCGTCACTCCTGACGACCTCGATGCCGCCTGTGCACTGGGACGCGTGCACGTGGCGCCCGGCGACGTGGTGCTGGTGCGCACCGGCCAGGCCGCCCATCTGGCGCTGCCCGGTCGGCCCGGCCTCGGGGGGGCGCCACCCGTCCGCGACCTCGTGGCCTACACGTGGCCCACCCCCGGGCTCACCGTGGCCACGGCCGAGTGGTTCCACGCCCGCGACGTGGCCGCCGTGGCCACCGACACCATGGTGCTCGAGGTCTACCCGTGCGAGGACGAGGCCCTCTACCTCCCGGTCCACCTGCTGCACCTGGTCGAGATGGGGATGACCCAGGGCCAGAACTGGTTCCTCGACGAGTTGGCCGACGCCTGCGCGCAGGACGGCCGCTACGAGTTCCTCCTCGACGCCACCCCGCTGCCCTTCACCAACGGGCTCGGCTCGCCGGTCAACCCGGTGGCGGTGCGCTGACCGCCGAGGGTCGGAGCCGGGCGGCTACGGCGTGGGCGTCGTCCTCGCCCGTGGCCCCTTGGCCGCCGCCTTAGCCGCCGCCTTGGCCGAGGCCGCCTTCACCTGGGCCGTGCGGGCGGAGGCCGCGCCCCCGCCCACCACCGGACCGGTGCGCGGCGGCGGCGTCTCCGACCCGGGCACCCGGGCGCCGGCCGGCGCCGGACGGCCGGTGACGGACCAGTGCAGGAGGCGGGCCTGGCTGTCGACCAGCGACGCGGTGCGGATGCCCCAGAACTCGAAGCCGTACCGGTGGCCGGCGACCTGGGCCATCATGGCGATCAGCGTGCCGGCGGCGGCCATCGGGTCGGACCCGGCGGGCGAGCCGGCATCGCCGCCGATGGTGGCGATGACCCGGGCCAGGGTGACCGTGACCGCGTTGAGGGCCCGCACGCGCAGCCCCTGGAAGCGCAGGTCGCCTTCGACGGTGGTCAGCTCGACTACCCGGAACACGGCCCGGTTGCGCTCCCAGTAGTCCATGAAACCCTCGACGACGGCCACCGCTGTGCCCCAGCTCCGCTCCTCCGACCAGTCCCCGTCCACCAGGCCGGCCAGCACCCCGGCCCCCTCGACGAGCTCCTCGGCCAGCACGGTGATGGCCGCCTCGACGTTCTCGAAGTACTGGTAGAAGGTGGCGGGCGAGGTCCCGGCCTGGCGGGCGATGTCGATCACCTTGATGGAGCGCCACGGTGTTGCCACCAACAGCTCGGTCGTGCACTCGAGCAGCCGTTGGCGGGTGGCCCGGCCCCGGCGCCCCGGCACCCGCCCGTCGGTGGTGGCGATCAGCTCGGGGTCCTCGGCGGGCGGCATGGCGGCCCATGGTAGTGAGGGGAGCCCGGAGATGACGGGGCGTCAGAACCGCCGGACCGGACCGTCCGGGCAGCAACGGCGCACCTCCGGCCCTGTCCGGGGCCCAATTCCCCGTACGAGTAGGCTGAAGGGCCATGGTGAGCCGTCCGGTTCCGCGCGCCCTGACGCGGGCCCAGCAAGCCCGACGCCAGCGGGTGATCGACGCAGCGATGGCGCTGGCCCTCGACGGGGGCTATGAGGCCGTGCAGATGCGCGACGTGGCCGCCCGGGCCGACGTCGCCATGGGGACCGTCTACCGCTACTTCACCAGCAAGGACCATCTGCTGGCCGCCGCCCTCGTCCACTGGGTGGAGCAGCTGGACACCCGGCTCGCCCAGCTGCCGGCCCAGGGCGACACCGCCGCCGAGCGTGTCATCGACGCGCTCGACCGGGCGCTCCGTTCGATGGGCCGGCAACCGCAGCTGGTGGGCGCCGTCTTCACCGCGCTGGCATCCCCCGACCCCGCTGCCATCGAGTGCCAGCAGCAGGTGTCGGTGCTCATGGAGGGGATCATCACCCGGGCCATCGGCGATCCCCACCCGCCGAACCTGAGCGACCGGGCGCGAATCCTCGGTCACGTGTGGTACTCGGCACTGGTCGGTTGGGTCAACGGCTGGAGCAACATGGGACGCGTCCACGATGAACTGGTGGTGGCCATCGGGCTGCTGCTACCCGCCGACATCTACGCCGGGGTGTGAGCACACAGCCGGGCTCACGCACGCCCGCGCCGCCCGCGCCGCCCGCGCCGCGGCGACCGTGATGACGCCGATCGGCGGGTGACCCGGAGTACGGTCTGGCATGACCTCGGCCATTGAAGTCAGCGGGCTGTACAAGCACTTCGGGCCGGTCCGGGCCGTCGACGGGCTGTCCTTCGAGGTGGCCCCCGGCCGGGTCACCGGCTTCCTCGGTCCCAACGGCTCGGGCAAGACCACCACACTGCGCATGCTGCTCGGCCTGGTGTCCGCCAGCGGAGGCACCGCCACCTTCAGCGGTCGCCGCTATGTCGACATCGAGAAGCCGATCCACCACGTGGGTGCGGTCCTTGAGGCGACGAGCTTCCACCCCGGGCGTCGGGCACGTGACCATCTGAAGATGGTGGCCATCGGTGCCGGCATCCCCCTCTCGCGGGTCGACGAGACCCTCGACCTGGTCGGACTGTCCGACGTCGCCAGGCGGCGGGTGGGCAAGTTCTCCCTCGGGATGCGCCAGCGCCTCCAACTGGCCACCGCCCTGCTCGGAGATCCGGAGATCCTCATCCTGGACGAGCCCTCGAACGGCCTCGATCCGCAGGGCATCCAGTGGCTCCGCACGTTCATCCGCCACCAGGCATCGATCGGCCACGCCGTCCTGGTCTCCTCACACCTGTTGTCGGAGATGGAGGAGACGGTGGACGACGTGGTCATCGTCTCCGAGGGCAAGCTCGTCCTGCAGACCACCCTGGCCGAGCTGGCCAGCCGGGCCGGCACCAGTACCGGCATGCGCATCCGCACGCCGGAGCTGGCCCGTCTCACCGCCGCCCTCGACGCCATCCCCGTGGGCTGGCGCCAGACCGCACCCGACACCCTCGTCATCGACGGCGCCACCCCCGAGTGGTTCGGCCCCTTCGCCGCGCAGCACCAGATCGTCATCTACGAGCTCGTGCACGAACGCGGCAGCCTCGAGGACGTGTTCCTCAGCCTGACCCACGGGTTCGACGCCGGCGATCCCCATCTGATGGGCCACGTGGGACCCGGACCGGCGGCGGGAGGCCCCTCGTGATCGCCCTCGTCCGCTCCGAGTGGCTGAAGATCCGTACCACGTCCGTGCCGCTGGTGATGACCCTCATCGCGCTGGTGCTCAATGCGCTCCTCATCCTGGTCATCTTCCTCACCCGGGCCAACGCCGGCGGCGCCGCCTTCGTGTCGCCCGGCTACCGGGTACCGCACACCACCCAGCAGCTCCGCAACCTGGTCGGCTCCGGCTTCCAGGGCTACATCCTCGCCCTGCTCCTCGGGGTCCTGTGCATCACCACCGAGTTCCGCCACAAGACGGTGACCACGTCGTTCCTCGTCACCCCGCGCCGGCCCGTCTTCGTGGGCGGCAAGCTGCTGATCGCCGCCATCCTCGGCATCGGCCTGGCCGTCATCATGCTGGCCGCTTCCCTCCTCGGCGGCGGGTTGACCCTGGTGGCACGCGGCGGGTCGTTTTCGGCGCTGGTCCACCAGGTGCCGGCGGTGGCCCCGGGGATGATCCTGGTCTTCGCCCTCTTCTCCCTGCTCGGCGTCGGGGTGGGCTCCGTGCTGACCAACCAGGTGGCGGCCATCATCGTGTGCCTCGGCTGGTTCATCATCCTGGAGGGGATCCTGGTGAGCCTGGTCCACGGTGCGGAAAAGTGGGTGCCCACCGGCGCGGCCACCGCCGCCGCCAACCTGACCCGTGGGCGCGGCGCCGACTTCGGGCTGTTCAACTGGTGGCAGGGGACCCTGCTCATGCTCTTCTACGGTCTGGCGTTCGCCACCATCGGCTCGATCATCCTGACCAAGCGCGACATCACCTGAAGCCGGCTGGGCTGCGCCGGACCGGCAGGAGGACCGCTCGGAGCGGTCCTCCATCTATTGCCCGGGACCACCGGATGGTCTAAACATGCCCCGAGCCGACCGTGGGCACGAACGACCGCCGGGGGCCCCGGGCGGGGCCGTCTCGACGACGCGACGCCTCGCCAGGGAACGACGGGGGAGGGCGAGCTGATGGACCGCAAGTGGTGGACCCTCATCGCCGTCTGCTTCGGCACGTTCATGCTGCTACTGGACATCACCGTGGTCAACGTGGCGCTCCCGGCCATCCAGCAGTCGCTCCACTCGTCCTTCGCCGACCTGCAGTGGGTGGTGGATGCCTACGCGCTCACGCTGGCCGCCTTCCTGCTGACTGCCGGCGTGGTCGGAGACATGTACGGCCGCCGGTGGGTCTTCGCCGTGGGTCTGTTGGTCTTCTCGGCCTCGTCACTCGTGTGCGGGCTGTCGACCACGCCGCTCATGCTCAACCTGGCGCGGGCGGTGCAGGGGGTGGGCGGCGCCATCATGTTCGCCACCTCGCTCGCCCTGATCGCCCAGGCCTTCGCCGGCCGCGAGCGGGGCACCGCCTTCGGGGTGTACGGCGCAGTCGTCGGTGGGGCCGTCGCCGTCGGCCCGCTGCTGGGGGGCGCCATCACCAGCGGCATCGGCTGGCGGTGGATCTTCTTCGTCAACCTCCCGATCGGCGTGGTGGCGGTGATCCTCACCGTGGCCAAGGTCCAGGACTCCCGGGACCCGACGCCGCGGCGCGTCGACTGGATCGGCTCCCTCTCCTTCTCGCTCTCGCTGTTCCTGTTGGTGTACGCCCTCGTCCAGGGCAACGACAAAGGATGGAGCAGCCCGACCATCGTGGGGCTGCTGGTCGCCTCCGCCGTGTTGATGGCCATCTTCCTCGTCGCCGAGTTGCGCCAGCGCGATCCGATGCTCGATCTGGCCCTCTTCAGGCGACCGGCCATGGTCGGCGTGTCGATCGTCGCCTTCACCATCTCCGCGTCGATCTTCGCCATGTTCCTCTATCTGACGCTCTACCTCCAGGAGGTGCTCGGCTACAGCCCGCTCGCCGCCGGCATCCGGTTCCTGCCCGTCACCATGCTCGCCTTCGTGGTGGCCCCCTTCGCAGGCAAGGCGGCCATCCGGATCCACGCCCGGTACCTGCTGGGGCTCGGGCTGTTCCTGGTGGGCGTGGGGTGCGCGCTGGCCAGCCACGTGCAGGCCACGTCGTCGTGGACGGTGCTGCTGCCGGGGTTCATCGTCGCCGGCACCGGCATCGGTCTCACCAACCCGGTGCTGGCCTTGGCCGCGGTGTCGGTGGTCCCGCCCGAGCGCAGCGGCATGGCCTCCGGCTCGTCGAGCACGTTCCGCCAGGTCGGCATCGCCACCGGCATCGCCCTGCTCGGCACGCTGTTCTCCAACAAGGTGCACAGCGAGGTCGTGAGCCGGGTGACAGCGGTGCACGGGCTGTCCGGCCGGGGCTCGCAGATCGCCACGGCCGTCCAGTCCGGGCAGATCGAGCACGTGCTCAGCAAGCTCCCGCCGCAGGCCAGGCAGTCCGTCGGCATGATCACCCGGGCGGCCTTCACCACCGGCCTGGACCGCATCCTGCTGGTCGCGGCCATCATCGCGCTGGCCTCGGGCGTGATCTCGCTGGCCGCCATCCGCAGCAAGGACTTCGCGCATCAGGGCGGCGGCAGCCAGCCGGCCGAGGCCGGCGCGTCAGCCACTCCGGCTGCGGGCTAGCTGGCGGCCCAGCCAGAACATGACACTGCGGCGGCGGGCGCCCATCTCGGCCTCCGCCTGCCGGGATGCCCGGACTGCGGCATAGCCGTAGCCGCGCATCTGCGTTTCGTACGTGCCGATCGATGCCAGCAGGGCGCGGCTGCCCGATCCCGCGGCGGCCAGCGTGCGGCACAGCAGCGCGGCGTCCTGCAGGGCGGTGTTCGCGCCGGAGCCGCGGGCCGGGCTCATCGCGTGGATGGCGTCGCCGAGGACGGTGACCCGGCTCGGCGGCCAGTCTGGCGCCGGCACCGAGGTGCGGATCCGCACCAGGAACCTGTCGCCGACCTCGGCCATCGCGACTAGCTCGCGCAGCCGCGGATGCCAGGACCTGATCATTGCCGCGGCGACGGCGTGCAGCCCGGCGGGGTCCAGTTCGCCGAGCCGGGCATCCGGCAGGCCGAAGCGGTCCCGGTCGGCTGAGACGGCCCACATCAGGTAGTCGCCCGCCGGGCTGAGCCGCGCCTGCGGCGCCAGCCGGGCAGCGGCCTGCTCGGGCCGCTGGCGGAAGCGGACCAGCCCGGCCGCCATCCCCGCGTGCCTGCCGATGATGGCGGTGAACCCCTCCAGCAGCGGCGGCGGCAGCAGCGCGAGCGCGGCGCTGGTCAGCGGCGTCTTCCCGTAGATGCAGCGTGACCCGGTATCGATGACCTCGGCGCCTGGCAGGTACTGCTGCCGCACCGCGGATCCGGTGCCGTCGGCGCCGACGAGCACGTCGGCATCGGCGTGGCCGCCGGCGGCGAAGTACAGCCGCACGCCGTCGCCGCGTGCCTCATACCTCCTGACCTCGTGCCCGAACCGGATCTGCGGCTCCAGCCCGGCCGCCAGCACCTCGCGCAGCGTCTGCCGGTTGGCCGACGTGGACAGCGTCGCGGGCGCAAGCGGGTCGGCGCCGCTCTCGCCGCCTGCCTGGTGCAGGACGCGCAGCCGGTCGCTGAGGACGCTGAACCGGGTGCCGGGCCGCCCGCACGTGGCCAGGCACAGCTCCAGCAGGTCCGGCGGCAGGCACTGCTGCAACGCCAGCCCGGCCCGTGCGTCGAGGTGCAGCCGGTAGCCCTGCGACCGGCTGGCCAGCGCGGCGTCCCGCTCATAGACGGTCACGCTGAAACCGGCCCGGCGCAGGCCCTGCGCCAGGCAGAGCCCGCCCAGGCCGCCGCCGGCCACGGCCACCCGCCAGTCGGCCATCACGCCTCCGCGCTCATCGATGCTCCCGCCATCCTGCACGAGTTCCCGGCATCAGCTCAGCGCGGCCGCCAGCAGCGCTGGCACTGTGCCCGGCACCGCCTGTCGATCATGCACCCTGCTGCGCGGGCGGTGATCGCGAGTGCGAGGCTGGGAGGCAGACACAAGGAGGCCTCGCATGACCAGTCAGCCAACGGCGGCCGCGGCCGGCACCATCGAAATCGGCGGCGATCTCACCGTTAACCGGATGGGCTTCGGCGCCATGCGGATCACCGGCTCGGGCATCTGGGGCGAGCCGCCGGACCGGGAGCGGGCCAGGGCCGCGCTGCGGCGGGCGGCTGAGCTCGAGGTGAACTTCATCGACACCGCCGACTCCTACGGCCCGGAAGTCAGCGAGATCCTGATCGCCGAGACCCTGTATCCCTACCCGGACGACCTGGTTATCGCGACCAAGGGCGGCCTGGTGCGCCCCGGCCCGGGACGCTGGGAGCCGGACGGGCGCCCCGAGCACCTGCGCGACGCGTGCGAGGGCAGCCTGCGGCGCCTGCGGCTGGACCAGATTCCGCTCTACCAGTTCCACCGGCCCGACCCGCATGTGCCGCTGGCGGAGTCCATTGGTGCGCTGGACGACCTCAAGGCAGAAGGAAAGATCCGGCATATCGGCATTTCCAATGTCACCGAGGCGCAGTTCCGCGAGGCGAGCACGATCACCCCGATCGTGTCCATCCAGAACCGCTACAACGCGACCGACCGGACCTCCGAGCCGATCGTGGACCTGGCCGAGCAGGAGGTGCTGGCGTTCCTGCCCTGGGCGCCGATCCAGGATGCCGAGGACAACCCGGCCGTCGCCGCGGCCGCCGAGCGGCACGGCGTCAGCCCGCGCCAGGTCGTGCTGGCCTGGCTGCTGGCCAGGTCACCGCAGATCCTGCCGATCCCCGGCTCGGGATCGTCCGGGCACGTCGAGACGAACATCGCCGCCGCAGGCCTCGAGCTGAGCGCGGACGAGGTCGCGGCCATCACCAAGGGCGGCTAGCGCACTACCGGCCGGGCAGCGGGATTGCTAGCGCGCCGCCCGCTGCCGGATGGCGCCGTCCGCCGGGCAGTCGGCGCGCCGTCCGCTCGGCTAGCAGGCGTGCAGGAAACCCCTGCGGGGCGGGCCCGGCCGGGCCCGCCCGCAGGGGCGCTGCTGGCCGCGGCGCGGCCAGCGTGAGCGCGCGCTAGTGCCGCGGCAGGGCCAGCATGCCGTCGGTGTTGCCGGCCGAGTCGGTGTAGAAGCCGACCAGGTCGCCGAGGTCGTTGACGCCGTTGACGACCGTGCTGCCGATACCGTGCGGGTCGCTGACCGTCTTGTACCCGTGGCCCGGCTTCCAGGTGAAGCCGAAGCTGGTCGCGCTGCTGCCCGTGCCGATCGTGTACGCGCCAGCTACCTCATTGAGGTCGCTGACGCCGAAGGCCCGGGTCATCGAGGCGCCCGGAATGGCCAGCGTGTAGAAGTGGTGCGCGGTCTTCAGGAACGCGTCGGTCGTCCCGCCGGAGGCGACGTAGAAGCCGGCCACGTTACCGAGGTTGTTGATCGCGGTGGCGGTCAGGCTCGGGCCCTTCAGGCCGGCCGGCGCACCGGGCTCCAGTACCCGGCTGAACTGCCCGGTCCTGATGTTGTACTCGTAGCCGCGGTTGTTGCCCTGGTCGTTGGTGTAGAAGCCGACGGCCACGTTCAGGTCGTTGACGCCCAGCAGCTGGTCAACCGGCGGGCTGGCCGGGACGTTGGTCGGGAAGTTCACCTCGTGGAACCGGCCGTGGTAGGCGTAGAAGCCGAAGTTGTTGTTGACCATGCTCGTGGTGTTCTGCGTCGACCAGAAGCCGACGGTGACCCCGCGGTCGTTGAGGCCGGTCACCTGGGTCTGCACCGAGCCGGGGAAGTTCTCCGCGGAGTAGTCGTGCCGCCCGTATGGCGCGTACAGCCGGTAGCCCTTGTTCGGGGCACCCTGCGCGCCCGAGCCGAAGTAGCCGGCGATCAGGCCCGCGTTGTTGATGCCCAGCAGCTGGTTGAACGTCAGGTCCTTGTGGTTGTCCAGGGTGCGGAACGTGTATCCCGCGCTCCCGCTGGCCGTCGTGCTGCTCGCGTTGGCCGTGGCCGTCAGGGCCAGGCCGGCCGTCGCGACCAGCGCGCCGGAGGCGACGGTGGCCGCGCCGAGCCGCACTGCGGTGCGGACGGACAGCTTCCGGCTGCCACGGCGCGGGCGGCGGTCGGCGGCGGACCGGTAGCTGGTGTGGTCGGCAGAACTCATGTCGGATCCCTCTCTGTGCACTCGTTGCGAGCCGAGCCGTAGCTGTCGGATGAGGCCGCTCGCCGTGGTCTTCGGTCATCAGGCTGTCGGCCGGACTCGGGGGATTTGCCAGGGGATAGGGGGGAAGTACGAGGGAATCCGCAGCGCTGTGCCGCTGACTGCCGCGGAATCAGTCGCGAGTGCTCGCCGGACCGGGGCCGTCCAGGCACCAGGCCTCCGCCACGATGCACCAGGCACCGGCTGGCTCGTGCCGCACGACGGTGAAGCCGAGGCCGCTCAGCTCGACCGGCTCGCAG
This sequence comes from Acidimicrobiales bacterium, assembly GCA_052143895.1. Classification (GTDB taxonomy): domain Bacteria; phylum Actinomycetota; class Acidimicrobiia; order Acidimicrobiales; family RAAP-2; genus Bog-756. The sequence continues at coordinate 1,471 of JBKQRT010000249.1, read as the reverse complement.
TCCGGCCCGGTGCCGGAGATACGCCGCTCGCCCAGCACCATCGCCAGGTCACCGGCCGGAAGGACGGCGCGGACCTGGACGGACAGCGGCAGCCGCAGTCCCATCAGGCAGAGCAGGACATCGCGGACGCCGTCGCCCGGCCAGTCCGCCACGCCGGCCCCCGTCACCGGGTCGCCCCCCGTCACCGGGTCGGCCCCCGTCACCGGGTCGGCCCCCGTCGCCGGGCTGGCCCCCGTCGCCGGGCTGGCCTGAACACCCGGCCCCGCCTGACCCGGTGGCAGCGCCCACGGGCGCAGCAGCGCCCCATCCTCGTACTGAGCCAGCGCGGCCTCCAGGTCTCCGTCGCTCACCGCCAGGGACACCAGCTCGACCGCCTCCTCGGGCCGCCGGGCGGTCAGCGGGCCGATCGGATCGGACATGGCGCCGGTACCTCCGTTCGCATCCGGCCTGAGGGTCGGCAGTGGCCGCCTTGCTGGTCGTCAGCCTCCGTGCTCGTTCGCGCCAGCGTTCCAGCGAGCTCGGGGGGAACGATCGGGCACGGGGGGAAACTCAGGGGGCGGCGTGCGTGCCGATGACAAGCGGGCGCGCCGCTGCGTCTCACCATGAGGTGCTTCCCTGGCCCTGGAAGCGACGGCAGCGCCCGGAGTTCCTGACCGCTTGAGGGCCCGGGCAGCGGCGAGCGCTACCGCTGCCCGGACAACCGCCGGAACAGCGCCGTGGTCTCTGCGGTCGGCGGCACGCCGACCTGCTCGCGCAGCAGCTCGGTGAGTTCCTGGTAATGACGGACGGCACGGGCCGTCTCGCCGAGGTGGGCCCAGCTGCTCATCAGCTCGCGGTGCGCGGTCTCGTTCAGCGGCTCGTGCGCGACAGCCTGGCGGAAGGCCGTCACGGCCGCCTGATGGCGGCCGGCTGCGGCATGCAGCCGCCCGGCCGCGAGCAGTGCCGCCTCGAACCGCCGCCGGAGCTCGTCCCGGCGGGTCTGCGCCCAGTCGCCCGCGGTCATGCCGGCCAGGAAGTCGCCGCCGTAGGCCGCGATGGCGCGCCGCAGATGGGGGAGTGCCGACCCGGCCGGCTGGGCCCGGCGCGCTTCCGCGAGCGCCTGCTCGAATGTCTCCACGTCGCAGTCATGCCCGCGCGAGGTGTTGAAGGCATAGCAGCCGTCTGCGTACAGCACCCAGCCCGGGTCGCCGAGCGCGCGGCGCAGCTCGCGCAGCGCGGTGTGCAGCGCGTTCCCGAGCTGCTGACGTGACTGCTCCGGCCAGAGCGCGGCGCCCAGCTGCTCTCTGCTCATCGGTGCCGAGGTGGCGAGCAGGAACAGCAGCCACGCGGCTTGGCGTAGCCCCAGTCAGCGGCCGTCACCGGGGTGTCGCCGCGGTGCACGGTCGCCCCGCCGAGTGCCCTGATCCGCAGCGCGGCCTGCCCGTTGCCTGCCTGGCCCGGCTCGACGGCTGACCCGCGAACGCGGCGCTGC
>JBKQRT010000248.1:0-3153 GCA_052143895.1 Acidimicrobiales bacterium | reverse complement strand
AGCCATACCGGCCGTCGCGTGGATAAACCAGCCGGAGGAGGTCACCGACTCACTCAATCAATGAACAATCTGTCTCACAAAGGTTGACACGCACCGTCGGGCCACATCGAGGATCTTCAAACCCCAGCGTTTCCGCACCCTTGTTCACCTCGGCCTGGCTCCTCCGAGGTACAGAAACGACAGACCGCCCGCCGTTGCCCCGTGTCTGGATGCATGGCACCCAGGGCAAGCCACCTGACCACAGCTTTCGGCAGGCATTGGCGGTTGTCAAGTGAACATGGTGCGACCACTGTGTAGGGCGGTGTAAGTGACCATGCAAGGCAGAGTCGTGGGGAGCTTCCTTATCCACACAACGAGGCGCATGTCGAGAATCCTGGCAACGAGCGATCGACCCAGAGTGGTTGCCCTGCTTGGTGGTGCATTGGTCACGATGCGTGACGAACTTCCTGCAGGCGGACGTTTCGAGCGGCCCTATCACCTATCCCCTGCCGAGGGCACACGGGAGAGAGGGAGAACGGCACCGGGGCGACCCCAAAACCGCCGAGCGAAGGCCCCCCCAAGCACCCCGACGGCCGCCCCCCCACCCGAACCGGGAGACGACGGGCGCAGGGACGGAGGGCTGTGAACACGACCTCGACCGAGCCACTGACCGTGACCGTCACAGTCAGCCCCGATCATGTGTTCGCAGGAACAGTGGTGACATTCACCGTCGAGGTCCGAGGTCCGGGAACCGGCAACTCCGAGGACGTCCGGTTTGGCGACGGTGGGGGCTCAGGGGCGAATGCCGGGATGATCAAGTGCGGAGACACGGCTCGGGCTGACCACACGGGCACCTATATGCACTCCTATGCGACCCCTGGGACGTACCAGTTCCGTGACGAGGTCGACGTCATTGCACCTCCACCCTCCTGCGTACATGAGAACGTGGTGGGGATGGCGACGGTCGTCGTCGCATCTCCCATGCAGGCCGCTACGGGTGGAGTGATCTAGTCGCCGACGGGAAATATTGCGTGCGGGATCTACTACGGAACCAGCACCGACGACCAAGAGGTTCACTGTGCGACGTTCTCACCGCCTCAGACAGCGGACATGACGGTCGCTGGTCTGGTGACGACGTGCTCAGGCAGCTCCTGCAATCTCGGCAATCCAGGCTTCAACGTTCCCGTTCTCGCCTATGGCGCCGCGATCGGAGTTGGCCCGTTCCTCTGCGTGTCGGCGAGTACTGGCATGACCTGTACCGTCACCGACGGAGAGGGATTCACGATCTCCCGCTCAGGCATCAAGAAGATCGGCGGTTGACTCGAGCCATCGCGCCCCAATCTCCACTCTCCTGTGCGTTGACGAAGGGGGCAGGAAGGACAACCCCGCCCAGCGACGCCTGTGCAGTAGACGAGCAGACGCCTCGCCGGACATCGGGGACACGGCGGTGGTCGTCCGGGAGGACGGTGGCGACGAGGTAACGAACGGTCCGGGGGTCGATCCGGATAGTCTCTATACCCCTAGGGGGTATTTTGAACGGAGGCAGCCATGGCCCAGGGGTACGGCGACGATCGGGCGACGATCCAGAAGCGACTGCGCCGGATCGAGGGCCAGGTTCGAGGGCTCCAGCGGATGATCGACGAGGACCGGTACTGCATCGACGTCCTGGAGCAGGTCTCCGCCGTCACCCGCGCGCTGCAGTCGGTGGCGCTCGCCCTACTCGACGACCACATGGCCCACTGCGTGGCCGAGGCAGTGCGGACCGGTGGCGACGAGGCATCCTCGAAGCTCGATGAGGCGTCGGCGGCGATCGCCCGCCTGGTGCGGTCGTGAGGCGTCGCCCGGCTGCTGTAGTCGTGAGGCAGCTCGCCGCCCCACCGACACCGGTCCATAGGGGCTGAACCGTGGCCGGCGCCACCGTGCTCGCCACCGCGGGATGGATCGACAGCATCGGACGCAGCCTGCGCGAGGGGTTCTTCATGTTCTGGGAGACCCTCTGGCCGCTGATCCTGGGGTTCACCCTGTCCGGGGCCGTGCAGTCCTTCGCCAGCCGTCGGGCCATGCAGTCGGCCATGGGCGATTACCGGTCGTCGTCGATCGCCCGGGCGTCGCTCTACGGGATGGTCTCCTCCTCCTGCTCCTACGCGGCCACAGCCATGGCCAAGTCGATCTTCGTGAAGGGGGCGGACTTCGTCGCCGTCTGCGTGTTCATGTTCGCCTCCACCAACCTGGTCATCGAGCTCGGCATCGTGCTCGTCGTCCTCCTCGGATGGCAGTTCGCGGTCAGCGAGTTCATCGGGGGGATCATCATGATCGTGCTTCTCACCCTGCTCGGAGGCCTGTGGCTCCGCGGCCGGCTGGTGGTCCAGGCTCGGGAGCGCCTCACCCACGACAGCGAGGACGGGCACGTGCACGGTCCACCGGAGGACACCGCTCTCCAGCTGCGCCCGTGGTCGCAGAAGCTCCGCTCCCGCGCCGGGTGGGCCGATGCCGCCACCTACACGATGGCCGACCTCACCATGCTGCGGAGGGAGCTGCTGATCGGCTACACGGTCGCCGGGTTTCTGGCCGTGGCGGTGCCCACTCACCTGTGGAACGTGGTGTTCCTCCACGGCCACGGTTTCTGGACCAGCGTCGAGAACGTCCTCGTCGGACCGTTGATCGCCATCGTCAGCTTCGTGTGCTCCATCGGCAACGTGCCGCTGGCCGCGTCGCTCTGGAAGGGCGGGATCTCCTTCGGCGGCGTGATCTCGTTCATCTTCGCCGACTTGATCACCTTCCCCCTGCTCCTCATCTACCGGCGCTACTACGGCGGGCGCCTGACGCTCCGGATGCTCGCCCTCTTCTGGGGGGTGATGTCGGTGGCGGGGCTTATCACGGAGGGCATCTTCCGGGGCGCTGGCCTGGTGCCGTCCACCCGCCCGACCGAGGTCGCACCCGCCCACTTCTCCTGGGACTACACCACGTACCTCAACATCGTCTTCCTGATCGTGTTCGCCGTCCTCTACTGGACCTACCGCAACCGTGACCGCCTCGGCGGTGGAACCGGCCGTGCCATCGACCCGGTGTGCGGCATGCAGGTCGAGACGGCCAACGCACCGGCTTCAAGTGTCCACGACAGCCGCCGGGTCTACTTCTGCTCGGACCACTGCTGCAGCCGGTTCGAAGCCAACC
>JBKQRT010000247.1:0-2684 GCA_052143895.1 Acidimicrobiales bacterium | reverse complement strand
AGTCGGGACCGCGGGTCGCGATCGAGATATTGGCGTCCTACACCTCGTCGGATGAGTATTCGGCACGCACAGGGCGCAGTTCGGCCCCGGCTTCGAGTCCACCGGCAGGGAGGAACGCTCGGTCGAGCTCCGGACCTGGACCGGGTCGTCGCCCTCGACACCCGGGTACCTGGGGCGGGTGGGGGATCTGTCGGTGAACATCACCAGAGCGCAGGGAGGGTACTCAACCGACCCGGCCGACACCCCGGGGTGAGCCGACGCCGATCGGCTACATCCCTGGTATGGCCACCGTGGCCTTCTCCGGTACCCGTGGGTCTGCCGCCCCCGAACGGGCCGCCGATCGTTGGCGCCAGCGCAGGAGGGGTCGCTCGATGAGGAACCAGCTGGCGATGGCGATGGCGAAGATGATGGCCAGGCGCGCCAGCTCGATGGGCCAGGAAAACCAGCCGGTAGTGCTGGACGTTACGGCTATGTAGACGGGAAAGTGCACGAGATAGATGGTGTAGGACAGATCGCCGATGAACACCAGCACGCCGATGCCCACGGCGCGGGACCCGAGCCCGGCCGGGCACACCACGAAGTAGACGAAGACGATGGCACAGGCCACCGTGGTGGCCGGGAGCTGCCACACGACCAGTCCCTCGCGGAAGAGCGGTGCCTCGACCAGGATCCAAGCGAAGAACACCGTGGACGCACAGGCGGCCAGGGCGGTCACCTTTTTGGTCCTCTGGGACCACCCGTTGAGATAGCCGTCGGAGGCGAGCAGCCCCAGCAGGCACCCGAGGAACAGCGCGTCGGCTCGGGTGTCGAAGGCGTAGTAGATGCGGTCGAAGACTGCGGTGTCGAAATGGGGGGCCCGGAGTATCAGGTACATGCGGTCGGCCGCGCTGGCCACGATGCCGGCGATGGCGAACCCGTAGGCCAGGCGCCGCCGGCCGGCAGCCACCGCCGCCACCATCAGGATCGACCAGATGATGTAGTACTGCTCCTCGACGGACAGTGACCAGCACTGGGCCAGAAACCCGAAGAACGGCTCGTGACCGAATGCCGAGCGGTAGTCGGCGTAGTAGAACATCGCCGCCGCACTGTCCCCCCAGATCCTCTGGGAGGCGTCAACCACGTAGACCAAAGACGCATAGATGGCCATCAGGGCGATGGTCAGCACCAGGGGTGGGAGCAGGCGTACGGCCCGCCGCGAGTAGAAGGCCTTGAGGCTGATCCGACCGTTGCGCCGGCCTTCGGCGGACAGCATGGCGGTGATCAGGAAGCCACTCAGGACGAAGAACATCTGGAGCATGGCCCACGACCCGGGCAGGGCTCTCCAGTTGGCGTGATAGATGAGGACACCGGCGATGCCCAGCGCCCGGACACCGGTGAGGCACGGACGGTTGCCCAGTCGGAATGCATCAGGACCCTCGGTCATGGGCGGCCGGGCTCTGGGTCATGGGCGGATCCTGAGGAGCCGTCCAGCACGTACCGGGCGACGACGGCGCCGCCCGACGACCCTCCCACTGCGCCCTGCTCGGTACAGTTGGCGAAGGCCGCCGGGGTGATGGTCGCCGGAGCGGGGCCGTGTCCCACGTCCGACCAGACCCAGGCCTGATCCTGGTAGGCGGGCGGCCAACCGAGCACGGTGGTGAAGAATGCCACCCCGTAGCCGGTCCCCCGTGCCGTCTGAAAGGCGGGTAGGCCGGTATCGACCGGGACCACCACCGTCGTCACCCCCCAGTGGCGCATGGCGACCCTGACCGCCTCGAGGTTGGATGGGGACAACGACGGGGTGGCGAGCAGAGGCACCGACGCCTGCCTCAGCACACTGAATCCGACCTGGTCGGCGCCGGCCCGCGCCACTGTGCCGGCGGGATCACCTCCGCCGGCCATGGCGTAGTGCATCCCACCGATGGCCTGCCAGGGGATCGACGCCTGCGAGTCGGCGGTGGCGAAGGGATAGGTGAGCACCACATGCCCCGACGAGAGGTGCTCCGCGGCAGTGAGGAACCAGTTCGGCACCGACACCGGCTGTACCACCAGGGGGAGATTGGGGGACAGCACCGCGGCCACCCGGCCCAGCCCCACCAGGGTGACCACCCCGGCCACCGCGGCTGACGCCCACCTCACCCAGCCAACAGTGCGCCAAGGACGAGCTGCGGCTCCGTGCGGCCGATCACCATCCCGACGCCGGGTCAGCCAAGACTGCGTGTCCGACCGGCTCCTGTCGACGACGATGGCGACCATCACCGCCGCGCAGAGCACGAACACGGCGGCGAAGCGCGATTGCACCACGTTGTCGAACAGGGGAAGGTGGGTGACCACGGCTCACGGCCCGGTCTGTCCGCCGCCGACCCGCAGGCTGAGGGCGGCGGTGACCACCCTGAGGGAGCCGAAGAACCACAGCCGGCGATCCGACCGCCACACCAGGGCCCCTCCACCATGACCAGGAGCATACCCGGTTCCAGGTAGGAGGGGGAGGGGGTGGCCGGGCCGCGGTACCCGCCGAGGGCGGCCGCCTCACCGGCGAGCTGTCGCGCCCCAATCGGGCCTGTAAGTGCCGAAAACGGGCTCTGTTGCATTGATTGATCGTCGGGCGCGAGCTGACCAGCCTCGGTGAGGTTTGCCGCTCAGATCACCTGCGCGAGCTCGTCGAACGCCGCGGCAAGGGTCAGCCCGGGGCGTGCATCGACCCC
>JBKQRT010000246.1:0-5415 GCA_052143895.1 Acidimicrobiales bacterium | reverse complement strand
CTTGGACGCCGGTGCTGGCGGATCAACAGCTCGTCCAGACAGATAACCACCAAGGGTGGGATGGCAATCATCACGAAGTCCACATGGGCTACGCCGAGATTGATCAGCACAAACGGGGAGAAGCCGTAGAACAATCCGGCTACGAACGCTGCCGGCATCCATGACACCCACCGGCGCACCAAAGCGAACATGGCCAGCGCTGAAAGGACGGGGCTGGCCGTCAGAACCACGTTCAGAGCTGCCACCGGCCCGAAGAGCCAGGTGAATGGAGCCATAACGATGCCGAATGCGGCGAAGATGAGGTTGACTCCGTTTGGGTACCCGATGGCTGTCGAGTAGAGGGGATTCAGCCCGTGGGTCATCGCATACGCCGGCCACGCCATGTACCAGATGGTGGGGGCCGTGTCTCCGCAACCGCAGGTCGTGACCGACGTCGGATGGCCGGTCCACACGTGCGACCAGATGATCAGCGACAGAATCAGATAGGCACCACTGGCGAGCAGATACGGGCGGCCCCACCGTGCTGCCCATCCGCCGTGCAGCTCGACCGGTCGATCGAAGACCTTCGAATCGGTAATGCGGTCACTGGGAGAGCGCTTCTGCGGCCGCTCCAGAACTGTGGCTGGACCAACGGCCTCGTCCGTTCCTGTCGATGGGCGGATCGGATCCATGCTCGCTGCAGTTTAGATGACCGACTCCAAGGGGTCGTCAGTGCCGCATTGACTCGTCAGCCGCCACTGTCTTCGGTGACCAGTCCCTCGATGTAGAGGCAACGAGGTACCACCGCTCAAGTAGGTTCTCTACTGGAAGTCCCAACGGGGTTCGAACCCGTGTCTCCACCTTGAGAAGGAGGACCGGTTCATCGCAGCGGAGTCCAGCCGGTCCCACCGGGTCGCATTTCTGCATCTCACCTGAACCGCCTTCGACGATCGGTGGAACGAGCCAAGCCGACCTGGGACGCCCTGAAACGGACTTGTTGGGTGAAATGTTGGGTTTTCTCGTACATAACGCTTACCGATATTAACGTCTTACGTTATCATTGGCTGGGTGATCCGGTCGTTCCGAGACAAGGAGACCGAGCGGATCTGGACCAGACAACGGACGCGACAGCTCGATGATGGTACTCAGAGGATGGCATTGCGGAAGCTGCTCATCCTCGATGCTGCCGACTTGCTTAGCGACTTGCGCGTCCCATCGGGTAATCGACTCGAGAAGCTGAAGGGTGATCGAGTCGGTGCCTACAGCATTCGCGTAAACCAGCAGTGGCGGATCTGCTTCAGGTGGACCGCCGCAGGACCTGAAGACGTTGAGATCGTCGACTACCACTGAAAGGAGCAGCTCGTGAACACTCCCTCGGTCACGCCTCCCATCCATCCCGGTGAGGTGCTCATGGAAGAGTTCCTTGAGCCACTCGGTGTGACCCAGCACAGACTGGCGGTCGCCATCGGGGTCCCACCGAGACGGATCAATGAGATCGTCCATGGAAAGCGTCGCATCACCGCTGACACCGCACTCCGCATGGCTCGCTACTTCGGCACCTCGGAACGCTTCTGGATGAACCTCCAGGGGCGCTACGACCTCGAAGTGGAGCGCGACCGGCTCGTCGACACACTCGATGAGATCCAACCGCTCAAGAGCGCCTGATCAGCCAGATCACCGTATTCGATACCAAGCAGTCCCAGGGCTACCCTGTTTGAACCGCGATATGGTCATCGACGGGCCGTGGATCCAGTTCAGCAGGCGCGGCAGCAGGTGATGACAACCACCACCCTTTGGGCGATAACCAAGGCGCATCACTCAAGGCCCCACGAGCATCGACTTCGCGGTGGCAAGTTGCCAGCTCCACGTTCCCCACGGTCCAAGAGAGGCGCTCTCTCGAACCCTTAGCGACGTTATGGAGCCGGTGCTCGATATCTGCGTCGGTTGTCTCGCCCCACATACCATCGGGGGCAGGGTACTTCGGCTTGGGCGCCGAAGAACGCGTCCAGATCATTGGTGTCTTGTTCGCCCGTGGCGTTCTGTGCGGGCGTACGACTCATCCCCGGAAGCGCAGCCACTTGGTGCAGCTCGTCGATCACCGCCGGATAACCGCTTGTATTGCCACCGTCGACAGACTCGCCTATCAGGAGGTACTGGGCCGCTTGTAAGAGCGGAGGTGTCTGGAGAGCGCAGGAGAGGGTGCCATCGCCGACCCATTCCGGCTTAGCGAGCGAGAAGCCACTTCGGCCGGGTACCCCCGGCTCAACGGCCGGGTCGCTCGGGAGCAGGACGTAGCCGGCGCCGTCGGGGGACGCGGCAAATGCTGTAGTGGGGTTGGGTAGAGGCCCATTCAGGAAGAGAGTGCCTTCGGAACCGTAGAAACCCGCGGTGCCGAAGGTGAACACGCCCCCGTCGGATCCAACGAGCCAGTAACCGCCACCTTTGGGGTCGGCGGCCATCGCGACGATGGGCGCCGAGGGAACGATGCCCTCACCCGGAAGCGAGCCGAAGTAGTAGCCGGTCCCAAAGCTGAACACACCTCGGTCGGCGCCCGCGAGTCAGTACCCCCGTTCGGGTTGGCGGCCACCCCAACGATTGGCGCGTCGAGCGGATTGCCACCCATGGAGCCGTCGAATCCGGCGTCACCGAACGCAAACACCCCACCGTCCGATGCGACGAGCCAGTAGCCCTTCCTGTCGGGTGTAGATGCCATCGCAACAATCGGCCGGTTCAGCTGCTTCCCGCCCATGGAGCCGTAGAACCCTGCGTCTCCGAAACCGAACACTCCGCCGTCTTCGGCCACGAGCCAGTAGCCGCCTCCTCCAGGTGTCGCCACCATTCCCACTATGGAGGAGTTGAGGACCCGCCCGCCCATGGAGCCGAAGTAACCGGCGTCGCCGTAGGTAAAGACCCCGCAGTCGGCTCCGGTCATCCAGCAGCCAAGATTGTCTTGGGTAAGGACAATGGCCACGATCGGTGCATTGGTAGCAAAGCTGTCCCATGACGAGTCACACTGAGAGTTCGCATCGCCGAAGGGCAGAGTCGGCAGCTAGAAATAGCCGGCCGACACCGGCCAAGCGGAGGCCTGCGCGTACGCCGCTGACTCAGTGCCGACGCAGAAGACCGCCAGTGTCAACATCATGAGCGATCCGCATATCGCCGCCTTCCAGCACATGCCCTCTTCTCTCATCGTGAGCGATCATAAGTGAGGGTGAGGTGAAACGCTCGATTCCGAAGGCACACGCCTGCCGACGGCGAAGGGAACGGGCTGGCCGACCTCGCCGTCGAGCGGCGCAGGGCCATCTCCGCCTTTTTCGACTCCGCATCCGCGTGCCGGAGCGGTTCGAACACACTCCAGGATGAGCAGTCCCAACGGGGTTCGAACCCGTGTCTCCACCTTGAGAGGGTGGTGTCCTAGGCCTCTAGACGATGGGGCCGAGCGGAGGTATCCATCACCTTGATGGATGCCGCCGGTGCTCGGGGGGAAGGACTCGAACCCTCAATAACTGGACCAGAACCAGTCGTGTTGCCGATTACACCACCCCCGAATGGGTGGAGGTTCAGATTAGCCGAGCGGCCCCCGGGGCAATTCGCCGCCCTGACCAGGGAAGGGTCGCGCTGAATCGCCGGGTCCGTCATGAGATGATGCGGCATCCGGGGTCCCCCCGGTGGCGAACCCTGGGCTCGGAGGTCCTCGCATGCATCGGTGGTCGGCAGCGCCGCTCATCCTGGCCGGCCTGCTGTCCGGCGCCGTCCTGGGCAGCCTGGTCCCATCAGCGGCCTCCGCGGCGGCGACGGCGGGCATCTCGGTCAGGGTCACCCCCGACCGGGGCCTCGTCGACGGGCAGACCGTCACCCTCACGGGACGCGGGCTGGCCCGCTCGTCGGGCGGCAAGCCCGTTACCTGGTTCGTCGCCGAATGCACCGCCGCCGTCCAAGGCCGGATGAACCCCTCCACCGACACCCCGCACTGCGACGTGACGGACGCCCAGGCGATCCGGGTCCGCACCAACGGCACCTTCACCGCCCGCTTCCGCGTCGAGACCGGGATCATCGGCGACGGCTACTGCGCGACGCCGGGCCACGCGTCGTGCGTCATCGGGGTGGGGAACGTTCAGGGCCAGGGCACCGTCGTGAGGATCACCTTCAAGGCACTCTCACCCACGGCGACCGCTCCCACTACCACCTCGACCACCTGAACGGCGCGTCACCGCTCAGGCGTCGTGCAGCCACTCCAGGTGGTTGTAGCCGATGATCCGGCCCAGCCCCACGCCCACCGCCTCTTTCAGGAAGTAGGGCAGGGTGGACCAGCCGGTGATGGGCGAGGTCTGCGTCGGCGTCGGTGACGGGGAGAGCGAGAGATCCGAGGCGATGGCCATGGAGCGGTCCTCGTGGAACGGGTCGGTGGTGACGAGCACCACCCGGGCGTTGTGCGCCAACAGCTGCTTCTGGGCATCGGAGATGTTCTCGTAGCTGTCGTCGCCACCGGCCTCGAGGATGGACGCGGCCGGCACGTTGTGGATCTTCTCCAGGTACATCTTGCCGGACTGCGACTCGGTGCACCTGTCTCCCGGCTGCTTGTTGCCGGTGACCATGATCAGCGGTGCGTAGCCCTCCTGGTAGAGCTTCGCCGCCTGGTCGAGCCGCGCCCGGAAGTCGAGGGTGGGAACGCAGTCGTCCTGCGCCGCCCCCATCACCAGGATGGCGCCCGCCGGGTGGGGATCGTACTGGCGCGAGGTCAGCCACACCTGCGCCAGGGTCACGCCGAAGTAGACGACGATCACGGCGAGGACCAGCACGGTGATGCGCAGCGCCCAGCGGAGCGGCGCCAGCAGCATCAGCCCGGCGGGGCCAGCCGGGAGAGCGCGGCCGCCAGGCGGCGGCGCGTCTCCTCGCGGCCGAGCACCGCCAGCGAGTCGAACAGCGGGAGGCCGCGGGTCCTCCCCATGACGGCCACCCGGATCGGCGCCTGGGCCTTGCCGAGCTTGCGGCCGACCGAGTCCGCGATGGCCAGCGTCGCCTCGTGGAGCGAGTCCTTGTCCCACGAGCACGTCTCGTACGCCGCCAGGGCGTCGTGCAGGATCCGCGACGCCATGTCGTCGCCGCCGATCGCCTTCTGCCAGCTGTCCTCGTCGTCCGGGGCGTCCTCGAGGAACAAGAAGTCGACCAGCTCGGGCAGCTCCCCGAGCACGGACACGCGCTCCTGGGCCACGGCGGCGACCTCTTCGAAGGTGCGGCTATCGAAGCGCTCCGGTGGCCACGGCGGCGGTTCCACGGCGGGCGCCTCCGTGTCGGGGTCGCGCCACCCGCCCGGGGCCCACTCCCCCGGCACCGGGTCGACCCACGGCCGCGCCGCCGCCACGAACTGCTCGAGCGGCAGGGCGCGGATGTAGACGCCGTTGATGTGCGAGAGCTTCTTCACGTCGAAGTAGGCCG
>JBKQRT010000245.1:0-2834 GCA_052143895.1 Acidimicrobiales bacterium | reverse complement strand
GTGGACAGGGCGACGGCGGCCACCGAAAAGGGCGCCGATCACCTGGTCGTTGGTAGGCTCGTCGGGAGGACCTCCATGGACCGAACCCGCAGACTCCGCCTCAGCCTCGCCCTCAACGCCTCGCTGGTGGTCGTCCAGGTGGTCTTCGGGGTGGTCGCCCACTCGAGCGGCCTGCTGGCCGACGCCGGGCACAACCTGGCTGACGTGGGCGCCCTGGGGCTCTCGCTAGTGGCGGTGCAGCTCACCCTGCGGCCCCCGAGCGCGGCGCGCTCGTACGGGAACCACCGGGCCACCATTCTGGCCGCCCTGGCCAACGCGGCCATGATCGCGGTGGTGACGGTGCTCATCGTCATCGACAGCGTCCACCGGCTGGCCCACCCCGAGGAGGTGCGGGCGGGCATGGTGGTGGTCGTGGCGTCGCTCGGCCTGGTGGTCAACGGACTCGCCGCTCTGGCCCTGCGGGACGGCTCCCGCGACCTCAACATGCGCGCCGCCCTCCTCCACATGACCGGCGACGCGGCGGCCTCCCTGGCCGTGGTGACGGCCGGGGTGGTGCTCCTCTTCGTTCCGTCGGCCAGCTGGCTCGACCCGGTGTCCGCCCTGGTGGTGGCCGCCGTCATCGTCTACCAGGCGTCCGGTGTCCTCCGCGGCAGCGTGGCCGTCCTGCTCGAGTCGACCCCGTCCGATGTCGACCTGGACGAGCTGACCGCGGCGATGTCGGCCGTGCCCGGCGTCGGCGAGGTCCACGACCTCCACGTCTGGAGCCTGTCCAGTGAGGTGCGGGTGCTCTCCGCCCACATGGTGCTGACCGGCCATCCCACGCTCGAGGAGGCCCAGACGGTCGGCGACCGGGTCAAGGCGGCCATCGCCGGCCCGTTCTCCATCTCCCACAGCACCCTCGAGCTCGAGTGCGAACGGTGCATGGACGACGAGGACCCGTGCCGGATGGAGGCACCTTCCGTGCCGGCGGTCCACCACCACCGGCATTGAGCACCTCGGCGCCTCGCACCGGGTTCCGACGGGTGCCCGGGGCGCGACGCAACCCCGAGTAACCGGGACGGCTGGGCCGCCCGAGCTCCTCGGGGCTACGTGCTCGGCGCATCCGGATCCACCCGAGCCGAGCCGTGTCGGACGACTCTGCGACAGGCGCCGGGCCGACCTGCCCCGGAGGGCACACCGGTCCGTCCCCGGACCACCATTTCGGTCGCCTACGGCCCCCGGGACTCCCGATTCGTCCTTCAGGAGCTGGTCTTTCGACCGCTCCACCGGGGCTTCCTCCGGAGCCTGGCAGCTTCGGCTTTCCGAACAATTGCCACTCTGAACGACGCCCCGGAGGGGGTCAATAGCAACTCGCGAAATCCCTATGTTGTCCCCCACATTTCCGGCTCCGTCCCCAGTCGGGCGCCGGATGTCCGCAGGTGTTCCCCAGACGCGTGGCTGCCCGGTCGTCACTCGCCCCGGAGGCGCTGCAGCTCGGCCGCCACCGCCCGGCCGTCGGCCTGGCCCCGGGTGGCTTTCATGACCAGACCGGTGAAGAACCCGGCGAGCTTCTTGCGATCGGCGTCGTCGCCGTCGCGGTACCGGCTCCACTCGTCGGGATGGGCACCGACGACCTCGGCCACGGTGGCTGCCAGCGAGTCCTCGGACATCGCTTCGAACCCACGGGCGGCGGCGATGACCGCCGGATCCCCCCCACCGGTGGCCAGGAGGTCGGCCAGCACCGTCTTGGCCTGGGTAGCGGTCAGCGTGCCGGCCGACTCCATGGTCAGGAGGGCCACGTAGGACTCGGGGTCGAGGCGCCGGGCGGCATCGGCGGTGGTGGCCGCCTCGTTGGCCGTCCGGGCGAGGGCCAGTGGGGCCGGGACCCCGGCGGCCACCGCCGCGATCACCAGCCCGTCGAGGCCGAGGTCGACCACGGTGACCACCTGGTCGGCCCGGGAGGCGCTGATGTCGTCTGCCGCGCCGAGCAGCTCGGTCAGGCGGGCCCGGCGCACGGCCGGCATCGGCCCCATGGTGTCGGACACCGCTCGGACCCACTCGGCGTCGGGGACCAGGGGCACCAGATCGGGCTCGAGGAAGTACCGGTAGTCGTAGGCGTCCTCCTTCGACCGGAGCGCCACGGTGCGGCCGGCGTCCTCGTCCCAGTGCCGGGTCTGCTGGACGACCTGCTCACCCGACTCGAGGAGGGCGATCTGGCGTTCGGCCTCGTAGTCGATGGCCCGTCCCAGCGAACGCACCGAGTTGAGGTTCTTGATCTCGCAGCGGGTGCCGAAAGGCTCGTTCGCCGACCGGCGGACCGAGACGTTGGCGTCGACCCGCATCGAGCCCTCCTCCATCTTTCCGTCGGAGGCGCCCGAGCTCACCAGCACGGCCCGCAGCTCGGTGGCGTACGCCCGCGCCTGGGCCGACGAGCGCATGTCCGGTGCGCTGACGATCTCCACCAGGGGGACGCCCGAGCGGTTGTAGTCGACGAGCGAGTAGTCGGCCCCGTGGATGCGGCCCGAGGTGCCGGCGTGGGTCGTCTTGCCGGTGTCTTCCTCCATGTGGGCGCGCTCGATGCCCACCCGGGTGCCGTCGGGCAGCTCGAGGTGCCCGTTGACATTGATGGGCTCGTCGTACTGGATGATCTGGTAGTCCTTGGCCTTGTCCGGATAGAAGTAGTTCTTGCGGTGGAAGGTCGACGGCTGGATCTCGCAATGGAGGGCGGTCCCGATGGCCATGGCCAGCTCCACCGCCTTCTGATTGATGACGGGCAACGACCCGGGCAGGCCCAGGCAGACCGGGCAGACGTTGGTGTTGGGCTCGTCGCCGAAGGCGTTGGGGCAGCCGCAGAA
>JBKQRT010000244.1:0-4108 GCA_052143895.1 Acidimicrobiales bacterium | reverse complement strand
GAGGATGGAGCCCTCGACCAGCGTCACCGGGTCCAGGCCCTCGAGGTTGTCCCGGCGTCCGCTCGAAAGGTCGTCGAGCGCGACGACCTCGGTGACCGTCGGATCGTCAGGAGCGCCCGGCAGAGGTTGGCCCCGATGAACCCCGCCCCCCCGGTCACCAGGACCCTCAACGCGACACCCGGCGCACCGCCACCGGTGGGCGGATGCCCCGACCTGACCCGGCCGCGTCGACGGCGCCGGTTGGGCGGGAGGTGTCGGAAACGCGGCGGGGCGGTGGGATCATCAGGGCGGACGGATGCGGGCTACAGCCGCTCGACGTTCGGCCCGTCCAGCCGGTTGCGGGTGTCGATGATGTAGCGGGCGTGGGTGCGCACGAGCTCGTAGTCAAAGGCGTCGTGGTCGGTGACCAGCACCACCGCGTCGGCGGCCTCGAGCTCGGCGGCCGTGACGTCGACCAGGGTGAACGCCAGGGCGTCGGGTCCCGAGAGGTGGGGATCGGCCACCCGAAGGTCGGCCCCGAAGGCGGTCAGCGACCGGGCGATGACCGTGCCCGG
Source organism: Acidimicrobiales bacterium (assembly GCA_052143895.1). Lineage (GTDB taxonomy): Bacteria > Actinomycetota > Acidimicrobiia > Acidimicrobiales > RAAP-2 > Bog-756. Next base: position 3,554 of record JBKQRT010000244.1, on the reverse strand, counting down.
GGCCTCCCGGGCGTCCCCGGTGTTCCGCTTGTAGGCCAGCCCGAGGAGCAGGACCCGGGCCCCGTTGAGGGCGCGTCCGTCGCGGTTGAGGGCCAGCATCAGGCGACGGACTACGTAGTCGGGCATGTGCTCGTTGACGTCGTTGGCCAGCTCGACGAAGCGGAAGGGCTGGCCCAGGCTCCGGCGCACCTTCCACGAGAGGTAGCTGGGGTCGATGGGGAGGCAGTGGCCGCCCACACCCGGCCCGGGCGTGAAGCGCAAGTAGCCGAACGGCTTGGTCGACGCGGCGTCGATCGCCTCCCACACGTTGATGTCCAGGTCGGCGGCGAACATCGCCAGTTCGTTGACCAGGGCGATGTTGACGTGCCGGAAGGTGTTCTCGAGCAGCTTGGTCAGCTCGGCCACCCGGGTGCCGGAGACGGGGACCGTCTCTTCGACCAGCCGGCCGTAGAACGCCTTCACTGCCTCGAGGGACGGCCCGTCGATGCCGGAGACGACCTTCGGCGTGTTCTCCAGACGCCAGGCGCGGTTACCCGGGTCGATCCGCTCGGGGCTGTAGCCGACGTGGAAGTCCCGTCCCGCGACCAGGCCCGAGCCTGCCTCAAGGATCGGCACCATGAGCTCCTCGGTGGTCCCCGGATAGGTGGTCGACTCGAGGATGACGGTGGCGCCGGCCCGGAGGTGGCCTGCCAGGGTGCCGGCGGCCTCCTCCACGTAGGAGAGGTTGGGGTTGCCGTCCTGGAGCGGCGTGGGGACGTCGATGACGGCCACGTCGAACCCGGCCATGTGGGCCGGGTCGTCGGTCGGTCGATAGCGGCCGGTGGACAGCGCGTCACCCAGGCGATCGTCGGTGATGTCCTCGACGTACGATTCGCCGTTGGCCAGGCGCTTGATCCGGTCGACGGCGAGATCGAAGCCGACGACGTCATAGCCCGCCTCGACCGCCCGCAGCGCCAGCGGCAGACCCACGTAACCCTGGCCGACGACGACGAGCTTGTCCGGGGCCTCCGGAGTGGTCACGCTCGGAGGCAGGTGGGATCCGTCACGCCGACACCTGGTCGTTCGGCTCCGTCGGGTCGAGGGACTCCCATTCGAATTCCTCCTCTTCGAAGTCCTCCCTGGTCGCCACCGGCCGGATGGCGGCCCCTGCGACCGCGTCCCGCCGGGCGAGCCCCGCCGAGAAGAGGAGCGACCGGACCGCCTCCTGGTCGCGACAGAGGGTGGCCGTCTCCAGCTGGTCCAGCTCGGCCTCGAAGACGTCGGGCTCGGCCTGGATCGGCACCAGGCGGTTGATGTACGGGTGGCTGGTGACGAGGATCTCCTCGTCGGGAGTGGAGAGCACCTCGCTCAGTTTCTCACCTGGGCGGATGCCGGTGATCTCGATGGGGATGTCGATGCCCACCTGGTAACCCGACAGGCGGATCATCCGCTCGGCCAGCGCGTAGATGCGCACGGGCACGCCCATCTCCAGCATGAAGATCTCCCCGCCCCGTGAGAGGACCGAGGCCTGGAGCACAAGCTGCACGGCCTCCTCGACGCTCATGAAGAACCGGGTCATCCGGGGGTCGGTGACCGTCACCGGTCCGCCCTGGGCGATCTGTCGGGCGAAGGTGGGGATCACGCTGCCCCGGCTCCCGAGCACGTTGCCGAACCGGACGGTGCAGTAGGCGGCACCCTCCGGCGCGTAGGCCAGCACCGTCTGCTCGGCCATCCGCTTGGACGCCCCCATCACGCTCGCGGGCCGGACCGCCTTGTCGGTCGAGATCTGCACGAACCTGGCCGTGCCGACCAGGGCCGAGGCTTCCACGACGTTGCGGGTCCCGAGCACGTTGGTGTTCGCCGCCGCCGACGGGTGGTCTTCCAGCACGGGGACGTGCTTGTGGGCGGCAGCGTGGAACACGACCTCGGGTTGGTAGCGATCGAAGGTCTCCAGCACCGCCGCCCGGTCGGTGATGTCGACGAGGGCCTGGGCGCACGGGCCCTTGATGGTGGCCGCGGTGTCGTGCAGGTGGGTCTCGTCGTGGTCGAGGAGTACCAGCAGGGCCGGCTCGAGGCTGGCCACCTGCCGGCAGATCTCCGATCCGATGGAGCCGCCGGCCCCGGTCACCAGCACCCGGTGGCCGGTGAGGGAGCGGCGGACCGACTCGAGGTCGGTGGGGACCGGCGTCCGTCCGAGGAGGTCCTCGATCTGCGGCTCGCGGGCCTGCCGGAGGGCGGCGAGGTGGGTCGGCTCGTTCAGCATGTCCTTCACGCCGGGCAGGATCTTCATCGACACGCCGGCGGCCTCCGAGGCCCGCAGCGCCCGCTCGACGAGATCGGGCGGAGGGGAGGGGATGGCGAGCAGCACCTGTTGGATGGTGTACCGGCTGGTGGCCTCCGGGATGTCGTTGATCGCCCCCACCACGGGTACGCCGAGGAGCGAGAGGCCGTGGGCCCGGGGGTCGTCGTCGAACACGGCGACCGGGACCAGGCCGGCGCCGGGGCTCCGGAGCATCTCGCGGACCGCGGCCGCACCGGTGTCGCGACTGCCGATGACGGCGACCCGGAGTCCGAGCCGCTTGGAACCGCGTTGCCAGGCGAACAGGCGCGAGTGGAACCGCAGGACGCCCATGCCCGCCGCCGAGAACATGCACCCCACGACCACAACGATCGGTGGCACCAGCTCGACCCGGAGAGTGCGGCCAAGCGGCCAGAAGGCGAGGAGGAAACACAGCGTGACGGATGCCGACAGCATGAGCTGGCGCGCCTCGTCGGCACCGGCATGCCGCCAGATGCGGCCGTAGAGGCCGAAGATCCGGTTGGACAGGAGTGTGACCATGATGGCCACGACGAGGAACTCCCCGAAGTGCATCCAGTAGTGGGCTGGGGCACGGTCCCGGAAGTAGGCCACTTCGGCCAGGCCGAACCCGGCGATTACGCAGATGGAATCCAGCATGAGGAAGACGATGCCGGCACGGATCCGGCTGGCGAACATGGCGACCTGGCGCATGTCCGACCCCGACTGCGCCCCTTCGGCGGGGCTGGTGAAATCCGACACAAGATCTCCCTTTGATGCTGGTGCATCCATGTAGTGCCCCTTGATGCTCGGACGCGTCCAGATGGCGGGTTGGCGGAACCTACCGTCTACGAGGCTCCGTTGCCGCATTCCCCCTGCTGTGTCGCCTCGTTACCCCTCCTGAGCCTCGGAGCGCCCCTAAAACTACCTCGGCCGTGCCCTTCCGGCCGCTCCTCGACCGCTCCCGTCGACCAGCTCAACCCTACCTCGCCCGACGGGATGCCGGCATCCTCAAGATTGATGAATGACACACGACGTCGTCCACACGGATCGGCCTGCGGGCGGCGAGACGGGTCGTGCCGCCGGCGTCAACGGCGGGGAGCTCCTGCTGGTCGCCCGGGGTGAACTGCGTCACCTGGCGGAGCGCGTCACCTGGCGGCAAGGCCACGTCACCTTGGGGGCGAGGCCACGCCGAGGGCCGACTTCGATTTCCCAGCACCATGCCCTAGCATGGCGAGACCGAACATTCGGCTGCCGGGTCCGGCTGGAGATGGGCGTC
>JBKQRT010000243.1:0-3996 GCA_052143895.1 Acidimicrobiales bacterium | reverse complement strand
CATGGTCATGGCCTCGACCTGGTCGTGGGTCACGTAGATGGTGGTCGTGCCCAGTCGCCGCTGCAGGGCGACGATGTCCGCCCGGGTCTGGACCCGCAGCGTGGCGTCGAGGTTGGAGAGGGGCTCGTCCATCAGGAACACCTTCGGGTCGCGGACGATGGCCCGGGCCAGGGCCACCCGCTGACGTTGGCCCCCGGAGAGCTGGCCGGGCTTGCGATCGAGCAGCTCCTCGAGCCCGAGGGTGGTGGCGGCCTCGGTGACACGCCGTCCTCGCTCCTCGGGTGCCACCCGGTGGCGGCGCAGCGGGAACTCGATATTCCGCCGCACGCTCATGTGGGGGTAGAGGGCGTAGCTCTGGAAGACCATCGCCACGTCCCGATCCCGGGGATCGACGTCGTTCACCACCGTGTTGGCGATCGAGAGCGTGCCGCCGGACACGTCCTCCAGGCCCGCCACCATCCGCAGCGCCGTCGTCTTCCCGCACCCGGACGGGCCGAGCAGCACGAGGAGCTCCCCGTCGGCGACCTCGAGCGTGAGGTCGGCGACCGCGGTGACCTCCTCGTACCGCTTGCTCACACCGTCGAATGTGACCCGTGCCACCGCAGCTCCGCTTTGTGAAGAGGTCGATCCGCCGCCCAACCTAGACGGGGACCAGGCGTCCGGATCGGTACCGGACAATCTGGATGCTTCCCTCAATTGATGGTAACGTTCGGAATTGTGGAGCAGCCGTGAGCGATCCGTCGGCCGCTGGCCGGTCGGCCCGTCGGTGGTGGGCCCTCGGTGCGCTCACGCTGGCCGTGCTGGCGGTGGGGCTCGACGGCACCATCCTGAGCGTGGCCCTACCCACCCTGGCGGGTGCCCTGCACGCATCCGAGACCGACCTCCAGTGGTTCTCGTCGGGCTACCTGCTGGTCCTCGGGGCGGCCATGCTGCCGGCCGGGCTCCTCGGGGACCGCTACGGCCGCAAGAAGGTGTTGGTCAGCGGATTGGCACTCTTCGCCGTGGGGTCGGCGGCGTGCGCCTGGTCGACGTCGACCGCCGAGTTTCTCGCTGCTCGGGCGCTCCTCGGTCTGGCCGGGGCGGCAGTCATCGTCATGGCGCTGTCGGCGTTGACCGTGCTCTTCACCGAGGACGAGCGCCCGAAGGCCGTGGGCGTCTGGGCGGCCGCCAACTTCGTGGCGCTCCCCATCGGTCCGATCCTCGGAGGATGGCTGCTCACCCGCTACTGGTGGGGCTGGGTGTTCCTGCTGAACGTGCCGGTGGCAGCAGTGGGCCTGGTGGCGGCCGGGATCCTCGTCCCCGAGTCCCGGTCCCCGACGCGGCCGGGCGTGGACGTCGTCGGCATCGTCGCCTCCGTGACAGGGCTCGTGGCCCTGACCTACGGGCTGATCGAGGCGGGCAAGTACGGCTGGACCAACCCCGGCGCGGTGGCGCTGATGGTGGGGGGTGTCGGCCTGCTGGTGGTGTTCCTGGCCTGGGAACGCCGGCTCAACACACGTCCCGGCGGTCAGGCGCTGATCGAGTTCGACCTGTTCTCGTCGCGCTCGTACACCTGGGGGGTGATCCTCGCCGCGGTGGCCGTCGTGGCCATGATCGGTGTGATCTTCACCATGCCCCAGTACTTCCAGGGGGTGGTGGGAACCGACGCCATGGGCTCGGGACTCCGCCTGCTGCCCCTGATCGGGGGGCTCATCGTCGGCGCATTGCCCGCCGACCGCGTGGCCAGGGTCGTCGGGGCCAAGATCACCGTCGCCGGCGGGTTCGCCGTCCTGGCCGCCGGTCTCCTCCTCGGGGCGACGACGACCCTCGGCTCCGGCACCGGGTTCGTCGCCGTCTGGATGGTCGTCGTGGGATTCGGGATGGGCCTGACCATGGCCACCGCCTCCTCGGCCGTGATGACCGAGGTGCCCGAGGAGCGGAGCGGGGTCGGCTCGGCGGTCATGCAGGCCGTCAACAAGACGGCGGCGCCGTTCGGCTCCGCCGTCCTCGGCAGCGTGCTCCTCGACACCTACCGGAGCCGTCTCGATCTGGCCCGGGTCCCCTCCCCCGCCGCTGCCGCCATCCGTTCCAGCGTCTTCGACGGCGTGGCGGTGGCCCACCGGACAGGCTCGGCGGCGCTGTTGGAGTCGGTGCGGACCTCGTTCCTGCACGGCGTCGACGCCGCACTGCTGGTGTCGGCGGGCGCCGCCGTCGTGGGCATGGTCCTGGCCGTGGCCTTCCTACCTGGCAACCGCACCCCGCGGCGCGACCGGCCGCGTTCCGCAACGGAGGGCGCACTTGTCACCACCCACTGACCGGCGGGCCGGCGGGCTGCGGGAGCGGAAGAAGGCCAGGACGCGCGAGGCCATCCAGTCCTGCGCCATGGAGCTGTTCGCCCGGCAGGGCTACGACGGCACCACGGTCGACCAGATCATCGAGGCGGCCGAGGTGTCGGAGAGCACCTTCTACCGGTACTTCCCGACCAAGGCGGCCGTCGCCCTCTACGACGACTACGACCCGCGGCTCGTCGAGGCGTTCATGAGCCAGCCGCCGGGGCTCACTACCGTCCAGGCCCTGCGGGCCGCGTTCCGGACGGTGTTCGGCGACATGTCGGCTGCCGAGGACGCGGCCGTCCGCGGCCGGCTCGAGCTGATGCTGTCGGTCCCCGAACTGCGGGTCACCATCTTCGATCAGCTCGCCGACGCCATGCGGCTCCTCGCCGACATCATCGGTGCCCGGAACGTCCGTCCGCCCGACGAGTTCGCGGTGCGGACGCTCGCCGGCGCGGTGATCGGCCAAGCCATCGGCGCGATGTTCACGATGGCCGAGGATCCGTCGTCCGACCTCGGGTCCCTCATGGACCAGGCGCTGGCCGCGCTCGAGGCCGGCGTTGACCTCTGAGTCGTGCACCGGGGTGCCGCCCTGGCCGCCCACCCACCCAGCCTGTAGTGTGCGACGCACGACGGCTCCGAGGGGGTTGGCTCCACCATGGTTGCACTGATCATCGTCATCGTCATCGTGGTGCTCCTCGGCCTCGGCCTCTGGGCCGCGTTCAACGGGCTGGTCAGGCGACGCAACCGCACCCAGGAGGCGTGGTCCGAGATCGACGTCGAGCTCAAGCGCCGGCACGATCTCATCCCCAACCTGGTGTCGACGGTGCAGGGCTACGCCGCCCACGAACGCGGGACCTTCGAGGCGGTCACCCAGGCCCGGGCAGCGGCCGTCGCCGCCGGTGCGACCGGCGACCTCGAGAAGATCGCCCCGGCGGAGAACGCGCTGTCCGGGGCCCTGCGCTCGCTGTTCGCCGTGGCCGAGAACTACCCACAGCTACGGGCGGTCGAGAGCTTCCTCCAGCTGCAGGAGACGCTGACCGCCACCGAGGACAAGATCGAATACGCCCGCCGCTACTACAACACCAGTGCGCGGGACTACAACATCGCTCTGCAGACGTTCCCGCGCAACCTCATCGCCGGACCGTTCGGCTTCAAGGCGGTGGCGTTCTTCGGTGCCGACGAGGAGGATCGCGCCGTGCCCCAGGTGAGCTTCCCCGGCGCCGTGCAGAGCCCAACCGGCGCCGCGCCCTCGGGACCGCCGCCGGCCGCCGGCAGCCAGGGACCTCCGGCTGCGGGTGGCACCCAGGGCCCGCCGCCGGCCGGCTGAGGGCGCCGGGCGGGTCGCCCGTCAGACCGACTGGCCCGAAGCGATCTTCTCGAGCGCGGCGATCCGTTCCTCGATGGGAGGGTGAGTGTCGTAGAGCCGGTGGTACCAGGCGTCGTGGTGTTGCAGCGGGTCGTCGATGCACATCGCCGCGGTGGCATGGTTCATCTTCTGGAACGGCTGGTCGTTCTGTTGCAGCTTCTTGCGGGCGCTGACCAGGCCCGCCGGGTTCCGGGTCAGCTCGACGCCGCTGACATCGGCCAGCGACTCGCGGCGGCGTGACAGTGCCAGCCGAATGAGCGGTCCGAAGATGAAGCCCACCACCGCCAGCAGGGCGCCGGCCGCGAAGATCACGATCAC
>JBKQRT010000242.1:0-5309 GCA_052143895.1 Acidimicrobiales bacterium | reverse complement strand
GCGTTCGAGGATCCGCACTTGGTGGCGGAACACCATGATCTCGATGTCCTTGTCCGACTCCGTGCGCCGGGACGATACGACGAAACCGAGGAATCGGCACAGCCCGATATAGAGGAGGGAGAAGGCCACGGTGCATGATGCCCTGGCCCAAGAACAAGTTCCAGTCCACGGGCACAATTGGGATTTTGGCGCCCTATAGGCCGTCGGCGACAACCCCGAGCGTCTGAAGAACAAATCGACGTTCGCCAAGCTCTGCGGGGTCTCTCCCCTCGACGCCTCGAGCGGCAAGCAGGAGCGGCACCGGCTCAATCGCAGCGGGGATCGCCAGGCCAACTCGGCCCTGTGGCACATCGTGTTCACCCGGATGGTGAGCGACCCGAAGACCCGGCATTACATCGAGCGCCGTATGAAGGAAGGGCGGAGCAAGAAGGAGGCGATCCGCTGCCTCAAGCGCTATGTCGCTCGAGAGGTGTTCGCAGCGCTCCCACGCTCACAATTCGCTCTTGACAATCCATAGGAGCATCGTTCGGGGGCATTTAGCCCTGACGAGGGATTCGGCCTTGAGGACTTGCTACAAGCTCGGGGTGAAAGCGGCCACGGCGTCACGATGGTCTGTGGCGATGGCTGTGACGAACCGATGGGCATTCAGGCCGACAAACGCATATGCGCCGATTGAGACAATGACGAGGACGACGCCTACGACGGGTGCGCCAACCAGGGCCACGAGCGTCGCTGGGAGCAGGAGAACGGTGGTGAGGAGAAGTGCCAGCCAGGCGTAGAGGACTTGGCGACGGGCAGGGTGCCCAGGGGGGAGGCAATCGCGAATGGCCTGGTACGGCATCCACAGGTTCACCACTGGGACGAACCAGCAGCCCACGCCCCAGCCTGGCGAGTGGTGGGCGGGGTATCGGAGAGTTCGCGCCACGGTCGCAGAGCGGTATTGCCATATGAAGAAAACTATTTCGATGCCGAGGAGGCCAAGCGAGACCAACGAGGACAGCGAACTCCACAAGGGCCTCGTCGGCTGCGCGGGCACGTTCCCCTGGGTGCTGATGGCGTGAAGTGCGGCGTGCCACCAATGCCACAGTGCCCTGTAGTAGCCGACGTTGGCCCAATTGACGAACACACCCACAATGCCAACGGCCGCCCAGATCCATACCGCTACAGCGATGAATCCATCCAGGCGAGCCTGGTTCGCTTGGAGGGACGCAGCTGCACGTTGGTCTGACATACCTCCTGCGGGGTACGGGGTGACCATGGGTGCGAAGTGCTCTGTCCATTGGTTTCCGGCCCACCACCGCCACCCGAGTCGCCCACTCGGGTCGGGATACCAGCCCGGAGGCGGGTTGGCACCCTGTTCAGCTCCATCCATCTCGCCCATCATGCCCTTCACGGTCGACCGGGGTTCGGATAAGTCTCTCCGGACCGCCGGTCAGGGATACCCGGTCCTCTGGCTCGGAGGCAGATCGTCATAAAACGGCACCCCAGCCGTCTGCAGAAGTGGAGCAAGTTTGCCTCGTACCCATTCTTGGCTCCGTCCCTCGACGACCCAAAGGGCTTCCTGATCGTCCTTTGTCCGCACAGTGATGTCGGTCAACTGCTTGGGTGCGGTGGCTGGGCGGCCCTTGCCAGTACCGATCTGACCTTGGACAATCAATGTGCTGGCTTCGGAACCACCGAAGTCTCGCTCGGTGACCTCAACGCTAACGACGTCAGTCATTGGGACGCTGTGGGTGAGCTTCACCTCGCCGTGACCAATCCTGCCGTCCTCAATCCAAAGATGTCTTCCACGCCTACCGAGCGCATTGTTGCCACCCTTGTAGTGGCAGCCGATCTTGACCGAACTCACCTGCGACTTCGTCATTGCATCGGTCTAGGAGCAGATGCCCCTAACCACATCACAGCGTCCTGCCAATCCGTCTCCACCAGTCAGGCCGGGGTAAGGAGTGCGGGAGGGTCTTGAACGTCTATTCTTCGCCGTGCGCCAGCATTGATTCCCGGCAACTTCTGGCACGGGTCCGCTCGGCACGATGGAGGGTTCAGGATGAATCCCAGACTTGGGAAAATCGTGCTGGGCCTGAGCGCAGCGGGTTACCCGCTCACGGAGCTCGCCATTCGACGACTTGGTCGGCGAGGCGCCGCCATTACTGAGGTGGCCTGTTGCGGACTGGCAGTCCGTGATGCAGCCATGGTCGTGGCCGGCGTTCCCACCCGCCTTCGGCTAGGGCCGGCCATTCTTCTTTGGATGGAGTTGACCGCCGCGGTTGCCGCAAGTGGCCTGGGACTCCAGTCCGCAATCGACGATGAATCCTGCAAGCGTGCTCGTGTGGATCCGGGGCCGGCCGAGATGGCCCGTCGCTTCGCCGTTGGGGCTCTGTTCAGTCTGCACACTGTGAGATTCTGGATCTACCTCCAACCCGATCAGGGGCGGAAGCGATCCAATCACTGACTGATCACGCCGTGGAGGCCTCCGTCGCTGGGGGTAGCGCATCCAGCTCTCAGGGTGCCCCACCGAGCCGGCAGCGAGGACACCCCCTGGGTGCAACAATGGTTCTGTGACCGACCAAGTCCAACTAGAGCGAGTGCGCTATCGGAAGGCTCCCGTCTGGGTGCGAACTTGGCGAAAACTGCATCTCGTAGGCGGATTGGTTGGAGTTCGTGTTCTGCCCGACCCAAGGTACTGGCTTCGAGCGCACGGGTACGTCGACCGGTGGCCCTGGTAAGCCTTCATCGGACCTGCCTCGCCCGATCAGGCATAGCACTGACCCGGTGTTATGTGGGGCAGGCCCACAGAAGCGCCTGGTATCGGCACTGTTCCGCTACGAGGGAGGAAGCTGAACGGGGCCTTCGGTCATGAACGATGATGTAGAGGAATCATCGCACCGAGAGCCCCCTGTACCCATCGTTGCTGGCCCGAGCTTTTGGCCGCTTTGCAACGTGGCGATCGCTGAAACCCGTCCAGGGTTTGGACCGCACCAGTTGAACCACTGCAACGCCACAAATGCTGTCCTTGGTTTTCCCGGATTCAGTTCCACCCGGGTAGGTGTCGTAGGCGGATGCAATTCCGCCGCTGGGGGGCCGTGGCGGAGGTCAACAGCTAACGATTGCCCTTGCTGATCGACGAGGGTGATCGTCAAGTATCCCACGAGGAAGCAGGGCGCATGCCCTCCGTTTGTGAACCAGATGCCACCCAGCAGTGATCCAGTGGCACCCTCCCACGTTCCTGAGACACTCATCTGTGACGCTGTGCATGCTGTGACCGTCGATGGAATGGTCGACGTGGTTGTGGTCGTCGTTGTTCGTTGGGACGCCGATGGCGATTGAGCGCAGCCTGCAAGGACTAGCGAGCTGAGCAACAGAGCGGGAGTGCGGCGGCCCACTCTCAAAGCAAAGCACCGTTTGTTGGGTGTCGCCAGAGGCACAGAGGGCTGATACAGCTTGGGTACGGGTGCCCCGCAAGTGCCTGGTCGGGGACAGTTCGCGGTCGGCAAGCACCTGTCGGTCGATAACGCGCCCAGAGCCGGCATCGATCGGGGACACCGGGCGTCAGCCGATCGGTCGGCATTCGGCGGCGCCCTGAGGCGCACGGTATCGGAACTTCTAGAACGGTCTTACGTCGGGTGGTACGGACGAATCCGGACCACACCAATGGCCCGCTAACGACGGGGTAGCTGCAGGCCATCCCCTAACGCGAGACCTGGCCGGCCCGGCCTCGGATAGTGCGTTGACGAGGCAGCGCGTCCTGCGTCCCTGCCCGGCGCCCGGAACCGCCGGTGACACCGGATGAGGTGGCCTGTAAGGCCAAGACCAGAGCGACCGTAGGCTGGCCGCAACGAGCCACGCCAAGGAGTCGCGGGAGGAGTGGGAGGCGAAGTGGGTCGTTGCGACGGACCTCGGTGGCCTCCCCAAGCGCCGCACTCCGCCAGGCCCCGACTACGCCGCCCGGTTCGGCGAATGGGCCGTGCTCGGTGCCGAAGAGGAGACCCGCGAAGCTTTGAGGAAGCAGCTGGACCAGCAGGCACGCGACGTCGTCGCTCGCATCTTGGGATCGAGATATCCGCTTCACAGATGAGCGACGACCTCTCTCCAGCCCTTCGGTCGATGCTGCCTGATCTCGCCGAGGATGGCGGCCGCGGGAGAGCGGAGATCCTTGAGCGCATCTTGGCCGACCCCGACGGCTTCCGGGCTCACATCGATGACATCGATGCCGCTCTCGGCCAGGCGAGCCCTGGCAAGACGCGCCTCCGCCGGATGCTGCGGATGGCTGAGCAGGCCATCTCGCCTTCGAGCAAGAGGGTAAAGGTCCAGCACTACGTCTCGCAGGTCGTGCTGCGCCGGTTCGTCGAGACCCTTGAGGCGGGCCGAGTCCTCACCCGATACGACCTGGCAACAGGCGTGACCGACCAAATCGGCACAAAGGGCGTCGCCTACATGGAGCACTTCGTAGCCGTGGACAGCAGGGCGACCGAGAAGCTTTGGCAGAAGGTCGAGAACGCCCTCGGTCCAGCGATCGACGTAGCCCTCCGACGAGCCGTACCGAAGCCGGCTCAGAGGTCAACGCTCCAGGATGCCGTGGCGTTGCATCTAGTGCGGAACCCGCAGACCATCACGGCCCACGTAACGGCGTTCGAGACCGCAGCCGCGCGGCAAATGGAGCTGTTGATTGACACTCCTTTCGCCGAGGAGGCGTTCCGGCGGCACACGGGCGGGCTCGTGGCTGCCGGTCCCGAAGCGCGACGCATCGGCATCCAGAAGGCGCAGGGGCGGCTGCGCGACATTGAGATGTCAGGTGGGCTCTTCCGGCTGACCGTCGAGCGGCTCTACGAGAAGGTGTGCGACCGTTTCAAAGGCAGGGGGCTGGCGATCCTGACTCCGGCGAGTCCGTCGAGGGAATTCCTGCTCGGTGACGTCCCCGCTGTTACCTACAACACAACCACCGGAGCGGCTGGACTGGCTGAAGGTGTAGTCGTCGACCAGGCCGATGAGATCGTCATGCCTCTTGCGCCAGGTCTGCTCGTGGCGATCGGTCCGCCCGACGGCGCCCGTTCGATCTCCGACGCGGAGGTCGACCACTACAACCGGCTACAGGTCCGGGCTGCTCGTGACTTTGTAATGTACCGTCCGAGTGGCACTCACCTCGCCGCTCAGATGGCGATCTGGCGGAGGTAGAACAGCGGTCACTTCAAGCGAGAGAATTGGCTTGTAAGCCAGTGAGTGGCGCGCCAATATGAGTACGGCTGCCCCAGAACGTGCGGAATTCGTCCGAACCAGCGCGCCCTCGATGTGATGCGATGAAGGAGCGGGGCCTC
>JBKQRT010000241.1:0-10792 GCA_052143895.1 Acidimicrobiales bacterium | reverse complement strand
GTCGAAGGTCGTCCAGTCGGACGGGACCACCGAGGCGGCCCGGGGGGTTCGGCGGCCCGGGCCGGACCGGCCGGCCCCGCCACGGCCCCGGCAGTGGCCAGGGAGACGCCCACGGAGACGACCACGGTAAAGGCGCCACGGCACCTGGGCACGGGAGCCGAAGAGCGCATGCTCCCCTGCTACATGCTCCTGCGCCGACTGCGCCAGGGGCATCCGGGCAGTGGCCGCCCGGTCCGTGGCCGCCCGGAGGGGTCAGATCCGCTCGATGATGGTGCCGGTGGCCAGCGCCCCGCCGCAGCACATGCTGATCAGTGCCAGGTTCTTGTCGGACCGCTCGAGCTCGTGCAGCGCGGTGGTGATCAGCCGGGCACCGGTCGAGCCGACCGGGTGGCCAAGGGCGATGGCGCCGCCGTTGACGTTGACCTTGTCCCAGTCGACCTCGTGCACCTTTCCCCACGACATGACCACCGAGGCGAATGCCTCGTTGACCTCGAAGATGTCGATATCCGCCATTGTCATGCCCGCCTTGCGAAGGACATCGGTGGTGGCGGCGATCGGACCGTCGAGGTGGTAGTAGGGGTCCGAGCCGACGAGCGTCTGGGCGACAATGCGGGCCCGCGGTCGGTGACCGAGCTCGCCGGCCCTGCCCTGGGACATCCACAGGACGGCGGCGGCGCCGTCCGAGATCTGGGAGCTGTTGCCGGCGGTGTGCATCCCGTCGGGCAGCACGGGCTTGAGCCCGGCAAGACCCTCCCGCGTGGTGTCGCGCGGGCCCTGGTCCTTGGCGACCAGCGTCTTCTCGCCGGTCGGGCCGTCCGGCCCGACCACCGGCGCCTCGAGCGGGATGATCTCGCGCTCGAACCGACCTTCGGACACGGCCACGGCGGCTTTGCGCTGCGACTCGAATCCGAGCCAGTCGACGTCGTCACGCGTGATGCCGTACTTCTGGGCGATCCGTTCGGCCGCGCCGAACTGGTCGGGCATGTCCCAGGGGAAGTCCTCGGGCCTCGACTTGCCCGGTCCGTTGTAGGCGTTGGCCCCGAGGCCGACCCGGCTCATGGCCTCCACCCCGCAGGCGATCCCGATGTCGATGGCGTCGGCGTTGATCAGGTTGGCCACGAAGTTGTTGGCCTGCTGCGCCGAGCCGCACTGGCAGTCGACGGTGGTGGCGGCCGTCTCGTAGGGCAGCCCCTGGCTCAGCCAGGCGGTGCGGGTCACGTTCGACGCCTGCTCCCCCGCCTGGGTCACGCACCCACCGACGACCTGCTCGACCGCCCCAGGGTCGGCGCCGGCCCGCTTGACCAGCTCCACCTGGACATTGCCCAGCAGCTCGGCAGCATGGAATCCCGACATCCATCCGTTGCGCTTCCCGATCGGGGTGCGCACTGCTTCGACGATTACGGGCTGGGCCATGATGGATCCCCCTCGGAGGTTGCGGGCTCGGGCTGTGGTCTGTGACGGTGCCGGTCGTGGTCCGGGGCGCATGCGACCCTGGCCGTCGGACGCCTGACCAGCCGGCGGCGCCGACCGGACGCCGGTGCGACGAGTATAGAACCGGTTCTACCGGGTCGCCCCAACCCGGACCTCGGGCACACCCGGTGCCGCACGGCCGTCAACGCGCACGGTGGGTCCAGGAGCGAGCGGCCTTCCAGTCGACGGCGACGCCATTCAGCTCATCGGCGTGCTGGCGCAGCCATCGTGCAGCGAACGGGCACCGGGGGACGACGGACATGCCGTCGCGGCGTGCCCGCTCGACGGCGGCACGCACCAACGTCCCGCCGATGCCGTGGCCACCCAGGGCGTCGGGCACCTCGGTGTGGACGAGGACCAGGGACCCGTTGTCCTCCTGATACCGGAGCTCGGCCAGCTGACCGTGGACGATCACCTCGAGCCGGTGCAACTCGGGACGGTCGACCACTTCGTTCATCGCTCCCTCCCTTTCCGGGCGCCCCATCCTTCCGCATGCCGGGCCGGCTCCGCAGCCTGTCGGCGTGCAGAACGGGACGGAGGCGGGCCGGCCCGCTCCCACCGCCATACCTGTTCCCTCCGCCGTACCATGAGCAGGATGCCCGACGCCCAGCCACGGAACACCGGTGCGAGGTTCCGCGTCGGATGGTGAGCGCCCTCCTGTTCGCCATCGGTCTGATCGTCGTCCTCTTGACGGCGGCCATCGTGCTGTTCACCATCGTGCTCCCCCGCGAACCCCGTGGCTTCGAAAAGCTCTCGTCGCTCGTCAACCGGTGGGTCCAGATCGCGTTCCTCGGGCTCGCCCGACTGGCCAGGACCTACGAAGGGAAGGACGCGCTGCTGGCCCCGACGGCGCCGGCCGCGCTGATCGCCCAGCTGCTGTCCTGGGCCGCCATGTTCATCGTTGGATACGGCCTCATGCTCGTGACGACGACCCACAGCCTGGCGTCGGCGCTGGCCCAGGCGACCGGCGCCGTGTTCACGGTCGGGACCATCGACCTGAGCGGTCGGGCCAATTCGGCGGTTGACATCGCCGCCGGCGCCACCTGGGTGGTGATCGTGGCGCTCCAGATCGCCTATCTTCCCGCGCTCTACGGTGCGTTCAACCGACGCGAGAGCCTCGTGGCCATGCTGGAGAGCCGCGCCGGCATCCCCGCGTGGGGACCCGAGGTGCTCGCCCGACACCAGCTGGTCGGCATCATCGACACCCTGCCCGACTTCTATGCGTCGTGGGAGGAGTGGTCGGCCGACCTGGCCGAGAGCCACACGACGTACCCGGTCATGCTCCTGTTCCGGTCGCCGCAGCCGTGGTTCTCCTGGCTGGTTGGACTGCTCGCCGTGCTGGATGGCGCCGCCATGCACCTGGCAGTGGCCCCGAGTACGGCCTCGTCCCAGTCCCGCCTCTGCCTCCGTATGGGGTTCACCGCACTCAACCGGATGGCCAAGGTCCTCGGATGGGAGGTGGACCCGGACCCCAACCCCGAGGGACCCATCAACCTGACCTTCGAGGAGTTCGAGGAGGCGGTGACGATGCTGGAGCACGTGGGCTTCCCCATGGAGCGGACCGCCGAGGAGGCGTGGCCCGACTTCCGGGGTTGGCGGGTGAACTACGAGACGATCGCCTACCACCTGGCGGACCGGCTGACTGCACCGCCGGCTCCGTGGTCGGGTACACGCCGGCATCTGCGCTTCGGACCGGTGGCGCCCCGGCGGCCGCCGCAGCGGGCACCTGGGCTGCTGGATGGGCACCGGCCCGACATCGTGGTCGAACCCGTCCGCCGGCGGCGCGGGGCGTCCCCTTCCTCGTAGCCAGGACCGCTCCGATCCATGCCGGCCTGCACGGCCCCTAGGCTGACACAGTGCCGACCAACGACGAGCTGTGAGCCATGATCGCCGGTGAACGGGTGGGGCTTGCCGGACCGTTCTCGAGCTCACCGAGGCGCTGTGGGCACCCCCAGCCCGTGTGAGGGCTGGACGGTGCGTGACGTCGCCGCCCATCTGGTGACCGCGTTCGGCCAGAGCCTTCCGCGCCTCATGCTGAAGCCGGCGTCCTAACCGCTTCGACTTCGACCGCTTCTCCTTCACCGAAGCACGCAACAACCCGTCGACCGGGCCCGAGCTGGCCGCCTTGCTGCTCGCCAACAAGCAGAACCGGTTCACCCCACCCGGTCTCGGCTCGATCGCGCCCCTCACCGATGTGGTCGTCCACGGTCAGTACGTGCGCCGCCCCCGCTCGTCGACCACGAGGTGGCGTCGAAGCCTTCCCGTGCGATCCTCGAGTTCCTCGTCACACCGGAAGCGGGGCACGGCTTCGCCAACCGTGGCCAGGTGAGCGACCTGGCCTGGACGTGCACCGACCTCGACTGGTCCTCGGGTGACGGACCGGCCGTGGAAGGTCCGGCCGAAGCGGTGATCCTCGCGCTGGTGGGGCGCACGGTCGCCTGCGACGAGCTCACGGGAGCTGGCGTCGACGTCCTCCGGGCCCGCGGGGCAGCTAACGTCCGACCAGGAGCTTCTCAGGAGGTAGTCATGGACGACAGGCAGCAGATCTCGTACCTGGCGCTGGAAACCGCCACGCCCGTCCTCAGCGCCACAGGCGCCGAATTCGGCACGGTCGAGCACGTGCTCCAGGTGCCCGAGCTGGACCTGTTCGACGGGATCGTGGTCAAGACGAAGCACGGCCTGCGCTTCGTCGATCGGGACCAGATCACCGACATCACGACCACCTGCGTGCGGTGCTCGCTCTCGGACGAGGACGCCGCCTCGTTGCCCGCACCGAGTGGCCCACCGGTTCTGCACCTCGACGTCGCCTACGACGAGGGTTCCTCCCTCAGCGCCCGGTTCGGGCGACTGTTCCGGCGTCCGCACTGGAAGGAGCTCGAGTAGCGGTTCGGGTCGCGCCCGGACCGCCCAGACCGGCTGGAGGATCCTGCCCGGCACGGATGCTCCGGTCATACTGGATCCGAGATGGCGCCGTTCGACGGATGGGACCCGGACACCTACAACCGGTTTGCGGCTGAACGGGAGCAACCGTTCTGGGATCTGGCGCATCTCCTCGAGCCGGCCGACGCCCCCGTGTCGGTCGACCTCGGGTGCGGGGACGGTCGGCTGACGGCTGCGCTCGCTGACGCCATCGGTACGCGCTCGATGCTCGGGATCGATCGGTCACCGGCGATGATCGCCGGTGCGGCCGGCCGCCGGTCGGAGGGGCCCCGGTTCGAGGTCGGTGACATCGGCGTGTGGGAGGAGGCGGACTCCTTCGACGTGGTGTTCGCCAATGCATCGATGCAGTGGGTACCCGACCACCCGGACGTCCTGGCCAGGTGGACGACATCCCTTCGCCGCGGCGGTCAGCTCGCCGTCCAGGTGCCGGCCAACGCCGACCATCCCTCCCATCTGGTGGCGGCCGAGCTCGCCAGTGAGCTGATGGACGACCCACCTCCGGACGCGGTCGCGCAGAACGTGCTCGCGCCCGATCGGTACGCGGAGCTCCTGGACGCCCTCGGCTTCGAGCGGCTGCACGTCCGGCTGCAGGTCTACCTCCATCACCTGGCGTCGACCGACGACGTCGTCGAGTGGGTGAAAGGGACCACCTTGACCCGCTTCAAGGAGCCACTCGGTGCCGACGGGTGGGATCGGTTCGTCGACCTGTACCGCGATCGCCTGCGAGCCGTCCTCGGCGACCGGTCGCCCTACCCCTACCCGTTCAAGCGGATCCTGATGTGGGGCCGGCTGGCCTGAGCCCCGCGCCGGAGCATGTTCGCGCCAATTCGGTAGCGACCATCAGCCGACGATGACCTCAGGACTGGGCTCCCTGCTGCACGACCACCGGGGAGACGAGCCCGGAGGCGAGGGTCTAGGGTCGAGCCACTGGATGGCGATGTCGCAATTGCCCCGCGGACGCCGCTCTGGGTGACACTGACAGTCGGACACGACGAGCGACGCGTCGTCGGGACGTCCAGGCCCTCGTCTCCGCGAATCCCGACTTGTCAGTGCCACGGACTAGGACTGGGAGTGTGCACCGCTTGGTTCTCTTTGACCTCGACAACACCCTCCTTGACCGGGACGCGACGTTCAGGCGGTGGGCAGCTGCATTCGTCTCTGCGGAGAGGCTTCCCGCAGAAGCGACTCCGGTCATCATTGACCTGGATGACGACGGCTTTGCTCCGCGAGTGGATCTCTTCGCTGACGTGAAGCAACGATTCGGTCTGGCCCATGCCGTTGACGTCCTGGTCGCGCGGTACCGCAGCGAATACGTGTCAGGTTTCGAGCTATCGCCGGACACCGAGGCCGGGCTGAAGAGATTGCGCAACGAAGGTTGGAAGATCGGGGTCGTGTCCAACGGTCCGAAATTCCAAGAGCGGAAACTGGAGGTGACCGGGCTTGGCTCTCTGATCGATGCGGTCTGTGTCTCGGGCACCATCGGCTTCAGCAAGCCGGACCCGCGGATCTTCGAAGAGGCAGCTTGCCGATGCGGCACGCGCCTCGACGGATGGATGGTCGGAGATACGGGATCTGCGGACATCGTGGGCGGACAGCGGGCTGGATTGAGAACGATCTGGATCCGTCGTGGTCGGACCTGGGACCTTGGTGAGCCTGCCGCAGATGCCCAGGTCGACAGCGCTAGCCAGGCAATCGATCACATCCTGTCGGCGACATGATCCTCGGATTCGACCGCCCGCCGCCTACCCAAGCAGCTTCTTGGCGATGACCACCCGCTGGATCTGGTTGGTGCCCTCAAAGATCTGGGTGCTCGGTTCCGGGGGTCCAGCGGGTCGTCTCCAGTGCGCTGACCTGGGTCTATTCCGGTTCGAGTTGTCCCAGATCCACCCGGCTCCGGTGAGTTGTAGGGATAAAGTAGGGATGGATTCGGCCGAAGGACCGGGCAACGACGCCTTGCTCAGCGATCGCCCTACCAAACTGCCTGCTCGGCGATTCGCACCAAACGTCCCACTCCACTGACCGCCGCCCTCGCTTCCGATACGGCGATCGGACCGGGGTCGTACTCCCCCCGATTCTTCAACGGGCGGAGCCGACTCACCGGGCGTCAGCCCATGTTCTCAATGAGTCGCTCACGCAGTGCGCCGAATTCGTTGCGGATGGGGTCGAGTCGTCGATTCCACCCGTTGCAAGTTGGAGATCAACCGGCCTTCCCGCCCTTCTTCGGCACGTCGAAGCCGAGTGACGCGTACGCCTTCCTGCGTTCTTGATGCATCCGAGCCAGCACCGGTACGGACGCATCCACGTAGTCATGAACCTCGACACTCGTCTTCTCGGCCGTAGGTCGCAAGACTCGTCCGACGTACTGCACCACGCTTCCTTTGAATTTGATGGGGAACGCTAGAAACAGCGTGTCAAGCGGAGGACAGTCGAAGCCCTCTCCAAGCAGGCTGGCCGTCGCGGCCGGGACGAGTCCGTTCTTTGTGCCGGATGAACGGTCCAACTGCTGCATTACCGCGGTCCTGGCCTTCTTGCCCATCTGACCGTGCATCACCAGGGGATGGACGCCACGCTCCACGAGCGCGGCGGTAATCAGGTCAAGGTGTTCGGTCCAACGGGTGAGCACTAGGCAGTTCCTGCCCTTGGCGGAGGCGTCAGCGACGTCGTCGCAGATGGCAGCCGTCCGGTCCCCGTCTTCCACCAGTCCCCGAAATGTGGTCTGGATGTGCTGCCCATCCTCGGCGGTCTCATGGGCGGTCGGGTGGACGATGAGCTGCAGTGAGTGGCGATCCGCCTCCGCCGGTGCGGACATGGAATGTCTCACGGGTCCACAGTGCATCGCCATCATGGCCTGGAGTCCATCTCGTCGGTACGGCGTGGCCGTCAGCCCGATCCACCTGCGCACGGGGATCTCGCGGACGGCGCGTTCGAACGTCACCGCCGGCACGTGGTGGCATTCGTCGACGATCACCATCCCATAGGGCGCTGTGAGTTCGGCGATGTCGTCGCGACGCGCCAGGCTCTGGACCATCACGACATCGATCAGGCCCTTCGGCTTGCTCCTCCCTCCACCCAGCTGACCGATCTGCTTCGCGTCAACATCCAGGTGGGTCACGAGACGCTCGCGCCATTGGTCGACGAGCGGTTTCCGGTCCACAATGACCAGGGTGGGCACCTTGTGGCGGGCGATGAGCCCGCAACCGACGACGGTCTTTCCGGATCCGGGTGGAGCAACCAGCATGCCCAGGTCGTGGGGAGCCAGCGCTTCGACCGCATCGCTCTGGTCTGCTGTGAGGGTAGCGACGAGCTCCACCGCGACCGGCTCAGGGTCTTGAAAGCCGTCCACGATCCGGAGTTCGCTTCCAGCCTCCTTCACGATGCGTTCAGCCGCGTCTCGGAGCCCCCGAGGTAGCTGCAGCTCACCTAGAGCTTCCCGGTAGCAGCGGATGAATCGAGGGGTGTTCCAGGTGGAGAAACGCATCCGCTCCTTCTCGTAGAACTCCGGGTTGTGGAGGGAAGCAGCGTGCTTCAGCGCCGCCACAAGGGCGGGGGGCACACCGACGCGATCGATCGACAGCATCGCGCCGGCCTGGGCGTCGATCGAGCGCGGGAGTTCGACCAGTGAGGAGACGGCTGTGGTCCGCCGTAGCGTATGGGCGTCCGGTCCCGTCTCCAGATCCCCCATGCTGTCGACCAGTTCGTCGAGGAAGGCAACGGTGACTGGCTCGATCGACGAAAGCTGTTCCCACTGATCGGGATGGGGTTCCATCGTGGAAGGGTCGAGAAAGACCGTCGTGCCTCGCTTCCTGCACTCCCCCTGCAACGGCAGCGCTATCAGGTTGCCGAACGACCCCTTTGGCATGAAGTCCTGCGTCGGAAACAGCCTGTCGTAACTGGCCAGGTCGATCTCAGCGCGGACCGTCATCGCCTCCCGAATGAGGTGCACCCCAAGACGACGTGCCGAGGAGGCGGAGACGGGAGTCGCGAAGAAGATCCAGACGTGACCGCCGTCGCCCGATCGCGAGCGTTCCAGAAGTCCAGGAATCCCCAGGGAACGAGCCACATCGAGGTAGGCGCCAGCATCCAGTGCCCACCCGGGACCATCGAAGTCGCTAGCAACCAGTCGACAAACGTCGCCGTGCAGCAACGGATAGATCCCCACGTGCGATTCGCCGGCGAGATGCCGCTCCACGACCTCCTCCGTGTACGGCAGGTACTCGCGATCCGGTGACTTGGCGTTGGCGACGCCATCGAGAACGGCCGGACTCCAGCCCGCCTTGCCCGTTCGCTGACTGCTCCAGGCACGTGCATAGACATCATCGCGTCCGACGAAGAGGGACCGAAAGAGCGCCACCTTCTCGCTCGACGTCGAGCTCTGCGACACCCGGGGCGCTGTCGTTTCTCGTTCGCTGTTCACCTGAACCAACGTCGGCGGCACGGAACGGTCGTCGCTCGGAGTGGCTCGAGGGCCGGCGTCACGGTCCTCGAGGCCGAGGAGAGCGCGGAACCTTGCGTTTTCCGATCTCAACTCGTCAAGTTCCGCTTCCAGCGCGGACAGGCGCCTCGATGTCTCGGGATCTTGGGATGGATCCGTGTCGCTCACGGCACGCTCTCCACGACGACGGTCCCGGTACCGGTCAACCCGACGGAGCAGACCAACCGAGAGAGTTGGCGAGATTCCGACGGCAGCAGGATCGGGCTGTTCCGCACCTGCTTCACCACCGTTCCAGGAACGAGGCTGGAGTGATGCATGGCGGCTCTTGGTGCTCCCCCTCCAAGAGATCCTTGTCGCCGGTGACGATGAAGTCGCAGTTATGCATCCGCGCCAAGGACACCAGGTAGGCGTCTTCAGTGTCCCTGATGCCAACCTCCTCCACGAGAGGATCGGGCACAAGGTCCACCATCGTTCCAATCATCTCGATGAAGGCTGCAGCGCGCTCTTGGGAGATCCACTTTCGAAGTCGCTCCCTGGAGGTCAAGACCTCCCTGACCTCGTGCAGCAATTCTGGGCACATCACCACATCGATCTCCGCTCCCACCAGCCATCGGTCCACGATGACGTATGACGGACCCCTCTGAATAGCAGCAGAGATCCAGACGTTGGCATCGATCACGATTTTCACCGAAGTGACCGTCAGCTGCGTCGACGGCGCCGCACCGCTCGCGACTCCGCTACAGCGAGCTCCGTAGCTTCATCCTCGGACAAATCTCCGTTAGCTCCAGTCGCCCGTTCCAACTCGGTGCGGAAGCGAGCCGTGTAGTACTCCCATGCCGCCTGGCGGCTGGTGCCGAGTGCCGAGGCGATCTGCTCCCACGATTTCCCCGCTTGCCTCGCCTTCTTGACGAGCGCACACCGAAGGCGATCAAGTTCCACTTCGCTCGCCGTGATCTGCTCGATCGCATCGAGCGGATCAACGGGAAGGGCATCGGTGGAGAGCAGGCTCATAGTGTCAGGTTATCTTGACATTCAGGAATCAGCAAGGGGGTGTTCCTACCCGCATGACAGGGGAATGCCACCTCGATGTTCCATCACTTTGCTCCTGTCCCCCCCGTCATGGCGACTGGGTCACGTCCCACCGAGTCGATAACGTCGCCGAGCCGGTGTCCGGAGACACTCGGTTCACTTGCCTACAGCGGCCAGAGGTCCACGGTCAGCGTGGCCCTTCCTTCGAGCGCAGCTTGCAAGTCGACCTCCAAGACGGCAGCTTGTTCGGCCCATCGGGCCTTGGCCTCTTGCGACTGCCACCCGGATTCCCAACGGAAGTTGGAATCGAAGTCCTCCTGCCATCTGATCAGCCTGGCCAGCAGATCCGTGGGGACCATTGCATCAGTGGCGTCCGACGATGGCCACAGAGGAGACGGCGCTCCGTAGTCCGGGCTGAGTGTTATTACCGGAAGTCCATTGTCGTCCGCTGGCGTGACGTAAACCGACCAGGGGCCATACTCCCCCGACGGCGGAGCATATGGCCGGACTAGGCGAACTTGCCTGCCATCAGGCAGCCGCACGTCCTCTCCTCGTTGCAAAGAATCCAACATCTCGGGAGTCACGCCGTCCGGAAGATCCACGGCAGGAGTCTCCCACCCACCCGGTGATCAGGGGCACGGTTAGTGATACATCCGAGAGACGTAGAGGTCCACGTCCCGAATGAGTTCGAGTCGGTCGTCTCGTTCATCGGTCGTCTTGGTGTGAAGGCCCACCATGTCGTACCAAAAGTCCCATGCCAAGGCATGGTCGGGCTTGATGCGACCATCAGCAAGGAGATCGGACCGCCAGTCTTCGAGGTGCTTCAGTGCGGTGAACTGAGTCTCCTCGGTCCAGCCATGACGACGGGCATCCGGCCCCACTCGTTCGCTTAGCTTGCAATTAAACCTGGAGGACCGGCTC
>JBKQRT010000240.1:0-8765 GCA_052143895.1 Acidimicrobiales bacterium | reverse complement strand
GCTCCCCGCCTTCTTGCTGGTCGGCCTGGGGGCGGGGACCTCGTTCATGCCCCTCCTCTCGATCGCCATGACCGACGTGCCCGACGCCGACGCCGGGCTCGGCTCCGGCAGCGTCAACGTGTCGATGCAGATGGCCGCCGCGCTCGGGTTGGCCATCCTCGGGACGATCGCCACCGACCGGACCAGGTCGCTGGCAGCGTCGGGGCGTCCGGCCGCTGTCGCCCTCTCCGGGGGCTACCAGCTGGCATTCCTGATCGCCGCAGTCTGTGCCGGGGTGGGCACCGTGGTGGCGGTTCTCGTCCTCACGGGGACGAGGGCCGGCGAGGAGGACCCCGCGGCGCTGCGGCGGGTCGAGGTCGAGAACGCCGGCGAGCCGCTGGCCACCTGAACCCGCGGGGCGACGCGGCCGACCTCCTATGCCAGGCCCACCTCCAATGCCAGGTCGACCTCCTACGCCAAGCCGACCACGTCGCCGTGCTCGTCGATGTCGATGTGCTCCGCCGCGGGATGGGAGCTCAGGCCGGGCATGGTGCGCATGTCGCCGCAGATGGCGTAGATGAACCCGGCTCCGGCCGACACCCGCACCTCGCGGACGGGGAGCCGCCAGCCAATCGGTGCCCCCATGAGCGCCGGGTCGGAGGAGATGGAGAGGTGGGTCTTGGCGATGCAGACCGGGAACGAGCCGAAGCCCCGGGCCTCGAACAGCTCGAGCTGGCGTGCCGCCACCGGCTGGTAGTCGACCCCGTCGGCGCCGTAGACCCGACCGGCGATGGTCTCGATCTTCTGGCGCAGCGAGGCATCGGCGGGATAGAGAAAGCGGAACTCGCTCGGCTCGTCGCACGCCTCCACCACCGCCTCGGCCAGCTCGATGGCGCCGACACCCCCATCGGCGAAGTGGGTGCACACCGCAGAGCGGACGCCCATGGAGGCGGCGATGCCGCGGATGACCTCGTACTCGGACCGGAAGTCGTCCGGGAACGCGTTGATGGCCACGACCGGCGTGACGCCGTGCAGCAGGACGTTTTCGATCTGCTTGCGCAGATTGGCGCCGCCTACGGCCACCTCCCCCGGGTTCTCCTCGAGCAGCGCCGGTGGCAGTGGCCGTCCGGCCACGATGCGGTGGGCCCCCGATTGCGCCTTGAGTGCCCGCACCGTGGTCACGATCACTGCTGCGTCCGGGGTCAGACCGGACACCCGGCACTTGATGTTGAAGAACCGTTCGGCACCCATGTCGGCTCCGAATCCGGCCTCGGTGATGAGGAACTCGCCGGTGTGGATGCCGATGCGGTCGGCGATGATCGAGGAGTTGCCGTGGGCGATGTTGCCGAACGGCCCGG
This sequence comes from Acidimicrobiales bacterium, assembly GCA_052143895.1. Classification (GTDB taxonomy): domain Bacteria; phylum Actinomycetota; class Acidimicrobiia; order Acidimicrobiales; family RAAP-2; genus Bog-756. The sequence continues at coordinate 7,428 of JBKQRT010000240.1, read as the reverse complement.
CGTGGACCAGCACCGGGGTGTTCTCCAACGTCTGCAGCAGGTTGGGCTTGACCGCGTCCCGCATGATGACCGCCATGGAGCCGGCCGCCCGCAGCTGCTCGGCGGTCACCGGCTCGCCGTACCGGTTGAAGCCGACGACGATGCGGCCGAGCCGCTCCCGCAGGTCACCGAGCGAGGTGGAGAGAGCGAGGATGGCCATGACTTCGGAGGCCGCCGTGATGTCGAAGCCGGTCTGGCGGGTCACCCCGTCCTGGCTCGAGCCCAGTCCTACGACGATGTTGCGCAGGGACCGGTCGTTCACATCGAGGACCCGTCTCCAGGTCACAAGGTTCGGATCGAGGCCCAGTGCGTTCCCCTGGAAGAGGTGGTTGTCGACCATGGCGGCCAACGTGTTGTGGGCGGCGGTGACGGCGTGGAGGTCCCCGGTCAGGTGCAGGTTGAGGGACTCGAAGGGCGCAGCCTGGCTGTACCCGCCACCGGCCGCACCGCCCTTGATCCCGAACGTCGGACCCATCGACGCCTGCCGGATCGAGGCCGTGGCCCGCCGGCCGATGCGCTGCATGCCCTGCACCAGGCCCAGCAGCGTGGTGGTCTTGCCCTCGCCGAGGGGGGTCGGGGTCACCGCCGTCACCACCACGTAGCGCGCCGCCGGACGGCCGGCGAGGGCCGCCGTGGCGTCGAGCCTCACCTTGGCCACGAACTGACCGTAGGGCTCGAGGAGTGCGGGAGGCAGGCCGATCTCCTGGCCGATGTCCGCGATCGGCCGCAACGTCGCCTGCCGGGCGATCTCCAGGGCGGTCAGCGACCGACGGCCGGCGACGGTCACGACGCGGCGGGCCGCCCGGAGACCCTCCGGGTCAACCGGCGTCCTCGGGTCGGAGGTCGACGAGTCCCCGGGTGTGGCGGTCGCACGACCACAGCCTCGTCCGGCGGGCACCGACCACGGCCGTGCCCGACCAGGTGACCGGACCGGGACAGTCGGTGGGCGTGTCGACCCGGAAGCCACCGGTCCGGGTGACCATGCGCCAACAAACCCCGGGCTCGGCGCGCACAGCCTCGGCATAGTGCTCACGGTGGTCCACGTGCTCACGGTAGACAGGGGCTGCGACCGTGTCCACCACGGCCGCCCGGGCCGCCCTGACGGTCGGCTCACGGCCTCGTCGCAGCTTGTACCATGAGCTGCGTCGTTCCCTCGGTGTCGCGGTGGCCCGTCGCACCCGAGCGCGCCGAGGAGGTGTGCGCACCATCGAACTCCGCATCCCGAAGCTCGGCATGGAGATGACCGAGGCCACGCTGGCCGAGTGGCTGGTCGCCGACGGGGCCCGGATCGCCCAGGACCAACCGATCTACGTGCTGGAGACCGACAAGGTGACGAGCGAGGTCGCGGCGCCCGTCGACGGCGTCCTCCGGCACATCGGTGAGGAGGGCCGGACCTATCCGGTCGGCGGCCTCATCGGCGAATTGTCGTAGTCCGGCGTGCCTTCCCGGGACCCGGCGGCGGGGAGGTGTTTGGGCGTAGCATCGACCGCACCAGCGGTTGCTGCCGGTCCGGCCCGACCAGTGGCGGCCGACGATGAACCCAGGGGGAACGAGTGGGGGAGGACGTGGAGCAGATCAGGCGCACCCTGGGCCAGTACGGCCAGTGGTTGGACGACGGCCTGTTCGACGAGTGGGCCGAGCTGTTCACCGACGACGCCCGCCTGATCTTCGGCGACCAGGTGACCGAGGGACGCCGAGCCATACGCGAGTACATCATGACGGTGCAGGCGGCGGGCAGCCGGGGCCTCCACGTCACCACCAACTCGCTGATCGACGTCGACGGGGGCTCGGCCTCCGCCACCACCGACTACGTGTTCGTGCGCCCGACCCCGCAGGGCCTCGGGATCATCGCCGCCGGCCGCTACCACGACCGGTTGGTCCGGGACGGTGGGCGGTGGCGGTTCTGTGAGCGGACCATCACCATGCTCGGGTCCGACCGGGAGCCCGGATGACCGACGTCGGCCTCCGGTCGGGGCCGGTGGACGGACGGGGACCGGTCGATGTCCGGCGCCCCGTGCCCTACACCGTCGACGGCACCGGGTTCGTGGCCGCCGAGCGCTACTACGACCCGTCGTTCGCGGCGCTGGAGCGCGAGCACTTGTGGCCCCGGGTCTGGCAGATGGCCTGTCGCCTCGAGGAGATCCCGGCGCCGGGCGACTTCGTCGAGTACGCCATCTGCGACCAGTCCGTTCTGGTCGTCCGAACCGACGAGACGACCGTCCGGGCCTTCCACAACGCCTGCCGCCACCGGGCCACCCAGCTGGCGAACGGCACGGGGAGTTTCGACGGTGGGCGCATCGTCTGCCCGTTCCACGGGTGGCGGTGGAACCTCGACGGTGAGAGCACGTTCGTCTATGCGCCGCACGCGTTCGGACAGGAGCTCCTGCAGCCCGACCAGCTCTGCCTCCGGCAGGTACGCGTGGACCCCTGGGGCGGATGCGTCTGGATCAACCTGGATCCGTCGGCCCGCCCGCTGCGGGAGGCGCTGGCCCCGATCGCCGGTCTGCTCGATCCGTTGGGCGTCGCCGACATGCGGGTCCACTGGTGGAAATCGACCGTGCTCCCCGCCAATTGGAAGCTGGCCCAGGAGGCGTTCATGGAGGGCTACCACGTCCCCCAGACGCATCCCCAGCTCACCCTCGGCCACCCCGACCGGTACGACCCGAACAGCCTCGACTACTCGGTGCACGACCATGGGCACTCGAGCTTCCAGCTCCGGCCGAACGCCCAGGCGAAGAAGGGCCGGCAGGTGGGCGTGGGGGAGATCGACGCCATCATCGAGTCGGTCCGCCAGCTGAGCACCGGGCTCGAGGCCATGACGCTGCCGCGGGACGTGCACGTGATCGAGGGGATGCGGCACCGCCCGGTTCCCGAGGGCAGCACCTTCGGCGCCGAGGTGGTCAAGGGGATCTACGAGTATGCCGCCGGGGCGGGGATCCGGCTCCCGCCGCCCGATCCCGACGTCCTGGCCCGCTGGGGCGGCGTCTTCTTCGCCTTCCCCAACTATTTCGTGCTGCCCCAGTACGGCAACGCGCTCGTCTACCGGGTCCGGCCCCACGGCGACGACCCCACGACGTGCCTGTTCGAGGTGTGGTCCCTCACCATCCCGGCCGACGGCGACGACCCGCCGAGGCCCGTGCCCGAGGGACCGTACACACCCGACGACCGCGAGCACTGGCCGCGCATCCCGCTGCAGGACTTCTCCAACATCGGCCGGCAGCAGCGCGGGATCCGCAGTTCGAGCGTCGAGGGCCTCCGGCTGTCCCACACCTACGAGGCCGGGATCACCAACATGCACCGCGAGCTCGACCGCTACCTGGCATCGTGACGGGCTGAGGAACCGGACCGTGTCGAGCTCTGATCCCAACGGCGCTGCCGACGTCATCGTGGTGGGCTCGGGGGCAGCGGGTCTGGCCGCCGCCATCGCCGCCCGCGACGGCGGTGCGCGCACCATCGTGGTCGAACGTTCGTCGTCCGTCGGCGGGACGACCGCCGTCTCCGGTGGTGGCATCTGGATGCCGCAGAACCACCACATGTCCGAGCGCGGCGCGGCGGACTCACGCGAGGAGGCGCTGAGCTACATGACCCGGCTCACCTCCGGGCGTACGCCGGACGATCTGCTCGAACGTTACGTCGACGAGGGTCCCGGCATCGTGGCCGGTCTCGAGCGTCGCACCCCGCTGCGGCTGCGGGCGATGTCGTGGCCGGACTACCACCCGGAGATGGACGGGGCCAAGCAGGCCGGCCGGATGCTCGAGCCCGAGCTGTTCGACACCACCCGGCTCGGTGCGTGGGCCGGGCACCTCCGGCGCCCACCGGTGCTCGCCCTGCCCATCACCCTGCAGGAGGCGACGGCCGACTGGCGGCCGTCGTACTTCCCCGAGCGTTTCGACGCCGCCGAGGTGCAGCGGCGCGCCGCCGACCACCAGGTGGCCTGCGGCCAGTCCTTGATCGGTGCGCTTCTCGAGGCCTGTCTCTCGCGCGGCATCCGGCCGATGCTCGAGACGAGGGCGTGCGAGATCGCCATGTCCGGCGGCCAGGTGTTCGGTCTGGTCGTCGACGCCGGCGCCGGACGGATGGAGATGACGGCGTCCGCCGTGGTGCTGGCCTCGGGCGGGTACGAGTGGAATGCGGCCCTGCGGTCGAGGTTCCTGCCCGGTCCCCTGACCCACCCGCACAGCCCGCCCTCCAACGTGGGAGACGGGCTGCTCATGGCCATGGAGGTCGGGGCCGACCTGGCCAACATGAACGAGGCCTGGTGGTACCCGGCATCGTCCGTGCCCGGCGAGCAGTACGACGGCCGCCCCCTCGCCCGCTTCGTGGGGGTGGAGCGCACCGCACCGCACGCCGTCATCGTCGACCGATTCGGCCAGCGCTTCGTCAACGAGGCCGCCAACTACAACGACATGCAGAAGGCCTTCTTCTCGTTCGACGCCGACGAGTACTCCCCCCGGCACCTTCCCTGTTGGGTGGTCTTCGACCGCCAGTACCGGTCCCGCTACCCGGTGGTGACCGCCCGCCCCGGCGATCCCGACCCTGATTGGCTGGCGGTCCACGACACCCTCGGAGGCCTGGCCGGGGTGGTCGGGATCGACCCGGTCGGGTTGGAGGAGACCATCGAGCGGTGGAACCGCTTCGTCCGCCAGGGACGCGACCGCGACTTCGGACGGGGCGACAGCGCCTACGACCGGTTCCACGGCGACCCCGCCGCCCCTCACCCCAACCTCGGGACCATTGAACAGGGCCCGTTCTACGCGCTGCCGGTGTACGTGGGCACCGTCGGCACCAAGGGCGGGCCGAGGATCGACCGCCACGGCCGGATCCTGCACGTCCGTGACCGCCCCGTCCCCGGCCTGTACGGGGCGGGGAACGTGATCGCCAGCCCAGCCGGCCCGGCGTACTACGGCGGCGGCACCTCGATCGGCATGGGCCTGGTGTGGGGCCACCTGGCCGGATCCCACGCCGCCTCGTTCGCGGCCGGGACCCCGGCGGGGTAGGGGGCGTGCCGATGCCGACGGTCGAGGCCCGCCGGGCGATGTACGGGTCGATGGTGTCGATCCGCGCCTGCGACGAGCGGGTGCGCCGCGGGCTCAGCGGCGGCGAGTTCGCCTGCACATACTGGCCGGCCACCGGGCAGGAGGCCATCGCCGCCGCGCTCGGGGTGGTGCTCCGGACCGATGACCAGCTGGTCACCACCTACCGCGGTCTGCACGACCAGCTGGCCAAGGGCGTCCCACTGGGCGCCCTGGTGGCAGAGCTGCTCACCCGGCGCACCGGGGTCAACACCGGCAAGGGCGGGATCATGCACATCTCGCACCCACCGTCGGGCCTCGTGCTGTCGACCGGGATCGTCGGCTCAGGCCTGCCGATCGCCGTCGGGGTCGGTCTGGCCGCGCACCTGCGGGGCACCGACCAGGTCACCGCGGCGAGCTTCGGGGACGGTGCCACGGGCACCGGCTCCTTCCACGAGGCGGTCAACCTCGCCGCCCTGTGGGCCCTCCCGGTCGTCTTCGTGTGCCAGGACAACCGGTACGCCGAGATGACACCGACCGCCCATGCCCAGCCGGTGGCGCACGTCGTCGACCGGGCGGCCGGCTACGGCATCCCGGGGGTCCGGGTCGACGGCAACGACCCCGACGCAGTCCACCGTGGGCTCGACGAGGCGGTCGCCCGGGCCCGGGACGGTGGCGGCCCGACGCTGCTCGAGTGCACGACGTACCGCCTGTGGGGCCACTACTTCGGCGACCCCATGCGGTACATCCCCGAGGAGGAGCTGGCGGCGGCGCGCCAGGCCGAGCCGATCGCCCGCTACCGAGCCGTGCTGCTCGGCGACGGCGTGCTGGACGAGCACGAGGCGGACGAGCTGGAACGGCGGGCCCGCGACGAGGTCGACACCGCCTTCGCCGCCGCCCTGGCTGCCGAGCTGCCGTCAGCTGACGAGGCGTTCGTCGACGTCTACGGCGATCCCGCCGGAATGCCGGTATGACCGGACCGGCCGTCCCCGACGTGGGCACGACGACCACCCGGACGATGCGGGACGCGCTCAATCTGGCGCTGGCCCAGGCCCTGGCCGCCGATCCGGCGGTATTCCTCATGGGGGAGGACCTGGCCGACCCGGGGGGCGGCATCTCCCAGATCACCAAGGGCCTCTCGACCACCTACGGGACCGAGCGGGTCCGGGACACGCCGATCTCCGAGGCGGCCATCGTCGGGGCCGCGGTCGGTGCGGCGGCCGTCGGGCTGCGACCGGTGGCCGAGCTCATGATCATGGACTTCGTCAGCATCGGTCTCGACCAGCTGGTCAACCATGCGGCCAAGGCCCGCTTCATGTCCGGTGGCCTGCTCCGGATCCCCCTCACCCTGCGGACCGCCGTGTTCGGAGGGATCGGGTCGGGCGCCACCCACTCCCAGACCCTGGAGGCGTGGCTGGCCCATGTCCCCGGGCTGAAGGTCGTCGTGCCCAGCACGCCGGCCGACGCCAAGGGGCTCCTGAGCACCTGCATCTTCGACGACGACCCATGCGTCGTGGTGGAGAACGTGGTCCTGTACGGCACGAAGGGCCCGGTCCCCGGGGGGGACCACCGGGTCCCGCTCGGCGTGGCCGACGTGAAGCGTCCCGGCACGGACGTGACCATAGTCACCTACGGGCGTACGGTGCGCGACGCCCTCGCCGCGGCGGAAGAGCTGGCCACCGAGCAGGTCGATGTCGAGGTGGTGGACTTGCGGAGCCTGGTGCCATTCGACGCCGATGCGGTGCTCCGGTCGGTCGCCCGCACCCGGCGGGTGGTCGTCGCCCATCACGCCACCCGGTTCGGCGGCTTCGGCGCCGAAGTGGCGAGCCTGATCAACGAGGAGCTGTTCGGCGAGCTCGACGCACCGGTCCGCCGGGTGGGCGCCGGGTTCGCGCCCATCGGGTCCGCCCCCACACTGGAGGCGTCCGTCCTGCCGTCAGTGGCGTCGCTGGCCGAAGCCGTACGGGACGTGGCCCGGCGCTGAGTGACGCCGCATCAGGCGCGCTCGTGCACGGGGCCGTAGCTGAGGTGGGTGAGGCGCTCGGCACCCGATGCGGTGATGAACAGGGTGTTGTCGGCCAGGACCGTGCCCCCAACCCCCACCTGACCTTCGGCGTCGGTCCCCACCGCTGCATCGGGATGCACCTGGCGCGCGCCCTCTTCCGCATCATGGTGCGCACCATCCTCGACCGGGTCCCGGACTACCGGGTCGACCGGCAGGCGACCACCTTCTACGAGCGGGACCCCTCACTGGCCGGCGTGGCCACCATGCCGGTGACCTTCACTCCGGTGCCGGCGGCGGGTCCCCCGGCCACACCGTACCGAGCCGGGCCGTCCTGGACTCGCTAGCATCGACGGCGATGGCAGAACGTCCGTC
>JBKQRT010000239.1:0-6913 GCA_052143895.1 Acidimicrobiales bacterium | reverse complement strand
CTCGATGGGACCGACCACGCCAGCCACCGAGAGCAGGCGTCCATGATCCGCCGCTACATCATCTGGCGAAACCGCAATGCACACGACCGGGCCCTCCGTGAGCTGGTCAAGCGCGCAAACGTTGCATGACGCGGCACTAGTCCTCTCTTGATCGCCCGGGGGCTCGCAGGTTGGATCTGAGCGGCGATCCCAGCCGATGGCTCGTCGCCATGCCCTTCCGGACTTGTCGGTGCCGAATACTCATCCGACCAGGTCATGCAACGAGTCGGTACTCGTGGATGAGGCCGCCGAGGACCTCATTTCGACATAGCCTTGTGGGATCGGGTTCATCGATCGGGTCTGCTTCGACCTGCAATGTTCTCGGTGCCCGCTGGTCGAGAGAGCGATGCGGGCTGTGGTCGTTGTAGTGAGCGATAAATTCGGCCAGTACCTGCTGGAGATGCTTGCGCCCGAAGATGAGTAGCCGGTCGGTGCACTCTCGCCGGACGGTGCCGACGAACCGTTCGGCGAACGCATTCGCTCGTGGAGGTCGAACAGGAGTCTTGATCACTCTGATGCCCTCGGTGCGGAACACCTCGTCGAAACTGGATGTGAACTTGGTGTCCCTCTCCCGGATGAGGAACGTGACTGCCTGAGCTCGGCCTGCGAGGTCGAAGCTCAGGTTCCTGGCCTGCTGAGTGACCCACTCCCCCACTGGATTGGAGGTGATGCCGGAAAGATAGACCCAACGGGTGTCGAGCTCGATGAAGAACAGCACGTAGAGCCGGCGGAGCAAGACGGTGTCGGCGGTGAAGAAGTCGCAGGCCAGCATGTTCTCTGCCTGGGTTCGCAGGAATTCCGTCCAGGTCGGCCCCGATCGACGAGGACTGGGTTCGATGCCATGGCGACGCAAGATTTCCCACACACTCGAAGGGGCGAGCTGAACGCCAAACGTTGCCAGCTCCCCGTGGATCGGTCGGTAGCCCCAGGTCGGGTTCTCTTTCGCCAGGCGGATAACCAGAGAGACCGTGCCAGCTGGAATAGCCGGTCGTCCAGGCCGGCCGTGCGGGTAGGTCCATTTCCGCCTCACCAGGTCTCGATGCCAGCGCAGGAGAGTCTCCGGCTGGACAAAGAAGCGCCCTCGGCGAGCAGCCGACAGAAGTTGGCTCAGTCCAGCGAGCACTGCCCGATCCGCTGGTTGCAAGGCTGGACGGGCCACCTGGCGGCGCAGGACCCCCACCTCGTGGCGGAGCATGATGATCTCGATGGCCAGGTCCTGCTGCTCACCACGAGGGAGGCGGACGAACTGAAGAATGCGGACGAATCCAAGGTAGAGGAAGGAGAGGGCCACGCTCCATCTTCTTCAACGGAGCGGTGGCTACGAAAGTCCAGGTCGACGGTCCGGATGACGTATTCGGCACCCAGAGGTTCTACCCGTCCCAGGTCAGCGGAGCATGCCTGGATCTCGTTGTTTGCCCGGTCCGAACCGATGGGCTCGCATCTCAGAGATGGGGTGGCTATTCGATAGATACCTTTCGAGAGCGAGGCAGCGCAGTCAGTCCGGCGCCCAAGGCTCGCAATTGGCGCCCAGTTGCCGTTGTTTACCTCCCGATCGCGCACGGATCGCGCACGGACCGACTTCGAGCGCCAGTCAGCCGGGGCATGAACCCCGGCTGACCTGCACTTTCGGGGTGGAGGTGAACGGACTCGAACCGTCGGCCTCTACATTGCGAACGTAGCGCTCTACCAGCTGAGCTACACCCCCGAGTACCAGACGACATTAGCCGCGGCCGATGACCCCCTGGCTCACGGCGAGGTGGTCGTCGTGCTGGGTGGGACCGTGCTCGTCGTGGTGGTGGTCGACGGGGACGTCGTGGTGGTGGTGGACCTGGGGACGGTGGTCGAGGTCGCTGGCGCGGTCGTCGAGGTCGGGGGGGACGTCGTGGTGGTAGTGGTCGAAGCCGACGGGGAGGTGGCAGGTGGCGGGAAGGTGAACATAGCGCCGATGCAGTTCTGCGGTGTCGCCGACACGGCGACGTCCACGCCCGGCAGCGCGCTGAACGTCCACACGCTGATGGGCGCCCCTCCCTCCAGACAGGTGAGGCTGGGCGCGTTGGTCTGCAGCCCGGTCAGTGTCCCGAGGTACTGGACCGTCCCGTAGTTGGCGGGCGGCGCAACCGGGGCGAGTGGCACGGTGGCGTTGTCGAACACACCCGTGGTGACCGACCCGGCGCCGGGCAACGAAGTCGACGACGTCGGAGTGGTGGTCGTCGGTCCCGTCTGGAGGTCCTTGGCCGCCGGTGCGTTCCCCAGCAGGGCCGCCAGCATGGCCGGGTCATTGCCGTCCATGCCCAGGGCCCAGATGCCCACGCCGGCGATGTGGAACGAATTGGCCAGCTGGGCTTTGAGTGCCAGCGAGGTCGGGTCGTCGAAGTAGGTCTCGTGCCACTGGGATCCCACCTGGTAGGACGTCCACACCGTCTGGGTCGTGGGATCCCAGTAGGTCGGGTGCCCCGAGGCGTCGATCACCGCGTCGGTGAGAGGGGACTCCGGACCGGTCGCCTGCGCCGCGATGGTGCCATCGGTGGTCGGCCAGTCGTACCCGTAGTACGGCACGCCCAGGATCACCTTCGACGGCGGGACCACCGCGGTGAACTGCTGGAGTGCCTCGGTGTCGTCGAAACCTCCACCCACCAGGGGTGCCGTGGCGCTCGGTGAGGTCCGGTCATTCATGTCGTAGGCCATCACGAAGAACCCGTCGAGCGCCGGCGCCAGGGCGGCCACGTCGTAGAACCCACTGGGGTCGCCTGCGGCACTGGCGTAGGCGGCCATGGTCACCTGCCAGTGCGGGTTGGCGGCGTGGAGCGCCGCCGATACCTGGGTGATGAGCGCGGTCAGCCCGTTGCGATCCGCACTCCCCTCGCCCTCGAAGTCGAAGTTGACCCCGTCGAGGTTCTTCGCCGCTACCGCCGTGATGAGCGCCGACGAGAGCCGCGAGGCGGCATTGGGATCGGAGGTGATCTGGTCGAGCGAGCTCTGGCTGAAGCAGGTGACGGTGAGGACCACCCGGTCACCGGCGGCGTGCGACCGGGTCACCAGATTGGCCAGGTCCTGACTCTCGTACCCGTTCCAACCGGCGCCGCTCTCGTCGAGGGTGCCGTTGCCGTTGGCGTCGACGCTGAAGTAGGCCAGCGTGGTGAGGTCCTGAACGTCGAAACCCGACGACTGGGGCAGGGTCCAGTAGGGGGCATAGCCGAATACCTCGTGGGACTGCAGTGGCGGCGACGACGCCAACGACGGGGGGGCCGGGAGCGGCGCCGCGGTCGCCGCCGGCAAGTCGGCGCTCAGGTGCTCCTTGGAGGCTTGCACCCGGTTGCCCTGGTCGCCCGGGCCGCGTCCTGTCGGGGCGGCGTTGCCGGCGGAGCCGAAGGAGGTGCTGGCGCTGCCGGCGAGGAGGAGGAGGGCCAGGAGGGCCACGGCGACCGGACCCAGCCGGCGGCGGACGGTGCCGTGCCGCGGGTCGTGCCCGTCGGGCGACCGGATCGAGAGCAAGTTCGCGGCCCTGGACCGCAGGGCGGTTGCGGCGGCCAGCGTCCCCCCGATGAGCCCCCCTCGGGCCTTCCCGCCGGCCGAGGTGGCCCGCAGGAAGGGACCGACCTCGGTCGCCGGGACCACGAACGTCTTCGTGGCGTCGCCACCCAGCCAGCAGGGGTCGACCACGCTGAGCTCGAGGAGTTGCCCCGTCGGTCCACCGGGGACGACGACCGGCACCTCGGCGGAGACGGCATCGATCGCCGACCAGGGGACGAGGGAGGGGACCTCATGCTCGGAGCTGTCCGACGGCCCGACGATCAGGCCGAGGGCGGTGACCCGAAGGTCGTACCGGGTGTACTGGTCAGGCGTTCCCTCGAGGGCCTCCGCCACGCCGTCCTCGGGCGGGCCCGGGTCGACTGGGAGGGCCGGCACCCCGGTCAGGGCGGGCTGCCCGACGGCGTGGTGGGGAGGGCGGAGGAGGGATCTCATGGGATTCTCGTCTGCTGCGGCGTGCGCAGCGGGAATCACCCGCCGTCCGCACTGTCTGTGGTCAGGCTACCACTCTGTGCATTTTCTTCGCCAAGCGTGCACGTGGCCGGCTCCGTGCATCAGGCAATTTAGCCCATCTCCGCCGGGGCGCCACAGCGACCGTTCCTAAAGGTTCCGGCCCGGATTCCGACAATTACGTTGCGGGCCCCTCCGCGCCCTGACACCAGAGTGGTGACCATGAAGTCTCCCCCATCCACATCGGCCGAGCGGGCCGGAAACGCCATGATCTTCGTGGAGGGGTTCCGCCTCCTCATCGTGCTGGCCGGTGCGGTCGCCGGGTTCGAGCTCGGCCGCACCGTCAGCGCCAATCCCCATGCGCCGGTTACGGGGCTGCTGCTCGGCGCCGGGGTCAGCTACGTGATCGGCGGTGTGGGCGGAAGGCTCATCGACCGGGGCCTGCAGCACGCCGTCTTCCTCTTCCGCAACACGCCCCCGGGGGAGATCTTCGCCGCGTCGATCATCTCGACCACCGGCATGCTCCTCGGCCTCGTCATCGGGCTCCCGTTCGTAGCCCTCCTCCGGTCCGGGTTCGCCCTGGTGGTCGTGGCCATCGCCAGCTGGGTGCTGGCCACCCTCGGCTGGAGGCTCGGCTCGGTGAAAGGCCGCCAGATCGTGGCCGCCGCCGGTCTCTCGCGGATCCTGGCGCCTCGTCCTGAGCCGGCGCAGGGTCACGCCCTGCTCGTCGACAGCTCGGCCATCATGGACCGGTACCTGCTGGTGCTGGGACGCGGCGGGCTTCTCCCCGGGGGGCTGGTCATCCCCCAGTTCGTCGTCGACCACCTCCTGGCCGTCGCCGAGGCGCCGGATCCGGTGAGCTCCCGCCGGGCCCGCCGGGGCCTCGAAGGGGTCGAGGCGCTCCGCGAGCTCGGCATTCCCGTGCACCTGGCGCGCGACGAGGTCCCCGAGGTGGACGACCCGACCACCAAGCTGCTCACCGTCGCCCGCCGCGTCGGGCTCCGCGTCGGCACCTGCTCCAGCAAGGTCGTGGACGAAGCCGTCCGGTGGGACGTCGCTGTCGTCGACCTACGCGAGATCGCCAGCGCGCTCACACCGGACCACTTGCCCGGCGAGCGGCTGTCCGTCGAGCTGATCCGGGAGGGCCGCCAACCCCGGCAGGCCGTCGGCTACCTGCCGGACGGGGACATGGTGGTCGTCAACGACGCCATCCACCTGATCGACCAGGGCATGGTCGCGGTGACGGTGCTGTCCACCCGGCCCACCAGCCAGGGCGTGATGGTGTTCGCCAAGCTCGACGACAACCCGGACGCACTCCGTCCTCCCCTCCGCAATCTGGCCTGACGGTGAAGATCAGCTCCGCGGCCCACCACCGTGCCCGGACAGCACGCAGGCCGGACTCGAAGAGCCCGGCCTGCGTCGTACCGCTGCGTGGAGGGACCTAGCCTGCGATGGCGACCACCGGAGCCAGCAGAGGTGATCCGGACTGTGATCCCTCGAAGGTGGCGTCACCGAAGGCGAACACGCCGCCGTCCCGGGCGGCCAGCAAGTATCCCTCGCCGGACGGGGTGACGGAGATCCCGACGACCGGAGCGTTCAGGGCGAGTGATCCGGTGGAGCCCTCGAAGTGGGCGGCCCCGAAGTTGAACACGCCACCGTCGGCGCCGACCAGCAAGTAGCCGCTACCGGTCGGGCTGCCGGCGATGCCGACCACCGGTGCGTTGAGGTGTATGCCACCCATCGAGCCGTGGAAGGTGGCGTCACCGAAGCTGAACACGCCACCGTCGGCGGCGCCCAGCCAGTAGCCGTTGCCGGTTGAGGTGGCGGTGATCCCGACGATCGGAGCGTTCAGGAGAAGTGATCCGGTGGAGCCCCAGAAGTGCGCATCACCGAAGCTGAACACGCCACCATCGGCGCCGACCAGCCAGTAGCCCTTGCCGTCCTTTGTCGGTGCGATCCCGACGATCGGTGCGTTGAGGTGCGTCGAGCCGGTCGAACCGTAGAAGTGGGCGTCACCGAAGGCGAAGACCCCACCGTCGGCGCCGACCAGCCAGTAGCCGTTCCCGCTGGGTGTGGGTGCTGCGCCGACGATCGGGGCGTTGAGAACCGTCGACCCCAGCTGTCCGTAGACACCGGCGTCACCGTGTGGGAAGACGGAACCGTCGGAGGTGATCAGCCGGTACCCGGTCGTGGTGACGAACGGGAGCGCCGTGATGGTCAGGGCATTGGAGGGTGCCGACGCCGGACCCGAACCGTTGGCGTTGGTCGCCGTCACCGTAAAGGTGTAGGTGTCACCGGTGGTCAGTCCGCCGACGGTGGCGGTGTTGACCGCTCCGACCGTGGTGGTGCCGACGACCGACGCCCCCTTGTAGGTGGTGATGGTGTTGCTGGTGATGGGCGAGCCGCCGTTATTGGCGGATGCCCACACCACGTTGGCCGAGTTGGCACTGGCCACCGTGGCGCTGACACCGGTGGGAGCACCGGGCAGCGTCGAAGGTGTCACCGAGTTGGAGGGTGTCGACGCCGGCCCCGTGCCGACGCCGTTGGTCGCCGTCACGGCGAAGGTGTAGGCGGTGCCGTTGGTCAGTCCGGAGACGGTGCACGGGGAGGCGGCGGCCGTGCAGGTGAAACCGCCCGGCGAAGAGGTCGCCGTGTATCCGGTGATGGCCGAGCCGCCGTCACTGGCCGGCGGGGTCCAGGACACGGCGGCGGTGGCGTCGCCGGCGGTGGCGGTCGCCCCGGTGGGGGCACCCGGTGCCCCCACCGGGGTCACCGAGTTGGACGGGGTCGAGGCCGCACCGGTTCCGGCGCTGTTGGTGGCCGTCACGGTGAAGGTGTAGGCGGTGCCGTTGGTCAGTCCGGAGACGGTGCACGGGGAGGCGGCGGCCGTGCAGGT
>JBKQRT010000238.1:0-2773 GCA_052143895.1 Acidimicrobiales bacterium | reverse complement strand
ATCGGCCGGATCCGTGAACACGGGGCGGTGGACATCGACGCCGAGGGTCATGTGGTCACGCCCGGGTTCATCGACGGGCACACCCACCTCGACGCGCAGGTGTTCTGGGACGAGCTCGGGGCCAACTCGTGCTGGCACGGCATCACCACCGCGGTCATGGGGCACTGCGGCTTCACGCTCGCCCCGGCCGCGCCCGAGGCGCGCGAGCTCGTCGTCCGGAACCTCGAACGGGCCGAGGACATCTCCGGGGTGGCGATGGCCGCGGGCATCGACTGGACCTGGTCGACCTTCGCCCAGTACCTCGACGCCGTCGAACGACAGCCCAAGAGCATCAATTACGCCGCCAACCTCGGGCACTCGGCGTTGCGCACCTTCACTATGGGCGAGCGTGCCTTCGAGGAGGAGGCCGGCCCGGACGATCTAAAGGCGATGGCCGCCGAGTTGGAGGACGCCCTGCGGGCGGGGGCCTACGGGTTCAGCACCTCGCGCACCGAGCACCACCGGACCTCCGACGATCGTCCCGTCGCCTCCCGGCTGGCCTCGTGGGCCGAGGTGGCCGAGCTGGTCGGCGTGCTGGGCACTCTCGGCACGGGTGTCTTCCAGCTGGTGCAGGACCCGCCCCCGCCGGACGATCCCGAGCGCGACGCCCGCCTCGTCGACCTGGCCGTGCGCACCGGTGTGCCCGTGGCCTTGGGGGGCGGGAGCGACCGGGCCCTCGGGCTGATCGACGCCGCGGCGGCCGCCGGCGGCCGCATGTTCGGGCTCACCCACTGCCGGGGCATCGGCACCATGTCGTCGTTCCGCACCCAGCTGCCCTTCGACGGGCTCCCCGAGTGGCGCGAGTTGCGGGCGCGGCCACTCGACGCCCAGCTGGCCGCCCTTGGCGATCCGGACCTGGTGCGGCGCCTCGTGGCCGCGGCCCACCGGGGTCCCTACGCGCGGGCGCTCGGGGGCGAGGCGCGCCCGCCGGAGTTCGACCGCATGCAGGTGCTCGAGCAGCCCGTTCCGCCCAACCCGACCGTGGCCGAGGCCGCCGCCGCCCGGGGGATCGACCCGGTCGAGCTGATGATCCGGCTGGCGCGGGAGACGGACCTCCATCAGTTCTTCGTGCAGACCAACCTGCCCTTCGACCACGAGCAGACCAAGCGCGCCATGGCACATCCGCGCACGGTGATGTCGTTCTCCGACTCGGGGGCCCACGTCAGCCAGATGGCGGATGCGTCGATCTACACGCACCTGCTGGCCCACTGGGTCCGGGACCGGGGCGACTTCAGCCTCGAAGAGGCGGTGCGGATGATCACCCTGGCGCCGGCCCGGGCGTGGGGATTCCACGACCGCGGGCTGTTGCGCCAGGGCCTGGTCGCCGACATCAACGTCTTCGACCCCGACCGGGTCGCCCCCGCCTTGCCGACGGTCGTCCACGATCTGCCCGCCGGCGAGAAGCGCATCGAGCAGAAGTCGGTCGGGTTTCTGGCCACCTTGGTGGGCGGGCAGGTGATCATCGAGGACGGTCGACCCACGGGCGCACGGCCCGGCCGGCTCATCCGGGGCCCGCTCGCCCAGCCGGCGCCCTGAGCACCGACCGGCCCGCCCGCGCCCGCGCGGTGGCCGCTCTCGTCTCCGCCGCCACCGAGCTGTTCGCCGCCCGCGGGCCCGACGGCGTCTCGCTGCGGGAGATCGCGGCCCACGCCGGGCTGAACTACGGCCTGATCCATCAGTACGTGGGCTCCAAGGACGAACTGCTACGGCTGGTGATCGCACGAAGCACCTCGACGACCGCGGCCCGGTTCGCCGAGGCCGGCGGCGTCGGCGAGGCGCTCGAGCTCCTGCAGGGACCGGTAGGGGCCGACCGGGCGCGCTACTCCCGGCTCCTGGCCTGGGCCATTCTGCAGGGCCGCGATCCGAAAGAGCTGGCCGGTCCGTCCCCCGCCCTGCCCAAGCTCATCGCCATGCTGCCGGTGCGGGGCGCAGACGAAGGAGCGGGCGGGGGCCCCGCCGGCCACAACGCGGCAGACGACCTGGCCGACGACCCCCGGCTCCGCGCCGCCGCCATCGCCGCGCTGACGCTGGGCTGGAGCCTTTTCGGCGCCTTCGTCAGCCACGCCGCCGGGCTCGACGACGTCGCGCCGGACGAGGCACACGCAGCGGTACAGTCCCTGGCGCGCCGGATCGCCGGCATCTGACCGGGCCGCATCAGGCGAGCGATCGAGCGATCGAGCGAGGGAGCGAGGGGGCGATGGAGAGCGACGTCGATCGGGTGCACCACGTCGTGTGGTGCGTGCGCGGGGAGAACCTCGAGCGGGTGCGCGCCTACTGGGAGCGAGCCCTCGGCCTGACGATGGTGGATATCGAGCTACCCGAACGCGGTTTGCACGTCCTGCTGGCGTGGGACGCCGGCATCGAAGTCGTGGCCCCGACTGCGGCCGGGGGCGGGGGCGCCACCGCGGTCAACGCCGTCCTGGCCGAACGCGGCGAGGGCGTGTACGCCATCGTCTACAACGTGGCCTCCATAGACGAGGCGCGTCCCCGGCTCGAGCGCCAGGGCGCCGAGCTCACGTTCGAGGAGACGGTGCCCGCCGACGTGGTGCGGCAGCGGGGGATCGTGGCGGCCGACCAACCGTCGTTCACCATCCGCCAGGCGCAGTTCCGCGATGCGCTCGGCATGGGCATCTGCCTCCAGGAGCTCATCGGGGAAGAGACCGCGCCACCCGCCGTATGACGGAACAGGCCGAGCTCGCCGCCGAGCGGCTGCCCCCCGACGCACGCACCGCCG